>JAISKC010000051.1 GCA_031261345.1 Eubacteriales Family XIII. Incertae Sedis bacterium | reverse complement strand
CACATCGTTCTCTCACGTCAGGTCGGCGTTCCCTACATCGTAGTCTTCCTCAACAAGTGCGACATGGTAGACGATGAAGAGCTCCTCGAACTCGTAGAGATGGAGATAAGAGAACTTCTAGATGCCTATGAATTCCCTGGCGATGATACACCTATCATCAGAGGATCGGCCCTAAAGGCACTCGAAGATTCTACCGGCGAATGGGGCGACAAGATAGTCGAGCTGTTCGAGATAGTTGATGAGTATATCCCGCAGCCTGAGAGAGCTATAGACAAGCCTTTCCTCATGCCTGTTGAAGATGTATTCTCAATCACCGGTAGAGGCACGGTTGCTACGGGTAGAGTAGAGCGTGGAGTCCTGAAGGTATCAGACGAAGTCGAGATCATCGGACTTACGGAAGAGAGAAGAAAAGTCGTCGTTACCGGCGTTGAAATGTTCAGAAAGCTCCTCGATCAGGCGGAAGCTGGCGACAACATCGGAGCACTGCTCAGGGGTGTCCAGAGGACAGAGATAGAGCGCGGACAGGTGCTTGCAGCGAACGGCACAATCAATCCTCATACAAAGTTTGAGGCAGAGGTATACGTGCTCAAGAAGGAGGAGGGCGGACGCCACACACCGTTCTTCAACGGTTACAGACCTCAGTTCTACTTCAGAACAACTGACGTTACGGGCGACCTTCAACTACCTGCCGGCGTTGAGATGGTCATGCCTGGGGACAATATCCAGATGACGATCACGCTAATCACACCGATAGCCATAGAAGAAGGACTCCGCTTCGCCATAAGAGAAGGTGGCAGAACAGTAGGATCAGGCGTAGTAGCTAAGATAGTAGAATAATTCCCCTCCTGTGGAGGGGTGGCCGCTGTGCGGCCGGGGTGGTCAGTCCCGCAATCTGAGTTAGCAAATGGATCCCGTGTCAGGCACGGGATGACAAAGACACTAGCACGGGATGACAAGGGTTAGCACGGATTGACAAAGTTAGCATAATAAAAGAGCGAAGCTTGCGCCTCGCTCTTTTTGTGGAAAATTTGCGGGGAAAATTTAAACTTTTTTCTGAATTTATGTTTAAAGTGCGAAATTTTGGGTATAAATAGTGTATGAGGCTGTGAACGCTGTGTATATAAAGAATTAAGATTGTATTACTTGACAATTTTTGTAGTTATTTTACACAAATTTCATATTCGCCATGCTAATTTATGGTATAGTTTGAATGTTATAAACAATTGAATTTACTAATTTAATAATACGATATGAGGGGTACATATGAGAGGGACGGGGACCTTAGGTCAATATTTGAATAGCATTACGCGCTTTGCTGTGAAGAAAAGCAAGAGCGGTTTTTTTGTGCCTATTTTGTTGATTGTTTTGGTGCTCACTGTCTTTTTGTTGATAACACATCTGGACAACGTGAAGAAGGCTTCTGAGGGAGATGGGCTCAAGCCTGCGGTAGTATCGGAACTGACATCGGCAGAACCTATGACCGATGAAGAAGAGGCTGCCGATTCGGGTGAAAATACGGACAAAGAGGCGGTAGCTCTGCCGGACGATGGCGAGATTCCTCCCGTTGACAAACCCGCTTCCGTAGTTGAAAAGAAGGAGCCCGAACCGGATTTGGACGAGAAGACGGTGAACAGTCTCATAAAAAAGGACACCGAAGAGTTGGAAAGACTCGAGGGGGAATTGGTGGATATGAAATCCATGCTTGCTTTACTTGAAGAGCGGGGCGATGATGCACCGAGAATCGAACAATATAAACAACTCATTGCAGATACGGAGAAGAAGATTGCCGATTTGCAAAATGAAATAAGCCGATATAATAAAATGCTGGAGGGGTAATTAGAAAATGAAACTTCTAAAAAACAAATTTCTTATTATTGTCGTAGGGCTGGTGATTGCAGCCGGTGCGGGTGGGGCCGTGATAGCGACACAATTTCATGCGGAAAACGAAAAGAGTTTCGAGCAGGAAGGCTACGTGCTCGGTGATCCTGTGGAGACGGATGATGGCGGGTATGAGAGCCCGCAAATTCACTTCGCTTCGGGCACTAAGTACAGTACGGACTACGCTGACGATTTAGTGTTCAAGAACAGTGACAACAAGAAGACGAAGCTGTCCGATTTTGACTTTGCTCACTATCAGGACGGGGCTACGGTTTCTTTGAAAAACGGAGTTCTGATGGATCCCACATCTATTTCGGACGACTCCAATGTGATTTGCTACAACGTCGCTTCTGGCAGCACGATGCAGAAGAACGGACAAGCTTATACTATCGATCATCTCGGAAGCGATTTGACGCTTGACTCCCTTGCTTGGAAAGTCGGAGAAAATCATTACATCTTTGCAGGGGAGGCTATGCAGCTCGCTCTGGGACAGGGTGTAACCGAGGAGATAGGTTCGTATGCGGAAGTTGAGTACGTGGACAACGGCGTGATGCAGATTTCTACCGAAGAAGGTCAGACTTTTGTCACGGTCTCTCCCGACTGTCAACTGACATTGGGCGGTGGAACGGTCGTAGACCTCGCCGGTAGCAAAATCACAAACGGCAACTCAAATTTTGCACTGAGTCAGCTTGTGATTGACAACCCCGACAACTTCAGCGTTTCATCTATCACTGATTCGGACGGTGTCAAACTTCCGACTTTCGTTGCGAAGGCCGGTAAGGACGGCGAAAGCGGAGATGAAGGTGAAGAAGGAGAAGTGGGCGAACCAGGTGCGGCAGGTGAAGCTGGCACCGAGGGTACAGAAGGTATCGAAGGCACAAGCGGTGCGTCGGGCACGAGTGGCCCGGGCGGCATTGGCTCAGATCCCGATGAAGACGACGGAAGCGGCGAGACGGAAATCAAGCCCAGTCTTCCCGATTTCACCCTGCCTGCATTCGGCATAGTGGCAAACGATGACTTTGAGGTGAATGCACCCGATGGTCTGAAAGCAAAGATCACTATCACGGATACCGATGCAAGGAATTTCATTCCGGGCGGTGTCACAGACATCAAGGCAACGATCGTAGATACAGCTACAGGCAAGGTGGTCTGGGGTCCCGAGCTCCTGAACGGCGGCAATCCCATCACGGCTGATGGAGTGCTGAATGTTGACGTGCCGCCATCTACATACAAATTCACTCCCGGCGTGGAGTACAAGTTGACCGTGTCCGGAAGCTATGAATACAAGGGGCAGACATACACGAAGGAATTCATGAAACGTACCTTCACGGGCGGCGACATAGGCGTGAACTTTGTGATCAGCACTGTTACGAGCAATTCAATCAAGGTGGACGTCAGCAAGGAAACCTACTCACCCATCGCGCAGGTGGATGTCGTGCTGTTCGGACCCGATGAGAACGGCAATGAGGTTGAGATCAAGAGGAAGTCCATATCTTCGCTGACAGCACTTCCCGCGAGCAATTTTGTTGAATTCGGTCATATATTGGGCAATCCTTATTCTCCTTACGATCCTGCTGATTGGCTTGGCGATGATGTATTCCACACTTCGGGTGGGGAGTTCCTTTTGGGCTTGCGTCCAAACACGGTATTTCGCGTTGAAATCCAAAACCTAAGCGATGGTTCTACCACGCTTGCAACGAAACTGGACAAGACCCTCACGGCAAAGACTCTTTTGTCGATGAACGATGGCGATGTGAAAGTCTATGCACCCGGGTTTGCGACAAATCGCTTTGACTGTACTGCAAGCGTCTGGCCTGGTCAAATCACGGGACTCAATATCAATTCAATCAAAAAATACTCATATGAATTCTATGATTCTACGCAGTTTGATCTCAGTGCAGACCCAACAGGGCAAACTCTCCTTGCAAATCAGGAGCCAATGCTTGTGCTTTCGACCGATGGTCGCCAGTCTCAAATCGCGAATGTTTCCCGCAGTGGTACCAGCATGGATGAAATCACAGGTTTGAACTACCTTATCTGGAACAAGTCATATAGGGTGCGTTTGGTCGTGGACTATGACGACAATGCGAAGATATGGGAGATCCCCGGAGAATTCAGTGATACTTTCGGTATCAGCGGAGCCCTTTTCCCGACCGTGAAGTTTGATCCCGATACCGACGAGGATCCGGAACTTTATGATGCAATCAAGGGCACTCTTCACATCAATCCGAATGGTGTCACTTTCAAAAGCCAAAATAATGATGGCAGCGTACCTCGTATCACGATTCAGTATAGAAGCACTGAGGAGATAGGCTTTGTCAAAACGGTATCATACGATTTGCCCGAAGGTGTGGGCGGAAATACGACTATTGACATTCCCATCTTCGTTCAGGGACTTTTAGACGACAGCCCATATACGATGGCAATCTACGGTTATATAGACTTTAATGACGGAAACGGTCCGAGCAATACGAATGTCGGAACGGTCAACGTGCCCGGAGGCATTGGAATAGCAAACCTTTCGGCCCTGACTATCGAACCGAACGGGTTCAACGTCGTCCTTCAGGATTTGGACAGCGGTACTTTTGCTGTTGATAAAGGTATCACGGGACTCGCCGGTATGTTCAATGCATTTTTCTGCCTGACCGATAATGATGCAAATGCGTCCTCACAATATGAGGCGGCAAGGCTTGCCAGCCTTGAGTTTGACCTATACGCAGGAGCCGGTACTGACGGTGTGAAGATAGGCACAGCAAAACTCACCTCTGCAAATGCCGTACCCGGGAAGAGTACGCTCGGCACATCTGACGGAAACGATGGCTCCGATCTCGTCTACAACGCGGAGATTGGCAGCTACTTAAATTACTATGTCTTGACGGAAACCGATTTTGGTCTGACCGCTGACAGTCCGGTTTGGAAGACGGGCAACAATGGTAATCCCGTCACCTTGGTAACGGTGTATGCGAGGAGAGCGACTGATTATACCACTCACTCATCATGGTCGCTTGGGCCGAATTATTTCAACGAGTTTCCGCTTGATGGGACTAGGACGGTCGAGATGGTTGTGAAGCAGATTGCTCCGCAGCTTCCCGAAATCAACAATGCGGTCGATATAAACCTTATCATGGAGGGAAATCGCTTCAACTATTTCAACACCTCGGCAGGAGATTTCTCTACGGAGAAGCTACGGGTAGGCTATGACGGAGATACTGCACTCGGTTTCCAGATGCAGGCAAAATTTGGAGCACCTTCGATAGCGAAGAGCTTCACATACAATATATACAGGTCATTGGTTGAGACCCAGTCGACATCGATTTCGACGAGCGATCCCGATGAATTCGACCCTGCCAACATAGAATTGGTCGGAACCACAGGACCTCTGAACGTGATTTCCGATACGTCAAATAAGGATGCCTTTGTTATACCAAAGGTCGTCGTCCTCTTAGGAAAGAAAGCCGAATACGACAATCCTTTGGACGATGCCAACGATGCAAAATTTTATTATTATATCGGAGATACTCCCCGAGATGAGACAGAGTCTGCGGGACGCGGCTATACATACTATGTTACGTATACGGCAAATCTTGATTTGTCGACTATTGGCGGTGGAGACGGAAGTTATGAATACCCTAAGGATTACAACTTGGACGGGCAGAACCATGCAAATACAGTGCTTTATTCGAGAAGGATTGCGGCACCGCTTCAGAAGCCTATCATCAAGACCTATCCTTCGTCATCGGGCGGATCATCGGATGCTGAAAAAGGGCAGGAAATTTGGAAGTATAGAATGCTTGATGTAGACGGTGCTTTCATAGCAAATAGTCTCACTTCACCCAGTACATTGATTCCGGTAGCTCCGAATACTCTGAACAACAGAATAGCTGAGGCGAAGGCTGGAAGTCCTCCGCCGGATTATAGCGATATTATTGCGATAGAAGGTCTTAATGAAGGGCCTTTCGTGGTGAACTACAAGTTCAACCAATGGAGATACACCGATGAAAGTGCACCGGTCAATCACGTCGTGCCCGACGACCAGGCGCTGATTCAGTGGAATCACGAGCTTCCATATGTTGCGGCTCAGGATCAATACGAGCTATATGTGAACGAGGCAAGAAGCCGCCTCTACGTCATATTCAGAAATATGAGTGATTCAAGCGACATGTTCAGACGCCTCACCATCGCAAAGATCACGGTGACCAATGGTTCATCTACAACAGTGCAAACGGAAAAATCCTATCTCGTGCCGGTGACAAAGAATGTGGCTTTCAATGCACTTGATACCGCAAACGTCCCCGAGGTAGATAGAGGTGTGGAATTCTTGTCGGCACCTATTGAGCTTCAAACTCTGACCGCAGATCTAAAGGGAGGTTTGAATTTGCTGACTGTTGAGGTTGAGCTCCTCTACGATGATGGTCATCGCGGTTTTGATCTTGTAAGCACACTTGATGGAACCGGCAGATATGCTATGCAGGAGATGAAATCGGTGGGCAGCGGAAGTATCTACGGTGATTACTTCACACGTACCGCCTCAGGTTCGACGACGATGAAATCGACAGCCGCACAGAATTACTTAGGCTCTAAGACTTTTTCTCCACCTACGAATGAAGAGGGCACGGCAGTTCTGAGCTATACCGCTTTGCTTGAGGGCAATCCTCCACCTCGCCAACTGGTAGGTGATGATGCTATCAAATTCACCCTCAGGGAAGCGGGTGCGATGGAAAATATCAGCGGGCGTTATGTCGTACCTAAGACACTCTCAATGGTGGAATATAATCCGAAAACGACAGATAATTTCACTTTGCCGTCGCTTCTACCAGAAGTGTATGACTATGGCAATACACCCGGACTCGAGGAGGCGACGGTGGCATTCCGTATCGAAGGATTGAACGTTGTGCAGGGATTCCCCACCGGCAATATGACGCTGAAGCTTATGAGAAGAGATCTCACGGGCGACGCAGGTACTACCGATGTGCCGATAGGAGAGTGGAGCAATCTTCCTGTGAATACCGAGTCTCAGTCGTATCAGTACTACTTCGGACCTGGACCTGTGCCTGACGGCTACACATCATTGCCTTTGGACTACACAAATTCATTGAATGTTGAACATTCAAACAGGCTTGAAAAAAGCATGCTCTATTACTTCACCCTCGGTGGAGATATAGCAGGCGACGGCTTAGACACTATAAGACTGTTCTTCGACCACGACATCGCAAGTCAGGGCCGTGAATATCAGTTCAGGACGAGCGACAACGTCAAGATAGGCGGAGCAGACGGCAAGGACATAAAGCTCAGCTATCATGCTGACGCATATGACCAGAAGTATCTTGAGATAGCTTATCCGCTCACAGGACCGGCTCGCGGATACTTCATGTACTATGAATTCACGAACAGTAATAATGATGTATTTGAAGTCAAAGACCTGAGAACAGTGTATACGGTCCTTGGGCAGACAAATACAGGCAGAGTCGATATCGCCAAAGGAGATAGCTTCTTCAATTTTGGTGAGACCTACAAAGTACGCCTCATAGCAAGGACGAACAGCAACAACGATGAGATAGGGCGCAGTGCACAGGTGGACTATACGATTCCAAGTCCCATAGCACCGCAATTTGTTGTGACGACTACGCCTAAGGACATTGCTGATGGTGCTTTCGGTGCGGATCAAACCCACGATGATACACATCCGTGGAACTATCCGACGGATTTCAGCATCAATCCCCTGGATCCCTCCTGCTCACTTGCAGAGAGTCAGTACATTGTACGTATATTGAACAAGAGCGGTGAGGATGTAACCGCAAGTGCCACAACCGGATTCCCCCCCCCCTCACTTGCGGACAAGGTCTTCACCTTCAACAAGTCTGACAACAAGATTCAGAAGTTCACCATTTCGGGCAAGGATCTTCCTGCCGCGAGTGGCTACATGCTCAATATCTACTCCGTGACGGACGCTCCATATGCAGGAGTTGATTCGGTAGCGGGTCAGGCAGGGTTGTCAGTTGCGGAGCTCAATGCAGCAGGTTTGCTCGTCAGGGCAATCGAATTCGATATCCATGACGAAAACGAGGTAACGGTCGGAGACATCACGGTGTCATCGCTCGTATCCAGCACGAGACTGATTTTCGAAAACCAAATCAACATCAGCAAGGCGGATCACATACAGTATTCGATTACAAATCTCTCGGAAGATGGCATGGCGGTTGCTTCAGCACCGATAGCGTTCTCTCTCACAGCACAGGGGAGCGGAGCCAGTGCATACAATTACTTTGACCTGCCGACCGCGATCACCGAACCCGGCCTCTACCAGATAGAGATGAGGTTCACGGGCCCCGGCGGTCTATACAAAGAGAAGACTATAAATTACCGTAAGACATGATGAGGAATGAAAAATGAGAAGCGCAAGAAAATTAAGCAACAAGGCGAAGATATCCTTCA
Organism: Eubacteriales Family XIII. Incertae Sedis bacterium; assembly: GCA_031261345.1. Taxonomy (GTDB): domain Bacteria; phylum Bacillota; class Clostridia; order Peptostreptococcales; family Anaerovoracaceae; genus JAISKC01. The sequence goes on along the minus strand of JAISKC010000051.1, from coordinate 102,033 downwards.
TTGTCTTCGGTGCGACTATCGCCATAGTCATAGGGCTCTTCACCTTCACGGCTTTGAAGACCTCAGCTGTAACGTCAGAGGTCGCACATATACCAGCAGGAAATGTGGTGTTTGACAAGAACAATGCACCCATCACGACCGTGCAACCCGGCACTATCAGCTATGTGGCAGGTAGTCAGTATATGCTCACCGTCGAAGGCAATCCAAGCCGTTTCGATCTCGGACAGTCGCCCGTAGTCTATGACACGACGACGACGGGGCTCAGACTCTTTGGGCAGAGGTATTATCAGATATACAGCGACGGCGGTGCGACGATACACAAGGGTGAAAGCGAAGTGAAGGATTTCACGGATACTTCGTTCTACAAGATGACCGATACGAAATACGTCATGACCGGCTCGCACATCACTGATGAACGCGGCACGGTTGAGGCTACAAATTTTGTCATCGTTCAGCTGGACAGCAACGGAAATGCGGAGGTCATAAACGATAGCATTTACATGAAGCTCGTCGGAGCTACGAAGCTGAGTAGCGGTGATGTAACGTTCGATACAAAGGCTCAGACCCTCACTATCGGCGACGAGGTGATCGACCTGAAGAAGATCATCGGTGGTATCGACGAGGATCCTGTCTCCGATGACGGCAAGTTGGTCATCAAGGGCGGCGACGGAGGCAAAGGCGGCAAAGGCGGCACGGGTGCAACCGGCGGAAGCGGCGGCACGGGCGGCACAGGCGGTATCGGCGGCGGTGGCGGCAGTGGCGGTATCGGCGGCAACGGTGGTGCGGGCGGCGCCGGAGGTAATGGCGGCGGAAGCGGAAGTGCTTATGGCTACAACCTCAATTTGAGAAGTTCTCAAACTCTGACAGGAGTTACGACGGGGTTGACGACTATGACGCTTGACTATGCGGTCATGGATCCATACAATCTGCTCGGACAGGTTTTCGTTGACATATCTCCGACACTCACTACGGGAGGCGATCCCGAGTCCGTTGAGCATAAAATCATGGACCTCGACCCCGAGTCGTATCAGGTCTTGGTTCACGGACTCAACCCGGGCACCATGTACACAGTACAGTTCGGGTGCAGAATATATGAGTCTGGCGAATCTCAGATAGCGGATATCGTCAAGATTGCGACGAAGCCTCTCTCGTATAGCCTCACGGCTACGAAGGTTCGTGTGGACGGAATCGAATTCAATCTCAAGCTGAATTCGGGCGATGCTCTCGACAATACCGGAAAGGTGGAACTGCTCATTGGCGGTACGAGCCAAACGGGCGTGAATATAGTTTTTGATAATGTCTATACGGCGGAAGGGTGGAACGGATTCATACCTTTCAATACGACGATCACCAATTTCGAGCTGGCTCTCACCGGCTTGCAAATCGGAGGGTCGCCCATCACGATCAAGCCCGGCGACTATGTCGGTCAGGATTATTCGATAGCGGCAGCATCATAATGGTAGATTGCGGCTCGTAGGCCGCAATGACAAGTGGCAGTGGATTGCGGCTCGGAGGCCGCAATGACAACAGCAGTAGGAAAGGAAAAGCAATATGGATGCAATTTTATCACAGACAATCGGAGCAATCGGATGGATGCTCGGCCTTGCATTTCTGGGTGTCGGCATAGGGCTTGGCATACTCGGATCGAAGGTGGCGGAGGCGGTTGGACGAAACCCCGAAACAAAGAGCGACGTCATACAGGCCGTCATGGTCATAGCCGTCGTGCTTGCAGTACTTCTCTTGTTACTGTTTGCGTTCACCTTCCTCCTGATGTATTTCAACCCGCTACTTTCATAGAAGCGGCTTGAAGGGAGAAATAGCTTGGAGATATTCATTGCGGTAACGGTAGTTCTGGTGCTTTTAAACCTGTTCTTTGTGTTCATCATAAGGGCACTTGGTGCGCGTATCGGAAATTTTGCCCAGAACAATATGCTCAGGCAATCGAGCGTATTTGACGAGCTGATACTCAGAAAAGAAGAGACACTGCAAGGTCTTCTGGGTAGCATAGAAACCGCGGAAGGGAGACTCAAAAACCTCTCGGAGACAGCACAGGAACGCACTGATTACGGGGTGCCCACGGAGTTTCATTCCGTTACTCCCGGAAATTATATGGATCCTGATTTCTCAAAGGACTACAAGCAGATACGCGAAAATTTCGTATTTGACAAGGTCGCGTTGGTGCAGGGTTTTGCGGTAACGATAGAGGACGAGCCCGAGGACGAGAGGACTCTCGCCGCGAGGAGAACCTTGGATAGCTTGAACGCTGACATCTCTTATCAGCTTTCGACTCTCACGGGCGACGAGCAACTTTCCATACTGAATGAAGTGTTCGACGAACGGCAAAAGGCACTCATGGGCGAGTATGCGGAGGAACATTCATCATTTGAAACCTTCGAGTATGTAACATGGCTGAATGAACTGATATTCAGAACCGGACGGGAAATAATAGTCCGAACGGGAATGAAGAGCGATGATTTCAACATGATAGACAAGAGGATAAGGACAGAATACGATGACTCTCTCATAGAGGGTCTGTATGTCATTCATAAAGGCACAATGTACGATTATTCAATCAGAAGTAAGGAGATTAGCGGATGAGCATTACGCAAGCCAGTGATCCTATCAAGGGCAGAATCGAGGCAATCAAGGAACAAAACAACGTCTATGGTGTAGGCAGGGTCGCACGAATGAAGGGATACATCGTGGAGGTCAGCGGAATGGAGAACGTTGGCTATTTCGAGCGCGTCTCCATTGCAGACAAGGCTGAGGGCTACGTGAGTCGCATAGGAAGAGGCGCGGTGACTATAGAGTTGGTCAAGCAAAACGCACCACTCTTCGTAGGCGATGAAGTGTCGGCATCAGGCGAGGTGTTCGGGGCATATTTTTCAATGGACAGCATAGGCAAGGTCGTTGATATGTTTGCCGAGGACAAGATGACCGGCAATATTTTCAAGGATAGAGAGCCGATAGGTGCGATTCCGGCGCCGATACCTATCATGGACAGGACGAAGGTGCACAGACCTCTCTATACAGGTCTTTCTAGCATAGATATGATGTATCCAATCGGGCGCGGGCAACGTCAGCTCATCATCGGCGACAAGAAGACCGGCAAGACTCAGATCGGTCTCGACGCCATCGTCAATCAGCGCGGGCAAAACACCATCTGTATATACGTCGCGCTCGGCAAGTCAAAGAAGACGGTGAAGGAAGTCTATGCCGACCTGCTCGCCAGAGGTGCGATGGAATATACGATAATTTTGGCGGCATTTCAGGATGATGGAGCTCCGGCACTATACATGACGCCGAACGTTGCACTTTCTATTGCAAATATCTATATGAGAGCCGGCGGAGATGTACTCGTCGTCCTCGATGACCTCACCACCCATGCAAATATCTACCGTGAAATAAGTCTGCTTGCCGGTAAGGTCCCAGGGCGCGACGCCTATCCTGCGGATATTTTCTATCTTCACGCGAGTCTGCTCGAGCAGGGCTGTCAACACAAGGATGGAGGTTCCATCACGATACTTCCCATCGTCGAGACCAGAGGCGGAGAAATCACGGATTACGTTTCGACAAACATCATATCCATTACCGATGGCCAGATAGTTTTGTCTGCGAAGGCCTTTGAAAAGGGGCAGAAGCCGGCACTCATCTTCGGTCTTTCCGTATCACGTCTCGGCGGAGCGGTTCAGACGGACGAGATGAAGAAACTCGGTGCTGCGGTGCGGCAGGAGCTCCTCGCATATCTCGAGACCAGAGAGGTCTTTGAACTCGTCAACCTCGACGAGATGAACGACGAGATGAGACGGAAGCTCGCACGCGGAAACACCATCATGAGTAGAATCAATCAATACAAGTTCAGTCCGCTGACACCGGACGAAATGCTTTCGCGCTTCTCGAATTTGGACGGAGAAGACTGATATGAGAATGCGGACAATCGTAAAGGTCATGAACTTTCACTCGCTCGTTCACATCGATTCGGCGAGAAGAATGACCGAAAAATATATCAGAATGGAGGCTGAGGTATCGAAAATCATCGATATCATCATCAACAACAGAAACTTCATTCTGGACAAGGTGGAACTGAAGCCGAACGAGAGTGCACCGCCGCTCAACATCTACATCGGCAGCGATTTCAGCTTCTGCGGAGGTCTAAACAGCTCCGTCAGGGACGAAATGCTGAAGGACGATGAGGGTGACAAAATCATCATCGGCAGAAAGCTCAGGGCTGAGATAGGCGGCGATGTGAAGCTCGCCATGTCGAAGGAAGAGTTTGACGCGGAGTATTGGAAGGTCGAGGAGATTCTGGACGATAGTATCGATATGCTTCGCCACTCCTCAATCAACATCATCTACAACCACTTTTATAGTGCGGGCAGCATATCGCTTCGCAAACGGAAAATATTTCCGATACCGATGGCGAGTTCGGGCGACAATTCAACCGAGGATTTCGCCGTTGAGGGAAATGTGGACAAGTTGCTTCGCAATCTGACGAGTACCTACGCGAGCTATGAAGTCATGATTGCTTCCATCAGTAGCTTCGCGGCGGAGAACATCATGCGTCAGGCCGCGACGACCGAATCTCTGAAGAAGATTGACGAGATGACAGAGGAACAGGAAAAAGCCGATCGGAAGAAGAAAAAGCAAAAGGATTCCGTAAAGGTTATGGATAATTATATCAAGCAGACAGTTTATGGAGGTGACAGGGATTGAAAATCGGTAAAATACTGACCATATCAAATATGAGTATATCCGTATTGCTCGAAAAGTACGAGGTGTCCAACCGCGACACAATCTACGTTGAGCACGACGGACAGAAGGTCTTCTTTGAGATTGCCAATGTTGACGGATCGGTTGCAGTTGCAATACCGATAGGGTCAATCTATGGTCTGAAGAAGGGCCTTGATGTCTACCTACAGCCGGGAGGACTTCGGATAGAGTATTCCGACAATATCCTCGGTCATGTCTTCGGTGCCTTCGGAGAAACTATAGACAATACCGTCATAGAGGAGCCGCAGACAAAGAATATTTACGAAAAAAATCTGTCGATGGCAGAGATTGACGTTCAGGGGGATATCCTCAAAACGGGGATCAAGGCACTCGACTTCTTCGCTCCTATGCAAAAGGGATTCAAGATGGGGCTGCTCGGAGGTGCGGGTATCGGAAAGACCGTGCTCATCAAGGAGCTCATCAACAATGTCTACAAGGGTAGCGGTTCAAACTCCGTCTTCGTCGGTATCGGTGAGCGTTCAAGAGAAGGCCGTGAGCTGATAGATGATATGGAAGAGTCGAACCTGCTCGAGAAGCTGGGTATCGTCTTCGGCCAGATGGGTGAAAACGCGATGTCCCGTTCACGTGCGGCGCAGAGCGGGCTTACGATAGCCGAATATCTCAGAGATGAGAAGTATCAGGACGTACTTTTGTTCATCGACAACATCTATCGTTTCCTACAGGCAAACAGTGAAATTTCCGCAGAGCTTGGCAATATGCCTATCGAGAGTGGTTACTCAACCACCTTGCTCACGGAGATAAGCGAGGTCATGGAGCGTATCAATTCTACGGATACCGGTTCCATCACGAGTTTTCAGGCTATCTACATTCCTGCCGACGACATCACCGACCTCGCGGTCAATTCCATCATGACACATCTTGATGGACAGGTGGTGCTGAGCAGAAGCATTGCGGAAAAGGGTATATATCCGGCCGTCGATGTGTTCAACACAAACAGCAAACTGCTTTCCATCGAAGGCGTGGGCGAGAGACATTTCAAATTGGTCGAAAAGGCTGTCGCTTACTTTGCCCGCTACAATGAGCTTGAGGAGATAGTTGCTGTGCTCGGTATCGATGAACTTGCCGAGCAGGATATGAACATTTTCTATCGTTCGAGAAAACTGAGAAATTACTTCACGCAGCCGATGTTCGTAACGGAGCAGTTCACGGGAATACCGGGGCAGTTCGTCGAACTCGAAGATGTGCTGAGGGACGCCGAGGATATCCTCGAAGGCCGCTACGATCATCACGACGAGGCGGACTTCAGCTATATCGGCGCAATAGATCAGAACTGACGGAGGAAAAATGGCGACTACAGAAGAAGGCAGCATACTAAACGCCGAGCTGGACAAGCAGCTTCGTGATTTTGCGCAGCGTGGCAGCGGAAGGGTGCAAGCCCAGATTTCGAGTTTCAAAAACGGCCTGCAAACATTCGAAGAATTGAACATTATTCGAGTGAGAGGCAAGAAGGCGAGGCTGATGATCATGGAGGACTATATGCCGGTGATAGGCGAGGTTGATGGCGACATCGATTTCATCGGCCGCACATCCTACCATACGATTTCAAATGCTAAGGGCTTTTTCTGCCACGAGCACAATGTATTTTTTCTGCTCCTGAAGGAAACGGAGAAACCCGAGGAAGGGAAGGAAGAGGAGGCAGACGCCTGATATGGAGAGAATTCTTGAAATGCTCCTTGAGTTCAAAGAATTGCTATTTGTAGGCATTGTCATAGGTGTTGTATTTTTGAGCGTGTTTTCGGTTCGCGCAGGAGATATAGGTTGGAAGAAGCGGAACATTCGTTTTTTTGGCGTGTTCACCGGATTGCAAATTCAGGAAATGCTTTGGCTCAGCGTCGGTGCCGTCCGTATTCTCTTCATCGTTTGTCTCTGCGTGTTCACACAGCGTTTGAACGCTTCGTTCACGATATTTTATCTCGTGCTCAGCCTGCTCGCCATTCTGACTTTTTTCAAGCCGGGAAGAATTCTCATAGAAATTGTGAACACCGTGGCCGTATATGCATCGCTCACGGCTCTGAACGTGTTGTTCGGTTACTATCAGGATGTGAACAACCATAGCATTATTTTGACGATATATATTTTGCTCTCACTATTTACGATACTCTATTCCGTCTACTTCTATATGAGGGGAATATCGAATTTGGTTTCGGGCAAGATAGTTCATGAAGCGAGAGAGGCAGGCAAGAAATGAACGATAAGGTTCTCGTTATAAAGGAGAGACTTCACAAACTTCAACAGTGGATTTTCGATCCGAAGAAGCCGCTACACACTATTATTCCTATAGTGCTATGCGTGGCTATCGTCGCGGGCATCATTTTCATCGCGAGGTCCCTTGGCGTCTATTCAGTGAATGAACCTATTTACAGATATGATACAGGGGCGAGGATAGACTATACCGGTCGCACAACATTCACGACCGATGAGAAGAGCGGAGATCCTCTGCTGAAAAATCACGGGGATACCGTCAAGCTCGATCACGCACCGATATATTTCACGGACGATGATAAAAAGCTACTTCTGCCAGCTCAGATGGCCGCGGTATTTCCGGAGGTCAAGAAGAATGGACGAACAGGCGTCAACATGGAGATAGTCAAAGAAGGGCGGAAACTCACGGCAAATGTCAGGAATAACGATGTCGATGTAACGGAGGCCTTCCTGTTTGACGGCAATAATACCTATGTATTTCTGAAGCCGATGAAGATTTCAATCGGTCTTGAGGAGATCGATCTTCCGGCGTTCAGCTATGTCTATGTTTATTACAATCTTCGTGTGGAGATCTACTCTCCGGACGAGAGCGTCAATGTCGTCATGCAAACGGGTGATACGCCCGTGATAGCTCTATCGAAAGACAATAGCTATCAGATAGATTTGAGTAAGGATATCCTTCACGTGAAGGATGGGGAAATATTACTCATCACCGATCCGTCAGTCCTGAATTACGTTACAGCATCAATGGGGAAAAAATAATATGAATTCTACTTTACAAAAATTTATACCGAAACTGAGTAGGGGTAGCAACGGCAAACTCAATCTCAAGCCAAATTTGGGAATGGCTTCGGCAATTGGCATACTGGCTATTGCCGCTGTCGTGGTCGCGCTGCTTTTGCGGTTTGTGCCCTTTGGCTATTTTGACTATGATTCGCTTGCGCTGACAGATGCAAATATTGCACAAAATCTGAAGAGTGAAGAGTTGGCGAAGGGCGATAAGACCTTGGCGCCGGAGCAATTTCCGGTATCGACACCGATATTTGAGCGGGCCGGAGCAATCTACGGCGGCGATGACAAGATAAAGCTGAACAGCAGCTTCCCCGTCTATAGCGATGACGGAGCGGTTTTGAGGTTTCTCGGAGATGATGCGACGCTTATCACCGAGGAGCTTGAGCGCGTCAGCACATACAGAAATCTTTATACAAGTGATGGAATCACCTTCAACGAGGATAGGGAGCGGGCCGATTCGCAGAAGTTCACGCTTCTCTCCGTTTCGGGCGGAGTCTATATCAATCTGAGCAAGGCTGAGGTCGGTAGCTACAAGATACCGATGAACAGCGTTCTCTATTTTGCAGAGGATCATATCTCCATATACAAACTCATGGAAAAGCAGTTCATCTTCGATCGAATAGACGGACTGGGTGAGGACAGCATCATCAAGATAGGTGATAAGACCTACAATTACTATGACCTGCTTCGCGGTCTCGGACTGCTTGCAAGCGAGAAGGATGCTCCTCCTAAGGTTGAAAAGCCGGAAGAGCCGGAGGTGCCTATCGTCAAACCCGACAAACCCGAAAAGGTGAAGCCTGTCCCCGTTCCCGCAGAGCCGGGCGAGGAGACCCACAGGGTGAGTATCCATCTCTCTCCTGCACAGTGCTACATTTCTCAGGGCAAGCAGGTGGGCTATATGAACACCCGTCTATCGGTGCTCGATAGGTCGAGCCTCGTTACTTCCGACGTGAGCGTCTATCTCTTTGAAGGCGACGAGAAGGGCAAGCTCGTAGGTTCATATACTTTGCCGAGGGCTGAGTTCAAGGGCAAGGGCGACGAACGTGTGTTCAGGGACTTCCGCGTCGATAGACTGGTCAAGGGTAGGGAATACACCCTGTTTGGCACCTATGACTACAAGGACGACAAAGGAAAGCAGCACGTCATCTTTGACAGGCAGACATTCATATTCGAGCGTCCGCAGCAGGTGGTTGAGGAACCGCTACCCCCCGGCTATGTCAGACCGGAGGTGGAACTTGTGCACCCGTACACAGCGGAGGTGTATTTCATCGATGGACATCAGGATGTGAACGATCCCGCGGGCCGTATCAGAGGCGGTATCCAGTATGAAATCTATCGTCTGAACGAGAGCGATACCAAGGTGTTCATGAGAAAATCCATCTCGGGCACGACGGACACACATCTTGGACTTTTGCCGCCTGGCGAGCCTTTCCGCATCGTCGCTTACTATACATATTTGAACGAACGCGATCAGATGATAAGGGTCGATCTCGGTGAGGAACTAATCAGCACGCTGCCATTCCCGAAGAATGCGAAGCTGAAGCTACACTACGCCTCCGGCAATATATTTTCAAACAAGATACAGTTCAAAAATGTATATATCGATCAAAAGGCATCCGACGCGAGGCTCCTTGAAGCCGCAACCCGTATCGGCGTCTTCGCAAAGAAGAAGGGCGACGCCGCGGATATAGGCAAGGATTACTTTGTTTCGTCCGTGAACGCCAAAGCTATCAGGGACGGGGAGGCGACAGTGTTCGACACGACGAGCACGCTGAAATCCCGCACGACATACAGTTATGAATGGTCCGTCTACGACCCGTTCGGAAATCAGATACCGCTGGTCTCTCCTTTCAGCGGGCAGACGAGGACGAGCAGTGAAGCACCATATGCAAACATTTTGGTTTCGCCCAAGGCAGGCGACACCGGTTTTTCGATACGCATAAGCAATCCCGACAATGTGGATATTTCAAACGCGCATATAGCTTTCTATGAAGTCATTGATGGGGTGGAGAGCACGAAACCCGTCAGCACACAGACGCTCTTGTCCAACGGCTACGGGACGCCGAGAACGCGTTACAATATTTCGCCGAGCGGAACGGAGTGGACTTACAAAATCAATATAGCGAACTTCAAACTTGACCGAGTCTACGTGATCAAGGTCATCGGCGACTACGATCTTGAGGACGGTCCGAACAATACGGCAAACCTGAGGACCAATCAGATCATCGGCACCAAACAATTCATAGCTACCACGCTCAAATCCTTGGGAAATGTTGCGTTCAATACCTCTGTGAAGTCGGTTTCGGGACACGAAGCCAACATTCTTGAGAACGTCAACAGGTATGCGACGCAGGCTATCACGCTCGATCTTCTCTCCCGCGTAACCTTTGAGATCTACAAGGCTGAGGATTTGGAGGAATATGGCGATGACGCTGTCCCCGCACTGACTCCTGTGACGATAAGCAAGACAAATCCCGATGATGCGGATGCATGGGCGGCATTGCTCGATCCCAATATTCGCTATGAAAATATCCTGAAGGATCTACAGTCCAAGCAGGAATACAGAATAAAGATCATTCCGGAAATCTTGATTGTGGACGATTACTATACGCTTCCGGCGGTAAACGACCTCGACAAATTCTTTACGAAAAAACAGGTGCCTAAGGCTGTGATAAAGAATGGTGATCTGCTCGCATTCACGGATGCAATCTACATCTTCGATGCGCGAATAGATGATCCCGACGGAGCTGTTCTGGACGGTAATGTTTCTATGCTCGTGGTCAACGGGTCGCTCGTGCCAGTCTATTCTGCTACGCTTGAGCCGAACAAGAATTACGATTTTCAGATTCCCGGGCTCGAGACGGGGGATACCTACACTATCACCTTCACTGCGCCTGCCTACAATGACGCGTTCGACGAGAGGGACTATACTTCCTATCGCACAAACGTCAGGCTGGAGACGCTTCCCACCGGTGAAGGCGAAGATGAGAATGTCTACAGTGAACGCGAAAAAGAATCGAGTGAATACAACGATTGCTATAGGGTGAAGACGGAAGACGGCATTTCGGGAAGGCTCACTCTTCGCGGAATGGACGTCATCAAGGACGGTTCGGGCAAGATCATTCCCGGAAGTTTGAATACAAAACTTCGCTCGGAGATAGTCGATACGGCGCAATATCTGAAGGGCAATCCAACCTATTCGTTGGTATTCTACCGCAACCTCGGATATGGCGATTTTAAGAAAAATCTCGAAATTGACTTTCCTTACACATGGACTGAAAATCTGGTCGACGATCAGGTCATAGAGCTGGATTCGAAATATTACTATCGGGCGGAGCTTTGGATCAAGGTCGGCGGGCGCGACATCATGATTGACCAAGTGCTCTTTGATACGCAAGGGCCCATGACGCCTATCTTCACGACGGATCAGCTTCGTTGGCTCAACGGTGCCGACGCCAGAGGCGGCGAGGATTTGATGACAAAGCCTCTCACGGGAGAATGGGCGGCGACCGCAAGCCTCGATGTACAGGGAAATAAAGTCCCCGATGGTTTCGGCGATGGTCCAGTGCTCACCGCCGCAGATACGGGAGGCCGTTTCGGGCGTTATCTCGTCATCGAAGACCTCTATCATTTCTACAACACCATCACCGACGAGTTTGGGCTTGCGACCGATGCCGGATACGATTTGGTTGCGATAGCAGATGTGCTTGCAAAGGCACCTTCAAATCAGACAAGAACGCCATATATCAGGGGCGTCAGCACCGTCAATCCAGGCAGCGGCAACTCCGCATCGGGAAACGGGCCGTTCAACGGAATCATCGATTTTCAGGGACACACGCTGAAATACAACGTTCACACGGGCAGTAATGCTAGGCCCGGAACGGATTTCCGCCAGATATTTTACCAAATCGGCTATACGGGAGTGCTCAGAAATCTCACTCTCGAATACGGTATCACCGGTGAGAATCCAGGGGAGACGACGAACATCACGCCTGTCTACGTCAACAGAGGGAAGATAGAAAATATCAGAATCAAGTCCATGAAGGACAACGGCAGGTACAATTACGCATATTCGACACTCTGCTACTCAAATGCTATCAGTGGTGTCATAGAAAACTTCACGGTGGATCTCGGTGAGGGCGTATCGACGCGCGCCGGTTTTGGCGGAGCTGTATATTCCAACAACGGTATCGTGCGAAACGGTTATGTATATGGTACGGAATCGGGAGCTACCGTTGCGAGCGATACTCAGGCTGATGCAAATACTAGGAGTGAGGCCAGAGCGAAGTCTCGCCACGGAAGAATAGCTGTACCTATCGTCCCTGGTGCGGAAAACACGGGATTTTCGGTAACGAACCTCGGTGGTGCTGTTGCGTCAAATACTGCGACAGGCAGAGTCAGCAACGTCTACAGCCTCGCGGATACCTATGTGAACGTCTTCGGTACGGGAGCAGCCCGTACGTATACGCCACAGAATGTCGGCTCTGTTGTCGGACAAAATAGCGGCAGGGTAGACAGTATCTATTCCTTGGGTGAGGCCTACTACAACACCACAAGCGTTCTGACGTATAAGGCCGGAATCAATCCCAATTCTACCAGTAGTAACTACGTATACGGACCGGCTATAGGAAGCGTTGCCACCGCGGCAAGAACCAACAATTCTTACTACATTACGGCGGATCCTTCGAGAACCTACAATATATCGTGGGGAACGAAGACCTCGTTTGACACGCTTCACGACTATCTCTGGCAGCAGAGAATCACGGGCAAAGCCTTTGAAGCTCTGAAGACGGTAACTGCCGGATATTTCCCGCAGCTCGTCCAGACGTATGGTATGCCAGCTCAACCTTATCTGCCGCTGCCGGAAGTGAGTGCCGTCGAGAACGTCGAACTCAGCTCCGTGTTCATCGAAAAACAGATGGAGGACTATGCGATAGCTTTGGTCACACTGAAAAACAGGGCTTATTATCAAATATCAGGCTTCTCCATCGGTTCACTTGATGCGACGGTGGTGCCAGGTAGCCAAATCGACAGCGAGGGCGTTTCGCGCGTGCAGGTGCGGCTGACAAATCCGAGTGAATACAAGTCGAGCTACACTATCAACGGCTTTTCGTATAGGCTGCTCAACTCGAGCTATACCTACAACGCGACGGCAAACATGATTGTCTCTGCGGAGTTTTTCAAGATGGTTCGGACCCAGCAGGATTGGGTTGATATAAACAACAATAGGACGTGGAATTATCGGCTTGGAAACGATCTCGACCTGACGGGACTTGCACCTGCGAAGATGCAGCTCGGTACGTATTCCACCGCCTCAACTGTCAACGCCAACGATTTCACGGGGGCTATCGATGGTGGATACTACGACGATGATTACAAACTCAAGGGTATCTATACGCTCTCGGGCATAGATCTTGGGACTTCTACATCGACTACCGGCGTTGGGCTCATACCGACCCTCTTCGGCGGGACGGTGAGCAATATGCAGATAGACGGCGTCAAGATTGAGACTCCGAACGCTACGGACGTTGGCTTGATCAACTTCACCTACGCCGGTGCAAAGATTGACAATGTACATATCAAGAACAGCTCGTTCAAGGGATATTCATATGTCGGGACTCTCGTTTCGAGGCTCAATTTCACCGACGTGACGAACTGCTCGGTCAACAGTACACGCCTGCGCGATGCTGTGAAATCTTCGGGCACGGGAACCTACATGGGCGGCTTTGCTGCCGTTGTCGATAACGGGTCTACGATTTTCAATTCCTATGTCTACGGCGTGGATATCGTGGAGGATTATGGCGACCAAAACAGGGGAGTCGGCGGTTTCATCGGCAGGTTCAATTCGGGCGAGGTTTCAAACGTCTACGCCCAAGGCAAGGTCAAGATCAACAGCATAGACATCAATGTCGGCGGCTTGATCGGATACCGCGATTCGAACGATAGGATTCTTGAAAATTGCTGGGTGGACGTGAATGTCGTCACTGAAGGACGCAATGCGGGAGGACTGATCGGCGGTGCCAGCACGATGACCGACTTTGCGGAGCTCGATGCGCTCGTGGTCGGAGATGTTGACACGTCTCTATCCTATGTTGCCGATGCTGACAACAGACCGACGAGAAGGATCGTTGGCACAACGGGCGGCAATGATGAGGCGCTCGGTATCAAAGGACCTATCGCGGGCTCCTTTGCCTACGAGGGACAGCTGATAGCGACGAGACCTTACGATACATGGGAAATAATGGGAGCTGATGGGCACCCGCAGGGACCCGGACGCGACGGAGCGACAATTGCGACGGCTGAGGATCTTCTTTCCGATGAATTCTATCTGGGCACGATGCATATGGACGATGGCTTCGTCTATGACGGTCTTGAGTTTGCCGACACCTTCCCCGAGTATACGGGCGTCGAGGGTGGCTATCTGCCGCTGCTTCGCCATACCGAAGGTTGGCTGCTTCCGTATCAGACGGTGAGAAAGCCTCTCGATCACAACTATTCGATCAATGTGATAAGCACGGAATCCGACGGTGGATTGAATTGGACTGTCGTAATGCAGATAGCGCATCCGGCGGGTGCGAAGATAAAGTCGCTCGTGATTGACAATATTGAGATAAGCGGGTCTGATATCGCTACGGCATATGAGATCACGCCGCAGTCAAATTCACCTAACAATACTAGTTCTTCTGTAGTGTTGACTTTCAAGCGTGCCCACATTCTGAAGTTTGTTGATACGTACGCTATCACGGGCGTCGTTGTGGAAGACCCGAATGATGATACAAAGACCATCACCGAGCCTGCCGCATCGAGAATACTCTTCAATGCTCAAGATGTACCGTATCTTCTCATCAACGATGAATTGGTGTGGTGTGAGCAGATGACGGCGGATAAGCATGGGCAAACTACGGAGAACATCAGAATCACAGGTGATTTGAATTTCGCTAGCGGTTCTGTGACCTCGGAACAAATAAAAGCGGCTATCAATGTCAAGGTCAACAGGTTGGTCGGTCTTTCGAGCAAGTCAAAGATCAGAAATCTGAATTTGCAATTTGACCAGATAGGCATGGGCTTTGTGAACTATGTGAACGCTTTGGTTCAGGATATATCCTTCGAAAATGTGGATATAGAACAGACTGCTGAAGGCGGCGTGCGGACGGGTATCATCGCTCAGTGCTCAGGCACGATTTTGAGGGTTGATTTCACAAATCTCGATCTCAAGCTCAATGGAGCGAGCTATGCGGGTGCCATCGGATATATGAGCGGCATAGTGGATACCGTGAATATGAAGAACATTCATGTTGACGGGACCAGAACGGCTACGCAAAAAATTTACACCTATGCCGGAAATCCCTATGGCGGGACTACTAGCGATGGCAAGACTGTCAGCAACCAAGGGGCTGTGAACGGCGGTCAGGCGAACTATATCGGTGGACTGATAGGCTATGCGGTTGACAGCACAATCTCAAATATCACGCTCACCTACGATGCTGCCGCGGCCGTTTGGCCCGGTAGCCCAATAGGTTCAATCACTATGGAGGGCGGGAAGCCGCTCGGTGAATACGATCTCACCCTTGCTGAAAATCCGAATATAGTCTGGGGCAGATACATGGTCGGCGGTATCGCCGGTGCGCTCTATACGACTCGTATCAGCGATTGCAAGGTCGAATACACGTCGGCGTACGGAGAAATATACAACACGACAAACAGCTTGGCGGGTACGCAGTCCACTTCGGATTGCTATGTCGGCGCCTTGGCAGGATACACAACGATATTCGGAAATGAGCCGAGAAACGAACGGCTGCACAGTAGCCATGTCAGAGTCATCACCGAGGGGCAGAGAGCCGGCGGCATGTTTGGTCATGGGCTCAGCTACGCTACGCCCGAGGAGCCGACCACCGTAGAGCACGCAGTAGTCATTGCGGCGGGAGCCTATGCGGGCGGATTCACCGGAGTGTGGTATTCGACATCAGCACATGTAGAGGTATCGGACGTCAAGGTATTTTCGCGTAGCTATGCGGGCGGATTCACCGGTGCTACTTCGAGCACGACCTACGCTTCATCGGTGCGCGATAGCGTGATAGGTTCTATCTTTGACAACGGAGCCAGCTCATCGGTGCCGTCATTCTGGGAACCGAAGTTCAAGGGCGATTATATCTACCAGAACGGAGCAAACTATCCGGACGTGATGAGGATGCAGAAGCCCTTCGAGCTCACTCCTGGAAATTACACGGGTTATAACAAATACTACGGAGGTTTCTCCGGTGCAGGCAGAGTCTACAGCGTAACGATTGCAAATACGGAGGTCGGTGCGGAAGGCGCGGACTACGTAGCGGGCGGCGCCGGCACGAGCGATAGCAGTCACAACTTCGATACGATACTCGATACCAAGGTCTACGGCCGCAACTATGTAGGCGGTATCACGGGTTATCTGCCGAAGAACTCAATCGGATACAACACTTCAAATGCGCAGATTGTCGCCACCGGAAATTATGTAGGTGGTATCGCCGGAGCCTTCAAGCCCGATCAGGCATTGGACGGCGCGAATGCCGCATATGAAAGAAACAATATGATTTCCGGCTCTGTGCAGGGTGCTGATTATGTCGGCGGCTTGGTCGGAACTGTCGTGGGCAACCTCTATCCAATCAAGGATAGGCTCGTTTATTACTATGAAAATCCACATGCCAATGCTACGGCTACCAATGTGGCAAACAACACGAGCCTCGCCACCCCGCAACTCGAAATCACGAGGGACAGAGACAGTATCATGATTGCCAAGGTCAAGGTGACGGGCGGCACGCATGGCTCGCTGCTCTACAATTTGGACGAATCGCTGAATACGGCCGTGCCTATCGAAGGTATCACGCTTCCTATGGGGCATCGCATTTGGGAGTATAGCGTCCTAGATATGAACGGAACGGCGAAGTATGCGAAGGACCTGATGAACGGTTCTGAGCCTCTCTACAAATACGGTAGCAAGGACGGCGAATATGCCGCCGCGTATCTCGACGCCAGAAATGATGGCCGCGGGTTTAGAGAAGAGCCTCTTTATTCCACAGAAAATCTTCTTATCACGCGTGAGCATTTGCTCGGAACATACAGTCCGGTCGGAATCAATTTCGCCTACACGAACGCGGCTACAGCTGTGAGCGGCGTCACGCCGAACATCGACTCAGATACGGGCTTGGTCACGAATTGGACGACGACCAACTCATTTATGAGAAATGACGACAAGATACTCGGTAGCCCCGGAAGCACGGCGGGCACTGCCGGTAATGCTACTACGGGCGTGGGCGGTGCAGGCGGTATTGCCTCGATGCGTGCGGTCTACAGGGCCAACTACGGAACGGGACAAAATGAGCCGAGCTATTGGTGGTATGGAGGTTTCCGTTCGGGTTATCTGCCATATACTACGGCTCAAATCATATATTACTATCAGGCGAATAGTACGACTTCGCCGAGGTCGCAGGCACCGTATTCCGAGGGTAGCGACGCTTCGGGCAATTATTATCCGGTAGCGCACAGTGCCTTCGTTTCGCCCGATGAAGCGTTTGGCGTTTGGAAGCCTTTCACTGCGACAGGCAGGTCGCCCGGAAGCAAGTTCTTCTACTACACGCCCGGAACCGCTCACACATACACGGGTGCGTGGACGTCGAAGCACTACTCGGACGCGAATGTTGACCAGACCTACGGTGGCGGTATCAGGATACCGGCAAATCCGGATGGAGTAGCTACTTTCTCAGCTATGTCCGTCTCTGACGAGATGCCCGAAGCGACTGTTTATCCCGTGTCGGCGGACAAGATAAGCATCGACTTCTCGGGGTATCAGGGCGGAGGAGCGTTCAGCCTCATGGATTCGAAGGGCACGGAGCTGTTCGGCGGACCGATACAGAAACGCACGTATACGTTTAGCTACGATTTCAAGAAGAAGCTATCCCTCGTCGTCGGAAGCAATTCCCAGACGAAGACCATAGATGTCGATCCGGCCTTGCTGATGAGGACTATCAGCGTGTTCGGTGAGGATCACTACCATCTGGCAGGCGGCGGGGTCTACGCTGGAAATCATGCTGACGGTGCCCTGATAGAGGGGTCCTTCGTCAACATTATCGGTGGCGAGGCTTTGACTTCTGATGGTGAAGTCTACGACATTACTACCGGCGAGGTAACGCGCAAATTTGAGGAAATCAGTCTCTGCGATGAAGCTGTGCCACTCTACGAGTTTGAGTTTGAGGGAGTGGGCATAAAGACCTTCGCAAATTACTCAGTAATGAGCACGGGCGAGGTGCAACCGCTTAGACTTTATGTGAAAGACGGCCGTTTGGCTGCCATAAGTCCCGATATGCCTATTGCGAAAGATGCTCTCGTTCTCGACTACAACGAGGGCGAGGTGGGCGAAACCGCGTCTGAAATCATGACGGTTTTGGGCGATGACGGTGTGATAGCCGACATCAAGGAGCCTATCAAATTGCCGGACGGATTCAGAGCTGATTTTGTGCGGGAGATGAGCAATACGCTTTCGAGCGACAAAACGGTCTGTCTCGTTCGATACAAATCGGGCAGGGTAGTTGCCTTTGACTATTTGACGGGCGAGGAAATTACTCTTCAATCCGACAAGGGCGAGGGGTCGATTTTCGAGTATGCAAAGGCGATGTTTGCGGGTAACGTGAACTCGATGTTTGCAACGCTTTCAGGCAGCTATGATACGCTTCAGGATATTGAAGCCGAGATACGCGGCGGCACTATCCCGGGCAGTGGGTCTGATGGCACAGTAACGGAAGGCGGCACGGTGTCAGGCTCCGGTGGTGAGGCTACGGAAGGCGGCGCGGGCGGCAGCGGAAACGATGCTGCGGCTACCGGTGAAAAGGGTGCGGACGGTGGTATAGCTGGAGTTACTGCGGGAGCCGGAACGGAGGAAAGCAAACTTTCAGGCGGCGGAGATTTGTCCCGTCCCGAAAAGGCACCGAGCCTCGTGAGCGTCTATGACATCACTACTGGAAAATACAAGGTCTTTGATGCGAGCAGTTTGACCACTACATCAAATGTGGAGCCGATCACGGCTGTGGATATCGAAGAAATAGATGCTGCTTCAATGCTCGAAAGCATGAAGGCGTTTGGGGATCGGCCGGTTGACATTGGCCTACTGATACTATTTATCATTGCTGCTGCTATCGCAGGGCTCTTGGTATACGTGGCGATCAAACGCTATAGATTAACGAAGTAAATTGAATCGGAGGAAAGACGCATGCGTTATGTTACAGTCAATAATATGAGAAAGGGAATGCTCTTGGCGCGCGATGTATACGATGCCAATGCCGAAGTGTTTTTGCGCGAGGGCGCGAAGCTTGGAAACAAACAGATTGACCAACTTAGCAAGCAGGGCTTTTCCGGAGCATATATCCTCGATGTGGCATCGGACGATATTGTAAGCGATCCCATCATCACGCAAAAGGAATACTTGACGGCGCAGAGGGCGGTAACCCGCTACATGGACATGGCATACAAGTCCGGAGACAGCGGTGGCGTTGCCGTGAGTCTCGATGAGCAGAAGAAAGTCGTTTTGCCTATACTCGAAACGCTTCGCGCGAAGGAGCACCACCTCTTGGTCGAGTCGCTTGACATCAAGCCGTTTGCGGCGTATGAACCCTGCCATGCAGTGATGGTAATGGTGCTTTCCATCGCTATCGGCATGAAGCTGAAAATGACGGACGAGCAGCTTTTTGAGCTCGGCATAGGAGCTTTGCTCCATGACATAGGTACAGCATTCCTGCCGGAAAATATCCTGAACAGACCGGGCAAGCTGACCGATGAGGAATTCGACATAGTGAAGGGCCACGTCAAGAAGGGCTATGAGTATCTGATGAACAATTACTCCCTGAGCTCAGCCGCTTCGATGGGTGCTATGCAGCATCATGAGAGCTATGACGGCACCGGCTATCCCGACGGCCTTCGCAAGAAGAACATCTCGGTGTTCGGCAGAATTATCGCCATTACTGACGTATACGACGCACTTGTTTCAAAGCGTGCATTCCGTGCCGCTATGTATCCTATGCAGGCAATCGAGACCGTTCAAAATCTGTCCGACAGGAAGTTCGACCCCGAGATAGTCAATGCGCTCTCGGAGATCATCGCGCCGTTCCCGCTCGGCTCGGTCGTGCACCTCAGGTCCGGCGAGACCTGTATCGTGAAACACAATTACGTTGAGGATCTGCTGCATCCGCAGGTTCGCGTATACGATGAGAGGAGTGCAAAGAGCGCGGAGATTGACATGCACACCAATCCTGATTACAAGAATGTTCGAATCACGAAGATTGTTGAGGTGTGATAGTTTCTGTTATAATTGTCGTATAAGAAGTTTAAATTTTTAATTCTGGAGGTTGAAAAATGCTGAATATTTTGGTTACGTCAGGAAGCACTTCGGAGAAGATTGATGATTCGAGAAGGGTTTCGAACTCCGGCACCGGCAAGCTCGGGGCACTTATAGCCGAGAGTTTTGTGGCGGCTGAAGAGCATTGTGCCATCACCTACGTTTGCTCTATCGGTGCTACGCGTCCGAGGATACTCGGCGGCTCGACCGG
Organism: Eubacteriales Family XIII. Incertae Sedis bacterium; assembly: GCA_031261345.1. Lineage (GTDB taxonomy): Bacteria > Bacillota > Clostridia > Peptostreptococcales > Anaerovoracaceae > JAISKC01. The sequence goes on along the minus strand of JAISKC010000051.1, from coordinate 81,679 downwards.
CTCTATCGACGTCAGGATAGCTGATGATGTGCGGACGCTGAAGAATACGCTTGAGGATGTCTGCAGGCATACGGATTTCGATATCGTGATACACACTATGGCTGTGTCGGACTACTATGTCGGCGGCGTAACGGATGCGGACAAGTTGGCTGCGGCTGTCGTTGACACCACGCGTGCTACGGGGGCGGCGGCGACCGTGCTGAAAAAGGTCGGGCCCAACGTGAACGCCACGAGGATAAGGGAAACGCTATACAATCCTCCTGAGTTGTCGGGTGAGAGAAACATTTTGGACAATGACAATATCATAGTCGTGCTGCATCGTGCGCCGAAGACCATCTCGCTTTTGAGGGGGCTTGCGCCCGACGCAATCATCACGGCGTTCAGTCTTCAGGTCGATGCCGATGAGGTCGATCTGGTGAATAAGGGACGGAAGACGCTCGACAGGTATCACCTTGATTTTGTCCTCGCGAATGATATGGATACGGTTCGCTCGAACAGGCAAGAGGGATTTTTGATTGCGAAGGACGACAGCTATGAGCGGGCTATGGGCAAGGGTAGTATCGCTATGCTCATCGTGCTCAGGTCGCTTGAGAAAGCCCACGAGAATGACGACGTTTAGTCTTTTCCGCTACTTTTCCGCTATTTCACGAAATCTATTCTCGCTGTGCCTACGTTCATTTCGATTTCTATCGTCGCCTTTGGATTTGCGGGAGCTATCGAGTAGGTTTTGCCGGAGTCCGATTTGTCCACTATGATAGTGCCCACATCGGCCTCAGCTTTGAGGCTCGTCTCGTCCCTGCTCTGAGCGAGCGCGAGTTTGAGGTCTCCCATGTCGCAGTCTATTTCCGATTTGCCGAGCAGCGTACCGCTCAGGTCAACGCTACCGATATTCGACTCGATTGTAAGGCCGTTCGACCTCAGGCCGTCGATTTCGGCATCGCCTGTATCGATGTCTATGTCTGCCTTTTCCGCCTTGACACCACTCAGCGTCAACTTGCCTATGTTCACGCTTGCCGTCAATTTCTCCACGTCTACATTTTCGATGGTCGTATCTCCGACATCGCTGTGAACCTCAAGTTTTTTCGCCTTCATGCCGTCGATGGTCAGGTCCGAAACATCGCTTTCTATCACGACATTTTTCAGTTTCTTTCCCTTTGGATAGGTGATGGTCAGGCTTGAGTCTTCATTACCGACTATGTTCCCGAGGCTGAAGAGGTTGAATCCGAAGAATTCGTCCTGCTTCGTTTTCACCACGAGCGTGCCGTCCCTTACCTCTACTGTTGCTTTGCCTGAGCTTGCCTGCACCTTCCCAGTTACCGAATACCGGTCGCCCTCCACGAGATTGACGTGGCTGATGACGGCGGTGTTCATCTCTATGCTCGAGAACGAGTCGTAGGTCTCGTCTATTTCAACGAGCGGCATGTCCTTCTCAGTAACCACGTGGATGCCCTTGCTGTCGACCGCCACGCTTTTCATGCCCCCGAGCGTGAAGCCCAGAACCGCGATGATAGCACCGACCACAAACACGGCGGCGGCTATTATCAGCCAATTTCTTTTTGCATTTGTCATTTATTTCACCTCCCAATCTTCTTTTGATTCGGTCGTTTCATTTGATTCGGTCGTCTCGTTTGCCTCGTTTGCCTCACTCGCCTCGTTCGCTCCGTTTGTCTCAGGCTCGTTCTGCCATGCCGGCACGGGTATTTCGTTCACTCTGCCGCCGTATCTGAGTCTGGTGATAAGGGTGGCAATCCCTTGGAATGAAATCCTGAAAAGAGCGATCATTCCTATGGCAAACAGTATCCCAAGCGCGATGCACATGAGGCCGCCGCCCATGTAGAAGAGGGCAGCCGGCACGCTTGAGAAAAGCAGCACGAAGCCGACTACTAAGGTCGCGAGTCCGGCGAGTGCGATGGCGATACCCGAAACGAGCAGGGAGCCGAGCACAGCGAAGAGTGCTACCGCCACAGCGAAGAGTGCCGCTGCGATTGGAATTCCGACCGGTGCTGCGAAGATGCACAGGAATGTGATGCCCACGATGTTTCGTCTTTTCTTCCGCTTGTCCGCGTCATAGTTTTCGACATACTGCCTCATGGCGCTATCCGCCCTTATGCTTGCTGCCAGCTTTTTCGGCGAGCCGAGGCCCGCTATCACCGTCTGCTCATTTTCCGCACCGGCTTCTGCGAAGTATTCCTCATAGTACCTTAGTGCTTCGACGCGTTCCTCGGGCGGAAGCTTTCGCAAGTGGTGCGCAAGGCTCTGTATGTATTTTTCTCTATTCATTTTGCTCACCTCCCATGATAAGCGACCCCAATTTGTTTTCGAATTCCGTCCATCCTGCTCTGTAATACGAGAGTTGCAACGTGCCTTTCTCCGTAATAGCGTAGTATCTTCTGTTGCGACCGCTCACCGGCTTGTCGTACGTCGTCAGGTAGGAATCTTTCGTAAGGCGCCTGAGCACCGGATATAGTGTGGATTCCGACAATTCGAGATTGTCTTTGAGGGTTTGTGTCAGTTCATATCCGTAGGTGTCGTGGGCTTTCAAAACCGAGAGCACACAGGCGTCGAGCATTTGTGTATTCACTTGAAATAGCATTTTATGATCATCTCCTTTCTATGTAATGCCTTTTTTGCCTTTTTGCCGTATGGAAACGCTGAATCTGTTTTACAGTCTTGCTTCACCGTTTCACCTTGCTTCATTGTTCCACTTTGTTTCACGTTATTGTTCCCATAACAATATTATATCGTTTTCAATACTATACAACGTATAATATTGTTTGTCAACAAGTATTTTGACTGCATCCCGTTTTGTTTGCGATATTCACATTTAAACGTATGCTTTTTTGTGAATTGGCCGAATGAAACGGGATACGTCGTTTTCCCGAGCTACAGCTGCCTTATTAATCATGAACTCGGGAAACTGGCGATTTGCGTAAAAATAATGGCAAATATCTACGGAAATCGACGTTTCCCCGAGCTCTCCCCAAAATCGACTGCTACTGGGACCTGCCGCCGAGGCTGTGGTATACTAATTGATATGCGTAAGAAGACCGGTCCTGAGATTTCTGAAAGTAAAACATTGATGCGAAAGCTATTTGTTGTGGCTCTGCCCATCGCGGCGCAGAACCTTATTTCCGCCTCCCTTACGCTCGTTGACACGCTGATGGTCGGTAGCCTCGGTGAAACGGAGCTCGCAACGGTCGGCCTCGCCACACAAATATTTTTCATCTTCTGGATGATTCTCTTTGGATTTACTGGTGGCACCATCACGTATATGGCACAGTTTTGGGGCAAGCGGGACATGGTGAATATCAGGCGAGTCGTGGGCATAGCTGTTACGGTTTGCTTCGGGGTTGGTTTGGTATTCTTCTTCGGCTGTGTCATATTCCCCGAGAAGGTGCTCGGCATCTTCACAAATATCCCCGAAGTCCTCGCGATGGGAAAGAACTGGGTTCGTCTCGGAGCGGTGATATTCTTGCCGTGGAGCATCGTCGTTCCATTGTCGGCTTCGCTGAAGGCCACACAGCAAACTTCGATTCCGCTGAAAATCAGCATCGTCGTGTTTTCGACAAATACGATCCTCGGTATCATTTTGATATTTGGATTTCTCGGAGCCCCCCAAATGGGTATCATGGGTGCCTGCACAGCGACGGTTGTGTCGAGAATTCTCGAATTTCTTTTGTATATCTATGTTGTATTCGCAAGGAAGAATATCGTTTCCGGACCACTTGGGGAGTTCTTCTCTTGGAACAAGGCTCTCTTCCGTCGCGTCATCGCCAACGCTATTCCTACGACGATAAACGAAGCTATGTGGGGGCTCGGGACTTCGATGTACAATGCCGCCTATGGCAGGATGGGCGTCACGGCGTTCGCTGCGATACAGGCGGGCAACTCAATACAGAACATATTTGCGCTCGCTTGCTTCAGTATCGGTGACGCCATGCTTATCCTCGTCGGGGAGAAACTCGGCGCGGGCGAGCTCGAAAATGCGAAGAAGACCGCGGCCAAAATCCTGAAGTTTGCCACTATCATCGGTATCTGCGCCGGTCTGCTGCTCTTCCTCTCGTCGAGGTTCATCGTGAGGCTTTTCGACCTCACAGGCACCGGCGTGCATTACGCAATACTCATCTTGATAATTTTCAGCATCTTCATGCCGTTCAAGATTTTCAACTCGACCATCATCACCGGCGTGCTTCGTGCGGGCGGGGACACGAAGTTTGCAATGCTCAGCGAGACGGCAATCGTCTGGCTCATCGGCGTCCCCATCGCCTTCATCGGTGCTCTCTACCTGCAGCTGCCCATCTATCTCGTGGTTCTCATGGTTCAGATAGAGGAGTTCACGAAGTTTTTTGTCATGACCTACCGCTACCGCTCCCTGAAGTGGCTAAAAAACTTGGTCAGCAACATCAAGTAATTTAGTAACGCTTGTTGTAGAATCCGTAGGCGACTACGTATGTGATGGTTTGAACTAGCATCAGGGCGATGAAAACGTAGCCGACCAGAATTTTGTCAAATGCGAAGAATATGACTCCGGCCACGAAACTGAGCGCGATACCGACGATGGCCGCGACCACAAAGGCCTTGCTGCTTATCATCGAGGATCGCTCGTCGGCCGCTTCGATTTCCTTCTGTCTTTTCTGCTCGGGCGTGAGTTTCCTGTCATGCACCAGCGCGAAAATACCACTGGCAAAGAAAGCTGCACCCATTCCTGTGAGAAGTCCCGACAACGTGCTGAGCCCATGAGCGTCGTCGTCTGCGCCTATGAAAAGCACGATTCCGAGCACGAGTATAGCTGCACCGACTATCAGCAAAATTGCTGTGATGTTCCTGTTGAATTTGCCTTTCCCTGACTTTTGTAACATTATTCTACCTCCTCATAGATGAATATTTCTTCGATTGTCTTCCCGAAGTAACGGGATATTTTGAAAGCGAGCTGGATTGACGGATTGTAGCGGCCTTTTTCAAGCGAGTTGATCGTCTGCCGCGATACTTCCAAGCCTACGGCCAATTCTTCTTGGCTCATTTCCCGCTCCTTTCGAAGTTCCTCAAGTTTGTTTTCCATTTGCTTCACCTCTTTGTGTGAATGGCTGAGTGATAACGTGTAAAGCTAATTTTACATTCATTATAGACAAGCGAGCTTTACATGTCAAGCCTGCTTTACAATTTATTTTGAAAATAATTACTGGTATACTATAAATTCAGAGAGTTGTGGCGAAGAGATATGCTCATGAGGAGATTTGGAGGATTTATATGAAAGGCTTTAAGGAAATATATCTTGCAGGCGGTTGCTTTTGGGGCGTTGAGAAATATTTTGCGGCCGTTTTGGGAGTAATAGAAACTCGTGTTGGATATGCGAATGGCGCTAACGCTTTAGGCGGTGCCTTAAAACCACCGACATACGAGGAGGTGTGCGAGGGGAACACCGGCTATGCGGAAACCGTCTACATAAAATATGATTCGAGGGTCATTTCCCTCACGAAATTACTGGATCTTTATTACGACATCATTGACCCGACATCCGTGAACAAGCAGGGGAACGATGTCGGCGAGCAGTATCGGACCGGCATTTTCTACGCGGATGAAGAGGATAGGGCGATCATACTCGGGTCCGTTCAGCTTCTGTCGGAAAGCTACGATGAACCGGTTGCTATAGTGGTGGAGAAGCTTGAAAATTTCTACGATGCGGAGGATTATCACCAAAAGTATCTCGAGAAGAATCCGTCGGGTTACTGCCATATCAGTGCGGAAAAATTTGAAGCTGCAAAGCTGGCAGCAAATAGTGCAAGCAACGCGAGAGAGGAATGTGCAGGCGATTTGAGGGATAGGTTGACGCCGATGCAGTTTGAAGTGGCTGTTCACGGGGCGACCGAGCCGCCTTTTCAAAATGAGTATTGGGACAAATTTGATGAGGGTATCTATGTGGATATCATCAGCGGAAAGCCCCTGTTCGTTTCCACCGACAAGTTTGAGTCCGGCTGTGGCTGGCCGAGTTTTTCAAAGCCGATAGACGAGGGGTTGGTGGTGGAGAAAGAAGACCTCTCCTACGGCAGGGTCAGGACCGAGACGAGAAGTGCGGACAGCGGAGCACACCTCGGCCACGTCTTTTCTGATGGGCCGGAAGAATTGGGATCGCTTCGTTACTGCATCAACAGTGCGTCCCTCCGTTTCATTCCGAAGGATAAAATGAAGGAGGAAGGCTACGGCGATTTTCTGGACCTTCTGTAAGCGCGTTTCGAAAATATCAACTGAGCTATCAACCAAAAAAGAAAGAATTGCCGAAAGCTCCGAAATACTGTAAACTCTCTTAGATATGAGTATTGTTGAACTAGTAATTATAGGTGTTGGGCTTTCGATGGATGCGTTTGCCATATCCATTACCGTCGGGCTGTCGCTTGGGAAAACGAGTCTTCGCCAAGCGGTGGTGCCGGGGCTTTATTTTGGCATATCCCAAGCTGCCATGCCTATCATCGGTTACTTTGCAGGTGTTCTGTTTTCAAGCAAAATCATCGCCTTTGACCACTGGGTTGCATTCGTATTGCTTGCCTTCATCGGCGGAAAGATGGTGAAGGATAGCTTCGGCAATGACGAGGCGGCGGCGGAAGGAAATGCTACGAGCGAATCAAAACTGAGCTTCAAAATGATGTTTCCACTGGCGATCGCAACGAGTATTGACGCCCTCGCTGTAGGGGTTTCGTTCGCATTTCTGCACGTCCAAATTTGGATAGCCGCCTCGATCATCGGGGTTACGACATTCCTACTTTCCGCGATCGGCACCAAAGTTGGAAGCATTTTCGGAGCGAGATGGAAGTCAAAGGCCGAGCTCGTCGGCGGTATCATCCTGATTCTCATGGGCACGAAAATCCTACTAGAGCACCTCGGCATCATCACATTATAAAAAACTATATCCCACATCCCACATACAAGCATTAATAGAAAAATTTGACAACGCCAAAATTACATGGTAATATTTAGTAATTGCTTGCACGATTAGCTTGACAGCACGTGTTTATACGTGTATATTATTGAAAGGAACTTTATGAAAACGGGGGAATTACTAAAATTATTCAGAGGGCATGGAATCGTACTTGTAAAACATGGTGGAAATCATGACAAATACTATAGTCCCATTACTGGGAAGACGTTTCCCGTCCCAAGAAATAAGAAGGAAATACCAATCGGCACATTGAAAAGTATTCTGAAAGATGCCGGTGTGGAACAATGATATGGAGGGTTCGAGCTATGAAATACATATATCCTGCGGTTTTTACTGCTGAGGAAAAGGGATTTTCGATAAACTTTCCGGATATAGAGTCGTGCTATACTTGCGGCGATGATTTACTTGATGGGCACGATATGGCCGAGGACGTCTTGGCCTTGACGCTATATGACTACGAGGTGGAAGGGCGGGATATACCTGCGCCAACCGAAATAAGAGACTTGGACTTAGGCGCGAATGAGTTTGTCACGTTCATCGCCTGCGACACAATCAAGTATCGAAAATTGAAAAGCAGTAAGGCCGTGAAAAAGACGCTGACAATCCCACAGTGGCTCAATGAAATGGCGGCGGCAAAAGGTCTGAATTTCTCACAGATTTTACAAGAGGCACTTACAGAACGATTGAATATCATATAAGCGAATTTCTGTATGGACAGCAGGGGCATCAGGGGAATTTCGTAACATAATGATTTGCTTCAATCCATGAGTTCTCGATATGTTACAATGTCGGTATGGAAAATATAAATTGGTATCCCGGCCATATGAAGAAAACTCGGGAGCTTATTGAGAAAAATCTGAAGCTTGTTGATGTTGTCGTTGAGGTTTGCGATGCCCGAATTCCCATTTCGGGGCGGAATCCTCTGATTGACGACATCGTGAAGCGGAAGCCCCGAATTCTTTTGCTGAACAAGAGCGACCTTGCTGATGAGCGGCGGACGCGGATGTGGCTTTCCTTTTATGGGAAGGCTTTTACAACGCTTGTTACGAACGGCATGAGCGGCGGCGGTATGCGGGAACTTTTTGCGCGGCTTGAGGTTTTGCAAAGGGAAATGCAGGAGGCGAAGGCGAGCGGGGTGGCTCGAAACTTGCGGGTGATGATCGTCGGTATTCCAAACTCGGGGAAGTCTTCTTTGCTCAACAGGCTGGCGAAGAGGCGCGGCGCACAGGTTGGAGATAGGCCTGGAGTTACCCGCGGCAAACAGTGGATCACTATAGAGAATGGGATGCAGATACTCGACACGCCCGGCGTGCTTTGGCCGAAGTTTGAGGATCCTAGGACGGGTATGAATTTGGCGTTTTGCGGGTCTATCAGGGATGAGATTTTGGATGTTTCGGAGCTTGGGCTCGAGCTTATTCGCATACTTGAGGTGCAGTATAGAGAGCCGCTTTTTGAGAGATATGGTCTGAGCGAGGAAGATTTGGAAAAAGCTCGCGAGGCCGGAATGGCAATGGATGATTACTATGATGAGGAGTTTGTCGATAGTGCTCTCGTCATTATGGAAGCCATCGCGAAGAAGCGTGGGTTCATTTTGCCTGGCAGGAAACTTGACTACGAGCGGACGGCGCGGACTGTTCTCGATGAGTTTAGAGCGGGTATGATAGGTCGAATTACGTTGGAGCTACCTCCGAAATGAAGAAGGCGGAGAGGGAAGAGTATCTTAAGAATAGGCTTGTAGAAATGCAGGTCTACGAGCGGGCACTTCGCGAAAAGGGCACCTCCTTTATCGGCGGGGTTGATGAGGTTGGCCGTGGTCCGCTTGCCGGTCCGGTCTGTGCGGCCTGCGTAGTTTTACCTGAAGATTTCGATGTCCTCGGCGTGGATGACTCCAAGAAAGTTACTGAGAAAAAAAGAAACGAGCTTTACGGACAAATCATAGAGCGGGCGATCTGCTGGGGCGTCGGCTTCGTGGACAACCACAGAATCGACGAGATAAACATTTTGAACGCCACAAAGGAGGCCATGCTCGCCGCCATCAATGAGGCAAATGAAATGCTACGGGCGTCTTCGGGCGCGAAAATCGAGCATCTTTTGATCGATGCGGTCAAACTGCCCGAAGCCGGTATTCACGGCACTGCCATCATCAAAGGCGACGCGAAAAGCACATCGATTGCCGCCGCCTCCATCGTCGCAAAGGTTACGAGGGACAGAATTATGATAGAAATGGAGCAGATTTATCCAGGCTACAGCTTCGCGAGCAACAAGGGCTACGGGACGAAAGCCCATTACGAAGGTCTCAGAGAATTTGGCCCGACACCAATTCACAGGCGGACATTTTTGTAGTATCATATACCGGTATACAAGTTTCGGATTTAGAGTCGGGTGTTCGGTCCGATATGGCATTTGCATTTGGGCATCGTGTTTACGGAAAGAGTAATATGGAAGAAGTAATTGTCGTTTTAATTCAGGTTGCCAGCGTTTTCGTGTTGGTTCTCATCGGGTTCATTTGCAGCAAGGTCGGCTGGCTCAAAATCGAGGCGAGCAAGGTTTTGTCGAAGGTCGTGCTGAACATTGCGGGTCCCTGCGCTGTCATCTACGCGCTTGCCTCGCGCGATTTCACGAGCAAGGACCTCTTGGTAATAAGTTCAATGTTCCTCGCCACCGTGTTCATATATTTCTTTTCGTGGGTCGTTGCCAACGTGTTCACGAGGGTGGCCAAGGTTGACAAAACGGAGCGCGGCGTGTACAGCAACTTCGTAATTTTCGCGAATAATGGCTTCATGGGCTATCCGGTCGCACTCGCCGTCTTTGGGCTTGAGGGCTTTTTCTACATAGTAATCATCAATCTTTTCATGCAGTTCACGCTCTTCACCATGGGCATATATTATGCGAGAAAAGACGGGCAAGAGAGAAGCACCGAGCCGCTTCCGCCCATGACATGGGGGCTGAGGATCAAGTCCATGATGTCGATGCCGCTGATAGGCTCACTCGTCGCCCTCGCTATCTTTGTTTTGAAAATTGACTTGCCCAATGAGGTTTTGGGCGTGTTTGAGCAGCTCGGAAACATGATGACGCCGCTGTCGATGTTTGTCGTGGGGATTCAGCTTGCGACCAGTAGTTTCAAAAAGGTTGCGTCGAATGTCAGGCTTTTTGCCGTATCGGGGGTCAGGTTGATTCTCATTCCTGCAATTTTGCTTCTGTGCCTGCTTCCCTTCAATCTGCCGCCGCTGCTCACTGCAATCTGCGCACTTTCGGCTGCCTTTCCTGCCGCAGCTATCCCCGTTACGCTCGCCGAGGAGTACGGTGGAGATGCAACGCTCGCCGCAGAGGGCGTTTTCCTGAGCACTCTGCTGTCGATGATAACGCTACCGATAGCCTGTATCCTGCTGAGGATTTTCATCATCTAATTTACATGTTGGGCCGTCGTAGATGATGCGGCCTTTGTCCATGATTATGATTCTGTCGGAGGTTTTTTTCGCTAGCTCCAAATCGTGGGTCGCCAATATTCTTGTCTGGGGGAGCGTTTCTAGGATTTCTGCGAACCTCTTCTTGCTCTTATTGTCGAGAAAGGCTGTTGGCTCGTCAAAGAGTAATACTTTTGGGCGCATGACCAGAACGGCGGCAATCGTGGCTATGCGCTTTTCTCCACCTGAAAGTTTGAGTGATGAGCGGTCCTTTAGATGTGATATTTCGAGCTCTTCGAGGACGGCGGTAACTTTTTCATTGACTTCCTCCTCGCTGTGGCCGTAGTTTCTGGGGCCGAACGCTATATCGTCGTAGATGTTTGGCATGAAGAGTTGGTCGTCGGGATTTTGAAATACGAGGCCGACGCGTCTTCTGATGGTGAGCAGGTTTTCCTTGTCCACGGGAACATCGGTGATTTTGATGGTTCCTGTCTCGGCTTTCAGTATGCCGACCATCGCCATGAAGAGTGATGTTTTGCCGGCCCCGTTGTCGCCAAGTATGGCAATTCGCTCGCCGGCGGCCGCAGAAAATGAAACGTCTTTGAGAGGTGTCGTCCCGTCTTCATATTTGACTGTAAGGTTTTCGATTTTTATCATATCTTTCCTACACTTCTGTGGATTGCTTCGCCATGCTCGCAATGACAACCTTATCTATCCTAGCATACTCAATGGCTCAAAGATGCGCAAGAGAATGAAGATTGCTATGACTATTACAAGACCTATCAGTTGGCCCACAGGTATGCGCACCCGTAAATTTTTCCCAGAAAACAGGACAGCGGACCTGTCCCCTCTCTTCTGCCCTTGGTCTTGGTTGTAGCCTCTGCAGGTCATTGCTGCGTAGACTCGTTCACCTCTGTCAAAACTCCTGATTGCGAGTTGGCCCACGAAACTCCCCATATGCTTCATCTTTATTCCCTTAGACGAAACGCTCCGTAGCTTGTAGGCTACGGACATCGACATTGCCTCCGAGCTGAGCACGCCGAGATACCGATAGATCATTTCGATGAGCAAAACGAAAACCGTGGGCACGTGCAGTCTGAGGAGTTCCCTCGTGAGGCGGGCAAAAGGCGTCGTGGCAATCAAAAGGAAGACCGCCATTACGCACAAAAATGTTTTCAAAATGATAGTAATGCATGAAATGACGCCGAGCGTAACCACGAAATTTCCCAAAGTGAGCGCCGGTGTTCTATCGAGTATGGCGTTCGTGATACCGGCGAAGGCGCAGAAAGGCAGCGCAATCAAGAATCTACTCATGAGAATTTTGGCCGGAAGCTCGGCGAGCGGAATGAGTATCGCCGGATAGAACACGAGCGGAATGAGGCCGAGTATATCGTACCTATTGAACGACACCGTCACGATGACAAATGCGAAAGCGAGAATGAGCTTCACCCTCGTATCAAGCTCGTGGATAACAGTATCTTTGCCCGAAAGATTTTCGAGCGCGTAAATGCTGTGAACCCTGTTCGCTATCATGCCTCTGTGCGCCTTTTGCGCTTGAAGAGGTGGATGCAGAGTCCGGCAGCTCCGGCGAGCGCGAAGGTGAGTGCGCCTCCGACTATTCCCGCAACGGAGGTGCCGCTACCGCTACCTGATTTGAAGTCGTAATCGGGCATGAACGAAAGCCGCTCTTGTATGCCGGAGAGAAGTGAGAAGACTCTGCCTTCGGCATCGAGTTCAGTCTGCCCAGTAATTTTGCCGATGGACCATTCGAGGCCATCCGGATTTGCGGAGGCCAAGAGCGATAGGGCTATGGCGGTAATGAGGGTGGCTGAGGCGAGGACTATTAGTATTGGTCTCATTGATTTTTTTTGGGTTGAAGGACTGGATCCCGGGTCGGAGCCCGGGATGACAGCGTTGCTATGGTGTGGGAATGCGGCGTTGGTTAGGATTTCTGGGCGCGCTGCGTAGATGAAGTTTAGTATTGCTGCCGTGACGATACCTTCGACCACGCCAATAGCGAGGTGGATAGGTTGCATCAGAATGATGAATGATGAAAGCGGTAGCTCGGCAATACCCGATGCGCTCGTCTCGAGCACGACCCCAAAGGCCCCTATCTGCAAGGCTAGAATTACTGCAATTACTGAAGCGATGGTGATGCGAAAGTGCGCAGATTTGGACTGCTTCGCAGAGCCTGTGCTGTGCTCCGACACAGTGCTCGCAGTGACGGGATTTTTCCTAAACGCTATTGTCTTGAACACGAGGGGATAGGCGAGGAGGCAGGGAATTACTCCCATATTGAAAATGTTGCAGCCGAGGGCGAGAAGGCCCCCGTCCGCAAAGCAAAGGCACTGAATGATGAGCACGGCGGCGAGAGCGAGCAGACCGGCGTATGGACCGAGCATGGCGGCGAGCAAAATGCCACCTCCGATGTGGCCGGACGAGCCCGTGGCGGGTATGGTAAAGTTGATCATCTGAGCCGCGAAAACCATCGCGCCCGAGACCGCCATGAGCGGAATTTTACTCTCCGAAAGGTCGGGCTTCTTGATTTTTGCCGCCGAAACAGCGACTGCAGCCGCGCTGACTGCGTACATACTGGCACCTATTGCGGGTGAAATTAAAGCGTCGGCCATATGCATAGTATTTTCTCCTTTTTCTACATAGAAATCAGTGAAGTAAATGTACAATAAACATTATATTGCATGTAGGAGGATTTTCAAAGTACGCGGATTGCTCCGACTGTGTGGATTGCTTCGCTACGCTCGCAATGACGGACACATCGCAATGACGGACACATCGCAATGACGTGCGGGCTTAAATGTGTTAGAATTTATTAATTAGGTTTTACAGGAAATTTCCGAAAGGAGCACCAAAATGCCACTGATAAAGGTTAGTACGAGTTTGACTCTGGAAAAGAGCCAAAAGGACAGTATCAAGTCGAAGCTCGGGGAGGCGATTTCGATCATTCCCGGCAAGTCGGAGGGCGTTCTTATGATCGATATTTCCGACGGGCATACGATATATTTTCATGGGGAAGAACTGCCAAAGGCGGCGCATGTTACCGTGGATCTTTACGGCACAGCCGACTTTGACGTCAAGGCCGAATTCACGGAGAAGGTCTTCGAAATCCTCAAGGAAACCGCGGATCTTGCGGCGGGCGAAGTGTTCATAAGAATCGGTGAATATCCGGTTTGGGGTGCAGGCGGAAAGCTGAAATGATTGCAAATACTGTAGGTCCTCAGGGCACATTTGAGATAAGGCATCATATGGGCAGCAGCGACGTTGATTTCAAATCGAGGGCTAGTTTGAGCACGCTCTTTGAGCTTTATCAGGATATAGCCGCGACTCATGCCGGCATCTTGGGCGCGAGTGTGCGCGGCCTCAGGGAGAGCAGGCATGCCGCTTGGATTCTCATGCGAATGAGGGTCGAGATTGACAAGTATCCGACTCTTGCCGAGGATATTTTGCTGAAAACTTGGCCGCAAAAGCCCCGCGCTGTTTATGCGAGGGACTATCTGATTCGTGATGAGTTGACGGGGGAGGTGCTCGTTCGCGCCGCTGCCGACTGGATTATCATGGATCTTGAGGCGAGGGAAATCATACGGAAGCCGTTCACTGATTATGAGGGTGTTGTGCTCGATGAGAGTCGTGCGCTTTCAGAGAGGATGCGGAAGATGAAGCCTGTGGGCGAGTTTCATGTCGTGTATGAGAAGGAAATAAAGTTCAGCGATATAGACTACAACGAGCACGTCAACAATGCGAATTACGTGGATTATATCATGGATTGTATTCCGATTGAGCGGCATCGGCAGAGTGCGCCAAAGGCGATTGAGCTTCATTATATCAGTGAGACGGGGCCTGGCGAGACACTTGAATTTTCAATGACTGACGAGAATGATGAAGGGAAGATATTTGTAATGGGAGTGAGTAAAACCGACGGGAGGCAGATTTTCACTTCGGTGCTCGAGTATGAATAAGAGATGGATTGCGGGTCAAGCCCGCAATGACAAATGGATTGTGGCGAATGACCCGCAATGACAGGATTGTTGCGTATGGTCCGCAATGACAGGGTTGGGGCACATAGCCCGCAATGACAACGATTACGATTTTGGAGGAAATTTATGAAAAGCGATATTGAAATAGCCCAGAGCGTTGTTCCAAAACCTATTGATGAAATAGCGGAAACGGCCGGTATTCCCGCGGATGCCCTCGAGCATTACGGGAAGTACAAAGCCAAAATAAACCTTGCAAATTTTGAAGGCAGCGGTAAGGATGGCAAGCTCATTCTCGTTACGGCAATCACGCCGACGCCTGCCGGTGAGGGGAAATCAACTACGACGGTCGGTCTCGCTGATGGGCTGAGGAAAATAGGGAAGAAGTCGATGGTCGCCTTGCGTGAGCCGTCGCTTGGGCCGGTGTTTGGTATCAAGGGAGGCGCCGCAGGTGGTGGCTATGCTCAGGTCGTTCCGATGGAGGACATCAACCTGCACTTCACGGGCGATATGCACGCGATAGGCACGGCGAACAATCTGCTCGCGGCGATGGTGGACAATCACATTTATCAAGGAAACAAACTGGGCATAGACCCTCGCAAAATTACTTGGCACAGATGCGTTGACATGAACGACAGGCAGCTGAGATTTCTGACTGATGGGCTCGGCGGATCACCGAACGGAACTCCCAGAGAGGACAATTTCGACATCACGGTGGCGAGCGAGGTCATGGCTATCCTTTGCCTGTCAACGGATATAGCCTCGCTCAAGGAAAAACTCGCGAAGATAATCGTGGGTTACACGTATGACAAAGAGCCGGTTACCGCCGGTCAGCTGAATGCGCAGGGTGCGATGGCGGCATTGCTGAAAGACGCCATCAAGCCCAATCTCGTTCAGACGCTCGAGGGGACTCCTGCGTTCGTGCACGGCGGACCGTTCGCAAATATCGCCCACGGCTGCAACTCCGTGTTGGCGACGAAAACGGCACTTTCATTGGCGGATTATGTCGTAACGGAGGCCGGTTTTGGTGCGGATTTGGGAGCGGAAAAATTCATCGATATCAAGTGTCGGATAGCGGGGCTTCAGCCATCTGCCGTGGTCATCGTTGCAACGGTCAGGGCCTTGAAACATCACGGAGGTGCTGCGAAAGAGGACCTTTGCAAGGAGGATTTGGCAGCCCTCGGCCTCGGAATTCCGAATTTACTGAGGCATATTGAAAATATTACTCAGGTCTACGGACTGCCCGCAGTGGTCGCGATCAACAGGTTCCCAGACGATACCGAAAATGAACTCGCGCTCATTCGCGATCGCTGCAAGGCATTGGGCATAAACGTGGCGCTTTCGGAGGTCTGGGCAAAAGGCGGCGAGGGCGGCAGAACTCTGGCGGAGGAAGTCGTCAGACTTTGCACACCGGAGGGCGCAGGCGAGGAGCCGCCCCACATGAGCTTCTCATACGACGTGAATTTGAGCATCAAGGAAAAACTCGCGCTCATAGCGGAGAAAATATATCACGCCGGCGACACGGTGCTGACGGATACGGCGGTGAAGCAGATGGCGCAACTCACGAAGCTCGGCTTTGGCAATTTGCCGATTTGCGTGGCGAAGACGCAGTATAGCTTCTCGGACGATCCGAAGAAGCTCGGGGCACCGGACGACTGGACGCTCACCGTCAGAGAGCTCAAGGTCTCGGCGGGTGCGGGATTCATCGTGGCGCTGACGGGCTCCATCATGACGATGCCAGGACTTCCGAAGGTGCCGTCGGCTGAGAAAATCGATGTGGATTCAGCCGGTGTTATCAGCGGACTGTTTTGATGGAAGGGTCGCTGCCTTATGGAAAATTATGGAAATACATCGATAACGGATTTTGTCTTGGATTTGTCGGCGAAGCTTCCGACGCCTGGTGGCGGTGGTGCGGCGGCTTTGGTCGGTGCGCTCGGAACGGCGCTCGGCGGAATGGTCGCCAGCTACACGATTGGCAAGGTGAAGTACGACGATGTCGATGAGGAAATGCGGGCACTGAAGGTGGGTGCCTATAGAGTTCAGAAGGAACTTCTCGAGCTGATAGATAAGGATGCGGAGGTCTTTGCGCCACTCGCCGGCGCCTACAAGATGCCGAATGGCACCGAAGAGGAAAAGGAGTCGAAGGCGAGAATGATTCAGGCGGGCATGAAGGAGGCCTCGCTCGTCCCTCTGAAGATAATAGAAAAATGTGCTGAAGCCTTGGACTATATCGAGATTTTCGCGAAGAAGGGCAACAAGATGATGGTCAGCGATGCGGGATGCGGAGCCATCATCTGCAAGGCGGCGATGCAGGCCGCTTGGCTCAACGTCAGGGTCAACACGAAAGGGATCAAAGACGAGATGTTCGTGAAGAGGGTTGAGTCAAAAGCCCTTTCATTACTGGAAAATTATCTCGCTCGGGCGGATGAAATTTACTACAATATCGAGTCGGATTTTGCTGGCGAGTGAGCGCGAAGTTGCCAAGGATTGTGCCGTAATGAAGCGGCGGAACGGACGAATGTATGACGAAATTGCTTTTTGGAAAACCGATTGTAGATGAGATGAAGGCCACGCAGCAGCTGCGGGCGAGGAAACTCGCGGAGACGGGGACGCAGCCGACGCTCTCCATCATTCGCGTGGGGAGGCGGGAAGACGATCTCGCCTATGAGGGCCGAGTTGTGCGGGCGGCTTCAGGTGTCGGGGTCTGCGTTTTGGTGGCGGAACTACCGGCGGACGTGTCTCAGTCCACTCTTCTATCCGTGATAGAATCTTCAAATGCGGATTCGGGCGTTCACGGGATTTTATTGTTCAGGCCGCTGCCGAGCGGATTGGACGAGGACGCTGCTTTGGATAGAATTGCCGCGGCGAAGGATGTCGATGGGGCCAGCGCGGTCTCGATGGTGAATCTTTACGCCGAGAAGAAGATAAATTTGGAAAGCGCGGACTTCTTTTTGCCATGTACGGCGGAGGCGGCGCTCCGAATTCTCAAGTATTATGAGGTGCCGATTGTGGGGAAGAAGGCCGTGGTAATAGGCAGAAGCACAGTAATCGGCAAGCCGGTTTCCATGCTACTTCTCTCGGAAAACGCGACGGTGACTATTGCGCACAGCCGAAGTGAGGGGCTTGCGGACCTTGCGGCGGCGGCCGATATATTGATTGCCTGTGCCGGCATGAGCGTCAGGGGGGCTGACGGAAAACTCCGCGGCGGCGTGGGAGAGGAATACCTTTCTCCGAATCAGACTGTGATAGATGTCGGGATTCACGTCGATGATGAGGGGAACCTTTTTGGAGATGTGGACAGGGAAGCCGCCGATGGCTTGGTTTCCGCTTTGACGCCTGTGCCGGGCGGGCTCGGCGCGGTAACGACCCAGATACTTTTGGATCACGTGATAACGGCGGCGGAGAGAATTTGACGTCAGAGTAACGTTGTGCTTTGATTGTGTTTCGAATTGCGGTGAATGATAGCGAGTGGTAGCGAATAATGGAGAATGATAGTTGGATGAAAATAGGCTAAGTGAATTGCTGATAAGCGTGGCGGAAGGCCGTTTGACACCGCAGGAAGCGGCGGGGCAGTTGGCTTCTTTTCCATATGACGACATCGGTATAGCCAAGATTGATACGCATAGAAGTCTTAGAACGGGGCACCCCGAGGTGATATTCGGTCTTGGGAAAACGCCCGAGCAAGTGGCTGAAATCATGAGTAATATGGCCGCGTCGTCCAAACTTGTGATAGCGACGAAGGCGAGCGAGGAGCAGTTTGAGGCTGTGGCAGAAAAATTCGTAGCGAGCCGCTCGCTCATTCCGGCCTCAAAATCTGTCATTGCAGCCTCAAAAGCTGTCATTCCGGCTTCTCAATCTGTCATTCCGGCCTTGAGCCGGAATCCCCAAATCCGCAAATTGGGATTTGAGGAAGCCTCGGCGGACGATTTCTTTGACGAGGAACTCTTCTCAGATGGGACACCAAGATTGACGTATTTTTCTGCGGCTCAGATGATTGTGTTTGATGACGGAACAAACGTCAGAAAAGAAGGACTGGATTCCGGCATAGAAGCCGGAATGACAGCTGTGGAAATCTCTGATGACGGAACAAATGTCAGGGACGCGAGCGGTTTGGTCTGTGTCGCCTGTGGTGGCACTGCCGACATACCGATTGCGGAAGAGGCAGCAATCACGCTCGCTCTTTACGGCGCCAATGTGATGCGTCATTATGACGTCGGCGTGGCCGGTATCCACAGACTTCTCTCGAAAGTCAGTGAAATCAGAAGGGCGGACGTTATCGTCGTTGTAGCCGGTATGGAGGGCGCCTTGGCCTCGGCGGTCGGCGGTCTTGTAAGCGTTCCGGTGATTGCCGTGCCGACGTCTGTTGGCTATGGTGCCTCAATGGGTGGCTTGTCCGCACTCCTTTCCATGCTCAATTCCTGTAGTCTTGGGGTGAGCGTCATGAACATCGACAACGGCTTCGGAGCCGGTCACTTCGCCTCCCTCATCTTGCAGAAAAAGTAGCCCACCTCGGGAAACCGTCGATTTCCGTAGAAAAACGGGCAAAAAACTACGCATATCGACGATTTCCCGAGCTTTGCCACTTCACAGCAATTCTAAAATAATATAATTTATCGTTTATCGATAAATTATTGTTGACAAGCGATAAATGCCGTGATAATGTTTAATTGGTAGAACAATAACATCAGGGAAGAGTTGGCGAGTTGAAGGATATTGATTTCAAATCGCTACAGTTGGAAGAATTCAAGTTCGGAGGAATTCAAATGTGGAATACCGACAAAAGTTTGACATTATCGCTCGTCTGCACGAAGATTGCCATCGTTTTGGTATTTGCTGCGGCGATTGCGTTTCCAATTGCACTGCGAAAAGGCCTTTTCGGCGAAGACGGATATGTAACGGCACAGATGAACGATCACATACCTCTGATCATCGCCATTTTCATCATCTGCTGTCTTTTGGCCCTTATCGCCTTGTTCTCACTTAATAGACTTTTGGCCAATATCAAAAACGGCAACGTATTTACCGAAAAAAATGTCCGACTGCTACGCACCATTTCATGGATGTGTTTCGCAGTCGCAATAGCCACACTTGTAGCGGGATTTGCCACGAGCTTTTTCTTCTTGGTAATAGGAGCGTTAGCCTGTTTTTTCGGCCTTATCCTGCGGGTTGTCAAAAACGTCATTGCTGCCGCCGTGCAGCTCAAAGACGAAAACGACTATACGATTTAGGGTGGTGAGAAAAATGAAAGGTATTGCAGTCAACATAGACATCGTCATGGCAAAGAGAAAAATTTCCGCAGGTGAACTCGCTGATCGCATCGGCATCACACCCGCAAATTTGTCAATACTGAAGAACAACAAGGCAAAGGCTATCAGATTTTCGACACTCGAGGCTCTGTGTGAAGCCCTAGATTGCCAGCCGGGCGACATTCTCGAATATACGAAAGACGATTAAAGAAAGGAAATCTAAAATGAACAGCCAAACCGACACAGGGGGCAAATCCCCTGCCATTATTAACTGCACCCAAGAGCTGAAAATCACGGAGCAGTTGCAAGACGCAAAAAATGGTGCGGAATCGCGTGAAAACCCGCATTACAACACTTATGCGAAGGCTCCGAAGGCGGCCTATGAATTTGCAACGTCCGACACATTGCTCGCGGCCGCCTCGCTCATACTCGGTTTTCTATTCTGGCAGTGGAATGGCTTTGCCGCCTACAAGAGTGGGCAACTTGGGCTATTTCTCTTCTTCATTTTGGCAATCTCGGTGAGTCTCATCTACATGAAAAGTCGGGGAATACGCCAAAATAAAAAGAGCCTCACGGTTCTCGCCGTAGCTCTGATCGGCGCTTTGCCCTTCGCGCTATACGACGGCATCCCAATCAATTTTTACCTACTGATTTTTGAATTCGCGGCGTGCCTCATATGGCTGGCATATTCCTGCAAAACGGAGATTTCAGGAAAGCTCTCCGGCTTCATCTTGGGAGATTGGGCGAACCAATTCTTCTGTGTGCCATTTTGCAATTTCGCTGCTCTGTTCGGCAGCATATTTCGCAGAGCGAATCGCGGCAGCAGGCGAAGCAAAGTCGTCCTTTCGGGAGCGGTCGGCATCGTCATTTCCATTCCCCTGCTCATTCTCATCGTAACGCTGCTCATTTCTGCGGACAGGGGCTTCGAGTATTTCACCTCGCACATCGCCGATTATCTGAATATCGAGCACCTTGGTCAATACATTCTGAAGTTCGTTCTTGGGATTCCTGTCGCCTGCTATATCTGCGGTGCGCTCTATGGCAACGCCCACAAGCGAATGACTTCAAACATGAGCGAGGCGGATTTGGCGCAAGGAATTGCAAAAGCACACGGTCTTCCGCGGGCCGGTGTGATTGCTCCGATTGCCATTCTCAATCTGCTGTACGTAGTTTTTTTCTCAGTAATGGGAAGCTATCTGTTCTCAGCCTTTGGCGGCTCCTTGCCGACGGGATACACCTATGCTGAATACGCAAGGCAAGGGTTTTTCGAGCTCTGCGGTGTGGCGGCTATCAACCTCATCGTCCTCGCCGCCGCCTACTTGTTTGCGAGGAGAAGTGCCGGAGAATACCCGAAGAGCCTGAGAATTTTGACGGCCGTGCTTTCGGGGTTGACCGTTCTGCTCATCGCTACTGCCATCAGTAAGATGCTCATGTACGTTGAAACCTATGGGCTTTCGCGGCTCAGGGTCTACACGCTTTGGTTTATGGTTCTTCTTATTTTGGTCTTCATTACTCTCATAGTCTGGCACATAAAGCCTTTCAATGCCGGAAGACCTATCGTGCTCATCGCAGTCGCTTTCACGTTGGCCCTGTTCCTGAGCAACTCCGATGGCTTCATCGCAAAATACAATGTGGAGCACTACGAGAGCGGCCGACTCAAGACGATAGATGTGGAAATGCTGGGCTACATGTCGGACGCGGTTTTGCCTTACCTTCGAGAACTCGGCGAAAATGCGCCCGACGCCGATGTCAGGGGCATGGCGAAACGGGGCATAGAATCGCACCGTGAACGCTACTATTCATATTCGGACGAATACGGAAAAGGGGCCTACGTCGATGAGAGCAAGCGTTTTCACTGTTGGAACCTGCAGTCCGCGTACTATTCCGGAATTCGGTAAAAAAGAGGGTGCTTTTTTGACCGAATTGGCGAATAGTACGCGTTTTCCACTATTTTGATAATTGGCTCAGTGCTATCGCCAGCTGATCGGGGCAGGAGGTTCCTCTGTTGTCGCAGGTCAGTCCGGAAAGTTTCTCGATTGCATCTTCCACCTTCATGCCGCGGGTGAGCACGGACAAGCCCTTGAGATTGCCGTTGCAGCCGCCGTGGAATTTGACGTCCTGAATTACTCCGTCCTCGACATCAAAATCTATTTTGTGTGCGCAAACGCGCTGAGTTTTGTATGTGTGTTTCATCAACTTAATCCTTTCAAAAGCCTACTTATGATTATACACGATTTATTTCCTCGACATTATGCTAAAATGAATAGTATGAGTGAGAAGAATGGCGGCAGAATTTTATATTTCGAATGTAACGACGGGATCAGCGGCGACATGACGCTTGGGGCGCTCATTGACCTTGGCGTTTCGGTTTTGGACATCAAGCGAGAGCTCGACAAATTTGTACCTGAGCCCTACGATCTCGTGCCGCACCCGTTCGCGAGAAACGGCATAAACGGCACAAATCTCGACGTGATAATCGAAGGTGAGGGCGGCTCAGTAATGCAGGGACAACTGCCATCGCATGCGCCAAAATCCTACAATTTTGTCAGCTACGATGAGCCATCGCACACCCACACCCATTCACGTTCGTTCGCGGATATAAAAAAACTCATAGAAAAAAGCTCAATTACTGGGAGATCAAAAGGCTACGCCGTGAGTATTTTTCGCGTGATAGCTGAAGGCGAGGCGAAGGTTCATGGCCTGCCGCCGGAAGACGTTACCTTCCACGAAGTCGGCGCGATGGATTCGATAATAGACATAGTGGGGACCGCAATCGCGGTGGACATTTTGGGCGTGGAAAAAATATTCACAGGCGTGCTTCACGACGGAAGCGGAACGATTCTCTGCCAGCACGGCGTCATACCCGTCCCTGTCCCCGCCGTCATGGAGATGAGCCAAAACGCGGGATATCCCATGGTGATTCATGAAGAGGTTGAAACAGAAATGATTACGCCGACGGGCTTCGGCATCATCAAAGGACTCGGGGCTGAGTTTGACCCAGCTCTTTCTATCATTCCCGAAAAGGTAGGCTACGGCTTCGGCAAAAGAGACACCGGAAGACTTGGGGCCGTCCGCATCACCTTAGGCACGCTATATTAATATCGGTGGATGCGTTTCGGCATTACTATCCACGCTATGATGTAGGCGAGGATTCCGGAGCCGAATGCGAGCGCCAAAATCACCCAGATGACCCTTATCACCGTTGGGTCGATGTCAAAATATTCGCCTATGCCTCCGCAGACACCGGCAAACACCTTGTTTGTATCGGACAAAAACAGTCTCTTCTTTTCAGCCATTTCAAAACCTCACTTTCAATATTACACAAGGGGACGTTTCGTTTGTGTAATGTTTTCCTATCGCAATTTACACAAACGAAACGTCCCTTTGTGTAATTCTGCTGTGCTTTGTCACTATTTTACCAGAGAAAACACACCGTTTCATTTAGGCTATGTTAAATGTTTATTAAAATGTTACTGCACGATGGCAATGGATTGCTTCGCTACGCTCACTATGACGGCACGTAATAGCGTCATGGGGCGAAAAAATGGTGTGAAAAATTGCAAGAGGCGGCTGAATAAGTTAGACTTAGAATACAGTACATCACATGAAAATCGGCTCGTAACTTATAGGGATTGGATATTGGGGGAAATTCGTTGGCGACACCTGAAGTTGTAGAACTGGCAAAAAAGGCCAAAATGGGGAATGTGGATGCGTTCGAGGACCTCTGCAAAATCAAGCAGAGAAGCATCGCGTTTTCAGCTTACATGAAATTGGGCAACTATCAGGATGCTGAGGATGCCACGCAGGAGACGATTATCCTCATGTACAAGCATATATGCAAGCTGAAAAATCCAGAGGCCATAGACGCATGGATTGAAAAAATTACTAGAACTTGCAGCATACGCATCCTGAGAAAGCGTAAGCCACAGGCCGAAACCACCTTCGTGGAGGACGAGATAGTTGAAATTCCCGAGGATGACAGGGAGTTTCTCCCAGAGGAATACGCGGAGGACGAGGCGCTCAGAGACAAGCTATTCACCTTGGTCACGGAGCTCTCATACGTTGCACGCGAGACGATCATTCTCTATTACTACAAGGGGATGAGCTACAAAGAAATTTCGGAAATCATGGGAACGTCGGTGAAGACCGTTTCCACAAACTTGATTGGGGCGAGAAAGACATTGAAAAAGAAATTGACAAAAATGGAAGAACAGGCGAATAAAGCGGCGCTCATGGCGATTCCTGCTACATCGACCGTCCTAGGGCGGGTTCTTGAGGCTGAATCAATTAAAATTTTGCCGGCCGCGAAGATGGCGGCGATAGGCAACAACTGGCAGACGGCGATCCACGCGATGCCGATGCCTGCCGCGCATGGATTGCACGTCCTGTCAGGTTTGCATGGCGTAGGCGGTTTGAGCGTGGCGAAGATTGCAGTTTGCGTCGTATTGGCAACGTCAGTAATCACAGGAGGCGTAGCGGTCAGCGGTGGTTTCAGTCAGCCGGTGGCGGATGTAAGCACCAACACCGTGGTGGCAGCTACGGCAGATGGACTGATAACTTTCTCGGGTGCGGACTGCGAGTGTGGGCATATCAACCCGCACGGGATGCAGCTTTCGGGTCTCGCGGAGGGGGAAACTCTACAATCCTTTGAGATTGAAAACACGGCAGATGGCTCAGTAATTTTCGCAGGTAATGAGGCGGATCTGAACGCCGAGCTCACGAGGATGGCGGACGAAGAGCAAGAGGGCGAATACAAAATCGTGTGCAGGGTAAATGACAAAAATGGCAATGAATTCACGATAAAGAGAAACTTCGTGATAGGAAATTACGCTGGTGACAAGGTCTGACTATTCGTTGACTGATTCCCCATCTTCATACAGGCGCTCGGGAGCAATATCCAAATCATTATCCCAGACGACGGTGCCGAAACCTACATGTGCAGCCATGAACAGATTGATGTCGCGAAGTGGCCTGAATACGTCATGTGATAGGTGAGGCTTGAAATCATAAAGCTTTGTTTCATTGGTTGAAAATGTCACAAGCAGTTTGTAATCATTAAGCGGTTTTACTGCCGCCACTTCAATTTCCATGCCGAGATCGTCAGCATACGCAATCCCATTTTTTATATACATCAACCTCATCTCCCTTATCACTTCAACGGTTCAATCTTATCCACCGCCTCATCTCTGATTGCTCTTCCCCATGCCACATAGAGTTCGTCTTCATGTAAGACAAGCCAAGCCTGAATCAATTTCAATTGCTTGACCGGAATTGATCCCGCCAGTAATTCGCCGTCTATTCCGATTGTTGCTTTGTGTTCACTGTAATAAGCGTGTATATGTGGCTTATGATGACGCTCATTATCCGAGAAAAATATACGTATTACTATTCCATAAAATCTTGACAGTTCGGGCATTACTATTTCTCCTTTATTTTAACAGAGTTGTGGACAAAGTAAATTAGTTTTCACCTGTATCCTATATTTACCATATAATACAATTATTACTATGCAATGTCAAGTAAATTAAAAAATAAATTTTATATTCACCCACAAGATAAAGAGAAACTTCGTGATAGGAAATTACGCTGGCGACAAGGTTTGAGCACAAATCTACGACGCTATGCTATTTCATGCCGCATCATTTTCGTATGACAATATTAGTTCATTGGAGTCAAATAAAAACTCTAAATTGAAGCAGGATAGGATATTCATACCTATGACACCGGATGAAAAACTTTCTTCGGGAAAAGTGTGGGCATATACTGGTATATTGCTCATTTCAAGTCCACCCAGTTTGATTTTGTCAAGAATGATTTCATCGACAAATTCTACGCCGCTGGCTGTAGTTATTTTCTTTTTATTAGAGTTCGGCATCATGTGTCCGGCTAGCTGAAGCAAATCCTTTGATAACGTTGTGACGCTTGCTCCCGTATCCACTACCAAATACATAAGTGAAAAGTCCTGTTTTTTTCTGTCCCAAATATTCATATATGCCATTGGAATTCCGGTATTGAGATTCAATTCTAAACGGATACTTTTCATAGAATCACGTGAACATCTTTTGGAATGTCTCCTGCGTATCTGAATAGAGTCAAGCTCTTTTCGTGTTCATATTTTGGCATCTTTTGCAGTACGGCTTCGCGATTTTCATTGTGCAATACTACTTCACCACCAACAACAGAACCATTGGTTTCCTCCACGCAGTTGATCAGAAACACCCATTGTCCGGAATATTTTTGGTTGACAGTCTCCATGTCTTGAAACATTTGATTCACCCTTGCCCATCTAAAACTTTTTTGTCGCATATTGTAATCCCCCTCAGTATATTCTCATATGTAAGCTATCGCAATGACCACCGCTTTAAAATAATTTTCTATTACTGAGAAATATTACCATGATATTTATATCTTGTCAAGCCTAATCGAAAGAACTTCTGAGTAATTTTTTTTAATATTCTTTTTGATACAGTACATTTGTTTTTTTGTGGCTCTTTACTTATAGTGATGCAATATTTGGGGACAACTGGGGTTCAGCTGACAATTTGATATTGTAAAGAATGAGTAAAATTCGATATTTTTTGCTTTTTTAGGTTTAAACTCATAATTATTGGGTATAAATAATATATAAGATGTCAGTTTGTAAGAAATTGCGGCTGAGGAGCAATCTACTGACAGTGACAAGGACTGGATTCACTGCGACTCACCTGATGGTGCGTCCCAGCACAGGTCGGGTCAGGCCCGCAATGACAAGGAAAGGGATAAATCTGTCAAAAATGGCGAGCGAGCTTTTTCCACTAGAAGCACTGACGGTAATTGTGACAGATAATGCAGATACTAAATCTGAGGGCGATTTATGGATGTCTTTAGGTGGTATATAGATAGTAATATATAATAGTACGAAAGGGGAAACAATGAGGAACAATAGCAACTATAGTAATGGTAATGCGAGAAAGCCATTTGGGAGGCGAGTGTCGGCTGTATTGCTGACACTGGTGATGCTGACAATGGCGATAGTACCGCAGTTTGCGATGGCGACAGACGAATTGGAAGAAAATGTCAGGGGGGGGGGTGCTCTCCGAGCAAGTAGCTGAAGGGCAAATGTCCGGTTCCGACAACCCCGATGAGGCTGTCCTTCCGGACTCGCGAGCTTTTTCCACAAATGGCGACAAGGGCTGGATTGCGGGTCAAGCCCGCAATGACAGTGAAACGGACAACAGTTCTGTTATTCCAGCACCAAACTCTGTCATTCCGGCCTCTGAGCCGGAATCTATTAGCAGCAATGAGGACTGGATTCACTGCGACTCACCTGATGGTGCGTCCCAGCACAGGTCGGGTCAGGCCCACGCTCGCTCTGCTCACTATGACAAGGAAGGCGAGCGAGCTTTTTCTACTGCAATCACTTCGCTTCAAAAATCGACCAATTTAATTGAAGCATTGGTAAATGAAGATTCTGTCTATACCGTTACCTTCAAGAATGGCGATGGTAGCACATATAAGACTTATTATGTTGAGAATGGTGAAACCGTTCATGAGCCGAAAATACCTGAGCTTCCGCCAGGTAAGACTTCCTTCTTTGGTTGGTACATCGACGGAACCGACACCACTGACCCAAACGAGGCATTTCAAATTGAAAACACCCCGATCACCGATGCACTGGTAACAGATAACAACCTGACCCTGACCGCTGTCTATTCCGACAAATACCTCGTGCAATTTGAAGATGCTAGTGGACTTATAATACATTCCGAAACCGCAAGTGCGGGTGATACCATCACAAATCCCAACCTTAAATTCACGGCTCCGTCGGGAATGGTCACAACGGGCAAGTGGTTTCCAAAAGGAAATTCGGTCACCCAATTTTATTTTGGGTCTTCAGGCACACAAATAAATGACAATTTGATTCTTGCCCCAGAGCTTGTTTTTGAACACAATGTCTATTTCCATACAAATGGTAGTTATATCAGACCCGAAAAAATTATCTACAACGGTGTCACTGATTTAGGCGACGTAACGAAGCCAACCTCCGATCCCTCTCGCAGTGGCTACAGTTTTTTGTATTGGTCAAGTGATGACCCTGATAAGGTTTCATCTACGATCGATTATTTCCAAAGTAGCAATCCTGTACAAGTTGCAGAATCGGCAGGCGATGTGCATCTTTATGCTGTTTGGGAAGCAATAGATGTAGGATATACCATTGTATACTGGAATGAGAAGGCAAATATTGACGGAAATCCAGGTGCAAATACTCAAAACTATCAGTACATATATTCCAAAGTTGTAGATAAGGACGATATTGGTGAGGCCTTGACGGCAGGAACAGTTCTTGATGATACCACTGTTGAGGGTATTGCGACAAGGTATTATGCTTTGGCAAAGGGTGCCAATTCTGAATTGACATACTCAAATTATGGGTTTACAACTGCGGTTGGGAAAACTATTGCTGGCAATGATAGCACCATCATCAATGTATATTATCAGCGAATCGTGTATACATTTGATTTTCAATATCCTGCAGGAATGACATTTGTGTATAAAGGGCAAAGTTATGCAACCGGCACATACAGTTTTGAAGCAAAGTTTGGGCAAGTAGTATCAGGTATGTTTCCCGAACCTCAGGATGTTACAAATACATCTAATCAGAAATTTTATGGTTGGCTTTATGGCAATGAAACAGATGAAAATAGTGGGCCACACCAAACACACTTTAATCCATACTCTATTGGTTTTGCGTCAATCAACCCGACAAGTGCGGGCTCAACAACAATCATTGTCAAGCCCGCCTTGAAGACCTTTGATCCCGCATATTTACACGAACGACTTGCGTATATAGAACTTACCGTTGAGGAAGAACAATATGTTGATGACAATTCAATAGAGATTGCGAATATGTCCGATGAGACCGCAAGTATGGTCGATGGTACGCATAGAGAATATCTGAAGTATAACGGCAAAATTTATAAGTATTCTCCTTCGTACGTAGTTTCGAACTATACGTACAATGGTGCAAACATCACCAACATTGCTCAATTGGTTTACGATGGGTTATCGCCAACTCCAGGCAATTTCGCTTCAGGAGGTTGGGTGCAACCCGCCGAGTTTATTCGAGGTAGCCAATATTCCTACACATATGGTTTCTACAATCGAAGGGAGGTAACAATAGAACTTGATGCAGGAAGCGGAACGAATGTACAAAGCTCTATTTCTGGACCTTTCGAGGAGCCTATTGGCAATCTGTCAGCGTATAATCCAACACCTCCAGACGGTTATGACTTTGTCGATTGGTATTGGGACAATGATTATAAAACAAGATTCACAGGAGATGAATTGTATCCGGCTTTAGATGCCAAACTTTATGCAAAATATGAACCCAATGCCTATTATGTTTACTTCAAAGCCAAAGCTGCAGATTCCGAACCAAAACTCACCGTAGGCGTAGCCGCGAATGGCAAGGTGATATTTCCGGAAGATATCTATCAGATAGGCGAGCAGGTAGAGGGTTACGGTACTTTCCTTGGGTGGTATTGGACTAAAGATGGCAAGACTCAAGAATATGCATGGGAAAACGAAATCATTGAAAATGTTGAACTCGTCGCAATGTGGCAGACTGATGGATTTGGTGTTTCTTACGATATAGGTACAGGGACTTCGGGAAGCATTCCCGTCGATGGTTCTTCTTATGACATCAGCACTAAGGTGAATGTACTTGATGGTAGTGGGCTTAAGGACGGCAGCAAGGTCTTCGCGGGCTGGACTTATACATATACTGATGCTGAAAGCGTTTCTCATACCGACATCGTTTATCCCGGTATGCATATAAATGTATATGGAAATACTACGCTTGTTGCGCGCTATGTTGATCCTGACGATTTGGTGAAACTTACATATCATAGAAATACTGACAAAGGCGATTCAAAACTAAACGACTTGAAGGTGCAAAGACTTGCACCATATAGCATTGCCTCGGAATCTGATTTGGGATATAGCAGGGCACACTACAAGTTCATCGGTTGGTCTTCTGACAAAGATGCAAAAGAGGCTGATGCAAAATACGATGCCGGAAATTCTGTGAGATTTTCTGCTGCAAATAGCAACCTCTACGCAGTCTGGAAGCCTATAAACTATACGGTGAAATATCTGCCAGGCATACATGGGACGTTTGCCGAGCAGATCACTGGTGGTCTTCATTACTCGGACGGCGTAGCTCCGAATACACCTGCGGCACCAGAGGCTAGTGGTGAGGCCGGTTGGCAGTTTGATGGCTGGGACAAGACCATCGCCTCTAAGGTGACAGAGAACGTTACCTATACCGCTGTCTGGAAACCTATCGCCTATACGGTGAAATATCTGCCTGGCGCGCATGGCTCATTTGTCGAACAGATTACTGGTGGTCTTCATTACTCGGACCTCACACCTGCGGCACCAGAGGCAAGTGGAGAAGCCGGTTGGCAGTTTGACGGCTGGGACAAGACTATCGCCTCTAAGGTGACAGGAAATGCTACCTACACTGCTGTCTGGAAGCCTATCGACTATACGGTGAAATACCTGCCTGGCACGCATGGCTCATTTGCTGAACAGGTTACTGGTGGTCTTCATTACTCGGACCTCACACCCTCGGCACCAGAGGCCAGTGGAGAAGCCGGCTGGCAGTTTGACGGTTGGGACAAGACTGTAGCCGCGAAGGTGACGGGAGATGCTACCTACACTGCGTTGTGGAGTAGGATTCCTGTTGGCGTTGACGAAGAAGAGGAAATCGATGAGCCGCAGGAGCCGGAGACCAACGCACCCACGGGAACGACTACTGAGCGTGGCGGTGCGCCTATTGATAGAACTGACAGAAATGCTGAGATGTTCGCAAATCAGACTGGCAATCCTATCATCGATGTGCTCAATGGCAACGTGCCGCTCGGTGGGTTCGGTACAAAGGGTGCTTGGAGTTTGCTCAGCCTGCTCATTTCCTTGGTCGCTACTATTATTTCGGTGTTGCTCGTCGCTGGAACGCTCGTGAAAAGAAGGCGTGAGGATGATTTGTATGATGGATATATCGATGATGAGGCTCAAAACAAACGCGGAAAGGTACTCAAGGCTTTGACAGTCATCTTTGGCATATTGACGCCAATTGTCTGGCTCATTCTCGACAATCTCAATCAGCCGATGGTATGGATCAACAACTGGACGTTCTTCGTAGGCATAGTCTTCATAGCCCAAATAGCATTACTGGTAGTCTACAAGCTCAGAAGAGCGGACAGAGATTCGGAGCATGAAGAAGCATACGTAGCATAATGACAACTTAGGATTGAAACCCAAACCTAAAAAGGGCCTCTCGCACAAATAGCGGGGGGCTCTTTTTCTATGCACCGAGCAAGCAGGCAGGACAGGCTATGACTGCATCGCTTTCCCTGCGATATAAGTATTTTCCCGTGTATACTATTATTTTGCAGACAAGGTTTTCACCAATTTGGTTCTCCAACCAGTTTAAATGCTTCGCATCACTATCCGCAATATCATTTGACAATTTTACTTCTATAGCAACAACTTTTTTCCCCTTGGAAACAATAAAATCTATCTCATGGTCACCATTTCGCGTTTTTAAGTATGAAAGAGCTGCGTCGTTTGCGGAAGAATATGTTCTGAGCGATAGACAAATAAGCGACTCGAACAATCTTCCCACTATGGAACCATATTTTCTATCAAAGGGGGATTTCGCTTTCATGGCCGCCATCTCGTCATAGGTAAGTCCAAGTAGTTTTGCCTCAATTGCAGGATCTACCAAATAATGCTTTGGCGTGGTCTTCAGTCGGTTGAAGTTTCCCTCAAGCGGAAGCCACGCAGGGAGTTCCTCCAAAAGCCATAAGTTTTGTAGGATTTCTCTATAAACTTCCGTGGTCGTTTTGGACGGTTTGTCGCGTTCTCCTGCGGTAGCATTATCCAAAATCTCAGTGTAGCCGGTCTCTGTGCCCGTGGCGGCGGCAAATGATTTCAACCATCTCTTCATGGTATCGGGCTTCCTGATTCGATAATTATTTTCAATCATTTCTACTGAGATCATATTGTCAATATATCCATTCAAGTAATAGTCTCTCGCCTGCTCTTCACCAAAATATATGCCAGGAAAGCCGGAGCTGAGTATTTCCTTTATGTAATCATCAAAGGTTATTTTCGTTTCTATAAACATTTCATTGTCAATGTTTCCCGAAAAACAATCCCCAATACTGATACCGTTCGTAAATTGATACCTCTCCTGCAATGACAGAGGATACATTTTCTGATGAACGATTCGACCTGCTCCACTGTGGATATTCGCATTTTGGGGATATGCACTTCCCGTCAGGATGTATTGAGCCGGTCTACTATCTTTGTCTACAATACGGCGTACTGCATCCCAAATCGCAGGAATTCGTTGCCACTCATCGAGGAGTACGGGTGTAGCCGCTCCGAGAATCTCATCACGTTTGAGTTGATATAGAGTTTGTACATCAAAATCATCAAATTCAAAGATGGATTTTGAAAATCTACTTGCGGTGGCGGTCTTTCCTACGGCTTTCGCGCCATCAATAGCAATCGCAGGTAATATATCTACGAGATTGCTTATTTTTTTATCCAATAGTCTATCTTTGTATTTTTCCATAAGGGAATATTACCACAAATATATCTATCAGTCAAATCGCAGGGGTTATACTGGTCTTTTCGCATGAAAGTTACTGGTCAAATCGCCGAATATTTTCTGCCAATTTTTGTTGGGGTGAAAATGGTGTATAATTAAATGCGTATGTACATTATTGAAGTTTAGGAGAGATGCTTTTATGGCGAGAGAATTAGCGAAGAATTATGACCCTAAGTCATTTGAGAAGAAGATATACGAGGCGTGGGAGGCGGACGGCGACTTTCATGCGGAAATCGATGAGAATAAGAGGCCGTTTACTATTGTAATGCCGCCGCCGAATATCACGGGGCAGCTTCACATGGGGCATGCACTCGACCAGACGCTCCAAGACGTGCTGACGAGATTTAAGCGGCTTCAGGGGTTTTCGGCTCTTTGGCTGCCTGGGACGGATCACGCGAGCATTGCTACGGAGGTGAAGGTCGCCGACGATATACTCAAGACGGAGGGCAAGACGAAAGATGAAATTGGCCGCGATGAGTTTTTGAAGAGGGCTTGGAAGTGGAAGGAAATCTACGGCGGCAAGATCACCGAGCAGCAGAGGCGTCTCGGCGACAGTTGCGATTGGGAGCGCGAGCGTTTCACGATGGATGAGGGTTGCAACGAGGCCGTTGTCGAGTTCTTCGTCACTCTTTATGAGCAAGGTCTGATATACAAGGGTAGCAGGCTCATCAACTGGTGTCCGGATTGTGGGACTACGCTTTCCGACGCGGAGGTTGAGCACGAGGATTTGAACGGCCAGTATTGGTATTTCAGATATCCAGATGCGGAGGATCCTGAAAATCCGGAAAAGGGTATCACGGTCGCGACTTCACGGCCGGAGACGATGTTTGCCGACGCGGCAATCGCGGTCAGGGGTGATGATCCAAGATACGTAGGAATGATAGGTAAGAAGGTTCTTATTCCTTTGGTAAATCGCGAGATACCTGTGATTGCTGACAGCTATCCTGACCCTGAGAAGGGCACGGGTGCTGTAAAAATCACTCCGGCTCATGACCCGAATGACTTTGAGGTTGGCGAGAGACACGGTCTGCCGCAGCTCGTCTGTATAGATTTCGATGCGAAAATGACCGATGTTTCAGGGAAGTATGAGGGGCAGGATAGATTCGCTTGCCGCAAAAATTGGGTGGCTGACCTCGATGCTGGCGGTTTCCTCGTGAAGACCGAAAACGTGGTCATTCCTACAGGGAAATGTTATCGTTGCGGCACTATCGTTGAACCCATGATAAGCGAGCAGTGGTTTGTTAAGATGGAAGAACTCGCGAAACCTGCTATAGAAGCGGCGAAAAAGAAAGACCTTAAGCACGTGCCCGATAGATTTGAAAAGACTTATCTGCACTGGCTCGAGGAAATCAGAGATTGGTGTATCTCAAGGCAGCTCTGGTGGGGACATAGAATTCCCGCGTATTACTGCGATGATTGCGGCGAGCTCATCGTCTCACGCGAGAAGCCGGATTCCTGCCCGAAATGCGGAGGTAAGAATTTGACGCAGGACGAAGATGTCCTCGACACGTGGTTCAGTTCGGCGCTCTGGCCGTTTTCGACTTTGGGTTGGCCCGAGAAGAGCCCCGACATGGACTATTTTTATCCCACAAACGTACTTGTAACAGGCTATGACATCATATTCTTCTGGGTGGTTCGCATGGTATTTTCCGCTCTGAAGATGACGGGTTCTGTTCCGTTTGAGCATGTCTTTGTCCACGGCCTCGTCAGGGATTCCGAGGGGCGCAAGATGAGCAAGAGCCTCGGCAACGGCGTTGATCCGTTGGAGGTGATCGATCAATATGGAGCTGACGCACTTCGGTTCATGCTACTGAACGGAAGCGCCGCCGGAAATGATATGAGATTCACAACCGACAAGGTTGAGTCCGCTAGAAATTTTGCAAACAAGCTGTGGAACGCCTCGAGGTTTGTCCTCATGAGCGTGCCGGAATCAGGCCTTCCATTACTGGGAAAAGAAGAGATGGCGAAGCTGAATCTCGCTGATGAAGACAAGTGGATACTCCACAGGACGGAAATCGTGGCGGCTGAGGTTACGAACAATTTGGAGAGTTTTGAGCTTTCGGTTGCGACGCAGAAGATATTCGATCTCATCAAGGATGATTACTGCGATTGGTATATCGAGCTGGTCAAGTCGAGGCTCTACGGTGAGGATGAGGAGCAGAAGGAAATTTGCCTGATAGTCCTCGTCGATGTACTTTCCGATTTGCTCAGGTTGCTCCATCCGTTCATGCCGTTCATCACGGAGGAGATTTGGTCATACCTGAATAAGCCGAACAAGCTCATCGTCGATGCTTGGCCCGAGGGCTCGGATTTGCCCGATTTCAAAGAGGAGAACGAGAGAATTGAACTCGTGAAGTCTGTCATTCGTGCCATCAGAAATATCAAGGCGGAGGCGGAGGCCCCACCATCGAAGAAACTTACGGCCGTCTTCAAAGCCGATGCAAAGAAAAAGGCGATGCTTGAGGCGGAGCTAATTCATATAGAAAAACTGGCGAATATCACGTCTGTCGCGTTTGCTGACGTCGGCAGTGAAGACTCCATGACGGCTGTTGCGAGCGGTGTTGAGATTTTCATTCCTGCCGGAGATTTGATTGATTTTGAGGCGGAGAAGGAAAGACTCTCAAAGGAGATAGAGGGACATCGGCAGAATATCAAGAGGCTTTCAGGCAAACTTAATAATGAAGGCTTTGTGGCTAAGGCGCCGGAGGCTGTCGTTTTGAGCGAGAGGGCGAAATTGGCGGCGGCCGAGGACAGCTGTG
Organism: Eubacteriales Family XIII. Incertae Sedis bacterium; assembly: GCA_031261345.1. Lineage (GTDB taxonomy): Bacteria > Bacillota > Clostridia > Peptostreptococcales > Anaerovoracaceae > JAISKC01. Next base: position 46,689 of record JAISKC010000051.1, on the reverse strand, counting down.
AGAAACTTTCGCAGCGGCTACGGGCTCTTGAGGAGAGGCTGGCTAAGTAGTGAGTGCTTTGAAAGGGAATGTGCAGGCTCGGATTTCTGAGTTTGCTAAGTTTGGCAGCAAGCTTGGTTTGGACAATATTCGGGAGCTTTGCAACTTGCTTGGCAATCCTGAAAAAGACCTCAAGGTCGTTCACGTTGCGGGTACAAACGGCAAGGGCTCGGTATCAAGGTACATTTATGAAGTGCTTCTTTCGCTCGGATACACCGCCGGTATTTTTTCCTCGCCCTACGTGAGGGAATTCAACGAGAGAATTGAAGCAAACGGTAAGATGATTTCGGACGAGGCACTTTTCCTTCACACGGACAGGGTGCTTGAAGCGGCAAAATCGATGAAGACAAGCCCCACCGAATTTGAGATTTTGACCGCGATAGGCTTTTCGTATTTTGAGGAGCAGGATTTGGATTTTGTCGTTCTCGAAGTCGGCCTCGGAGGCAGGGGCGATTCGACCAACATCATAGACAAGCCCCTCGTGTCCGTCATTACTGGTATATCGCTCGACCATACCGACAGATTGGGCGAGACAGAGGCGGAGATAGCGGCGGAGAAGGCTGGTATCATCAAGTCGGGCTGTCCGGTTGTGAGCGGGGCTACCGGCGAAGCTGCCAAGGTCATTGCACGGAAGGCTTACGAGCTTCGGGCGCCCTTGGTCGACAGCTCGAAGGTGAAGTACTTCATTCACGAAAGGACGCTCGGAGGCTACGACTTTTCGGCCATCATCGACTCGAAGCGTTATGACCACATTGAAATATCGATGGTGGGCGAGCATCAGGTGCGAAACGCCGTAACCGCGCTTGTCGCCATTGAATATCTCAGAATGAAAAAATACATTTCACTGGATTCCGGAAAGCTCAAGGAGGGCATGCTTTCGGCGAAGCTACCCGCGAGATTTGAGGTTGCGTCCGCGGATCCCTTAGTCATCGTCGATGGTGCTCACAATGCCGAGGGTGCATCGGTGCTTGTGGATACTTTGCGGGTGCTTCTTCCCGAGAAGAAAATACTGTTTGTTACCTCCATACTGAAGGACAAGGATGCGGAGGGGATTTTGGCCAAGTTTCTCGAGGCCTCTGCGGGAATTGTACTCACGGAGTCCGCAAACGAGAAGGCTACGCCGGTGGGGGAGCTGGAGGCAAAAGTATGCTCGGCGGCAGACCACCCCGTATACGTGGAGGCTGATCCTCGGAAGGCTTACGCACTTGCGCTGTCGCTCGCGGGTGACTACGACGCAATCGTCATTGCCGGTTCGCTATACCTCGTCAGCGATATTTTTTGCTCGGGCGATGTGATAGAATAAGTAAATAAGCAAGTATGGGCGGTAGCACAGAATGTTGCCTAAATGAGGTAAGTAAAAGATGAAAAAAGTTTTATTGTTTTACAATCCTAAGGCCGGAAATGCGGTCTTCACAATGCACCTTGACTTGGTCATCTCGTCCTTTGCGAAGAAGGATATGTTGGTCGTCCCCGTCAGAATTGGCGGCTCGCTCACGGTCGAAAAGATGATGAGCGACCTCGACATTTCCGGTTATCACAAGATAATTGTGGCCGGTGGAGACGGAACGATCAACCGTATCGTCAACGCTATGATCAAAAACGATGTCTACGTTCCATTGGCAATTTATCCAGCGGGAACTGCAAACGACCTCGCCTCGTATTTCCATATTCCGAACGTGATAGAAGAGATGATTGCCATTTCACTCAGCGAAAATTATACGACCATGGACGTCGGTGTCGCCGGAAAGAAGTGCTTTGTGAACGTGCTTGCCATAGGAATGCTCGTTGACATCAGTCAAAAAACCGACCCGAATATCAAAAGCACGATGGGATTGGCGGGCTATTATTTGAAAGGACTCTCTGAGCTACCGAAGGTGAAGGCTTCACATTTGCGTATCACGACCGACGAGCGGGTGGTAGACGAAAAGACCAGCGCCGTTTTGATTATGAACGGACGTTCTGCCGGTGGCTTCAAGCATCTCGCTCCCGAATCGGCGATAAACGACGGACTTTTCGATGTGATAATATTCAAGGAGATGCTTGTGCCCGTCATGGCACCGGTGCTTCTTTCCGCCCTGACAGGTCAGCACATCAGCGACAACCACGTCATATATTTCAAGACGAGCAAACTCAAAATCGAGTCCATGGAGGGCGAAATTCTTACGGACGTGGATGGCGAGAGGGGCACGAAACTTCCGTTTGAGGTGTCGATGCTGCGGGAGAGGTTGCTCGTCAACACATTGGAAGCGGACATGAAACAGCGCGAGTGGTAGGTACTGGATTGCTTCACTACGTTCGCAATGACGTTTAAAAATACAATGGCTTTCTTACAAAAGATATTTCCTTAAAACTCCTATCAGGTCGCTTAGAGTTATCGGCTTTCCGATGTGCCCGTTCATGCCGGCGGCCTCGCTTCTCTCTATATCTTCCCTGAAGACATTGGCCGTCATAGCGATGATCGGAATCTCCTTTGCGTTTGGCAATTCCAATTGGCGAATTTTTTCCGTCGCGGTATATCCGTCCATGACAGGCATCTGAACATCCATGAAAATGATGTCGTATTTCTCCGGATTTGCTTGATACTTTTCAAGGGCTATGGCTCCATTCGTTGCAATTTCAATGTCGAGTTCGGTGGATTCAAGCAACGTGAGAATGATCTCGGCATTTATTTCAATATCTTCTGCGAGCAGGGCATGGAAACCGGCAAACTCATGCGGTTCGGGTTCGTGTATTTCCTTCCTTACGTCTGGCCCCGTGAGTTCATCATCATCGTCCACCCGAAGAGCCTTGACCGTGAAGATGAATTTCGAACCCTTGCCTTCTTCCGATTCGATCCAGATGTATCCGCCCATCTTTTCAACAATTTGCTTTGAGATGGCGAGACCGAGTCCCGTGCCGCCGTAGACCCTCGAAGTACCCGTGTCGGCCTGCTGAAATGATTTGAAGAGGCGAGATTGCTGTTCCTTTGAGATGCCTATTCCGTCATCTTTTATCTCCACCCTGATGCTGCATAGCCCTTCCCTTTCATCTGAAAGCCTTGCAGACAGGGAGATGTGTCCACCTTCCGGCGTGAATTTAATAGAATTACCGAGAATGTTTGCTACTACCTGTGCGAGACGTTGGTCGTCGCCCAAAACTGTGTTCGGTATGTTTTCATCAATATCGACTTCAAGATGTTGCAACTTTTCGTCCGCCTTGAATTTTATTACTGTAGTGGCCCTTTCGATAGCCTTTTTGTAATTTGTGTGAACCGAAGCGAGTTCGAGTTTGCCGGCCTCGATTTTGGACATATCCAGAATGTCGTTGATCACTCCCAAAAGGTGCGTTCCGGCCTCGTCAATCTTGGCCATGCTGTAGTCTTTCTTCTTCGAGTCCGAAGCCCTTATGCCTACGTTTGTCATGCCGATAATGGCGTTCAGAGGCGTCCTGATTTCATGGCTCATGTTGGCTAGGAAGTCGCTTTTCGCGCGTGAAGCCAGCGTTGCAACCTGAACCTGCTCGGCGAGGTCCTTCGTCCGTTCCTTCACAGCGGCCTCGAGCGTCTCGTTCATGGTCTGCGCGCGACTGTAATTCGATGCATATTCCTTTGATAATATGAAGGCGGCTCCGACCGTGAATATGAAGAAACTATATCTGGTAAGGATTGCACCCGAGTGGAAAAAGCGGGAGTCAATCACGTCGAAAATCACAGTTACCGCCACGAATATGATCGTGATGAATATGTTTCCCAGCGGCGTATCGATGAGTCTGCTGAACAGAGCCGCGGCATATTTTTCTTTCACGCCGGAGTCCTCTGCCTCTGCCCGTTCCGCGTTAAACCTTTTGAAAAACGTGTAGATCACATCGAATATGACGGTATAGCCTAGGCAAGCCAGACAGAAAATTTGCCCGAACATCAGAAGTTTTCCTGCAAAATGAAGGGGCAGTGCCACTTGAAGTATGATCAGGACAATGCAAATTCCGAAAAATATTTTCGTAGGTATTTGAAATTTTCCAAAATTCAGCTGATCCACGAAAAGCACAAGCATGAGCGACGTGAGGTAGAAGGCCGAGTACTCTATGCTCTGCGTGATTTCCGTGTTTTGAATCAGCGCGTAGACCATGGAGGATCTGAACATGAAATATATCGCTACCGTTATCGAGAAAAGTCCATAGACCAAGTTGTATTTGTCGCTTCTTCTCATGAGGAAGAGCAGTAGGTGGTAGAGTCCGATGAAAACGTAGATTGTGCAGAAGAACAGCGTCAATTTGTTTTGTGGATTTTCTGCGATATTTTTGTATGTCCCGAAATAGTAGGGCGATGAGTAACCCAGCCCCGTGAGCTCAGACCTCGAGTCTCCTATGATGTGAAATACCAAGATGTTTGCGTCTGCGGTCAGAATCTGTGGTTGTATCGGAAAGTTGACACCGCGCTCCTCTCTGTGCGACGTTATTGTTCCGTTCTCTCCGATGTGCATTTCCGAGTTCAGTTTCTCTCCGTTGAGATAGATTTCCCAGTTGTCGCCGATTCCCGCGAGATATATCCCAGGGACAGTCGACGGCTCGTTTTCGATTTGCTCGTATGCGGTTTTCGGTATTTTGAAGGGTATGGCTATCGTATATTCCTTCAGGCCGGACTTGCCCACCTTTGGCAGTAACGATGCCGGAGTAATGGGATTCGTGTGATGTGCCGGCAAAATATCCTGCCATGTGAAGGTCTCAAGATTGTCTTCATGCAAAACGGAACTGTCAAATCCGGCTGTGATGTACGCCGGTGCGTCGTAGAGTGAGACGAACAGCGGGTCGTTCGCTTTGGACGGCGCTTTGTTCACATGAACGAGCGCGACGAAGACAGCCAAAACCGCAGCCACTACTATCAGCGATTGAATGATTCTTGTTGGTAAAGATACGGAAGAAGCCCCGTTATCGTTATTTTTCATGTTCTGATTTCCCATTTCCATTTATTCTATCACAGTAGTGGCAGTGTACATTGTAATAATTACGTAAAATCGTACCACTAAATATGTTATAATTCTATGTTAATAGAAGTTGAATCGGAGATTGAAAAAATGAGAATAATACTTGATGGAATGGGCGGAGATCACGCTCCCGCCGAAATAGTCAAAGGTGCTGCAATCACGTCAAAGCTGATAGGCCATGAAATTGTGATTGTCGGAGATGAAGAGGCTATCAGGCGCGAGCTCGATACAGTCGATCACAACTCACAAAATATCAGCATAGTGCATGCGTCCGAAGTCATCACGTTTGACGACAGTCCCGTGAAGGCCATTCGCCAAAAGAAGGACTCCTCGCTCGTGAAGGGGCTCATGATGGTGAAAGAGGGAGAGGGCGATATGATAATTTCCGCCGGAAACAGCGGTGCTATCATGACGGGCGGCCTCTTGCTTCTCGGACGAATTGAGGGAATTGAGCGGCCGGCGCTTGGGTCCGTATATCCTTTCATGGAGAAGGGTGGTGCCGGACTTTTGATCGATGCTGGCGCAAACTCGGAGTGTAAGCCGCACAATCTTCTGCACTTTGCCACGATGGGCAGCATATACATGGAGAAGGTGCTCGGACTTCAAAGCCCGAAGGTGGGTCTGGTGAATATGGGAACCGAGCCGAGCAAAGGCGGCAAGGTGCTCAAAGAAACATATGTTCTTCTTGAGGAGAGCCGAAAAGAGGGTATCAATTTCATCGGCAATATCGAGGGTCGAACCGTCCCGACGGGGATTGCCGACGTGATCGTCTGCGATGGCATGACTGGCAACATCATTCTCAAGCTCACCGAGGGACTCGCACTGACCATCATGGATTTGCTGAAGCAGAAGTTTACGGATGGGGCCGTTGCCAAAATTGGGGCAGGTCTTCTTTATGGCAAGATGAAGGAGCTGAAGGAGTTGTTCGACTATACCGAATACGGCGGTGCGCCAATCCTAGGTATCAAGCACCCAGTAATAAAGATACATGGTTCGTCAAACGCAAATGCTGTCCGAAGCGGTATCATGAAGGCCATTCCGTTTGTTGAAAATGAGGTGATAGCTACCATCACCGAGGCTATCAAAAAGGTGGATTCGCTCGAGGAATCCCTACACGGTGAGGCCAGCTCGTGACAAGGAAACTCGAGGACACGATAAACTATCACTTCCGTGACGAGTCTCTGCTTCTGACAGCGATTTCACATTCTTCTTTTGTCAACGAGCAGGGTTCTTCTACAGAATCCAACGAGCGGCTTGAGTTTTTGGGCGATGCCGTGCTATCCGTCTGCGTTGCGGATATGCTCTATCACAATTTCCCCGAGACTGAGGAAGGCCAATTGACGCTTATGCGCTCGAGGCTCGTCTGCACGAGGAGTCTTTCCGAACACGCGAAGGCTATCGATCTCGGCGATTATCTGCTACTCGGCAAGGGGGCGGAAACGTCCGGAGAGAGGCAAAATGTTACGGTTCTTGAGAATGCTTTTGAGGCACTTATCGGAGCTATTTATCTCGATGGCGGCTTTTCTGCAGCGGCGACCTTTGTTTCCGAAATGTATGAACACGATTTGGGGTCAATCTCTTTGCTTGACGAAGACTTCAAGTCGAAACTTCAAACCATACTCCAGAGAACAGGCGAGGCAAATATTCATTACTCACTTGTATCTGAAAGTGGCCCCGACCACGACAAGGTTTTTTCTGTCAGCGTCAGTAGCGACGGCAAGGTGCTGGGCACGGGCACGGGTAGGTCGAAGAAAAGTGCCGAACAAGAGGCTGCACGGCAGGCGTTAAATAAGGTATAATAATACGGTTAATTATTTTCACGGATAGGAAGAATGAATGTACCTAAAACGAATAGAAATACAGGGTTTTAAGAGTTTCGCTGAGCCGGTGTCGATTGAGTTCGATAGCGGTATCACGTGCATCATCGGGCCGAACGGCAGCGGCAAAAGCAATATCTCGGACGCTATGAGATGGGTGCTCGGCGAGCAGAGTGCAAAGACTCTTCGGGGCGGCAAGATGGAGGAAATCATCTTTGCGGGGACGGACAGCAGAAGGTCTAAGGGCATGGCTGAGGTAACGCTTGTTCTGGACAATACTTCGGGGCTTTTGGGCATAGAATACGCGGAAGTCGCTATCAGGAGAAGGCTCTTTCGGAGCGGCGAAAGCGAGTATTTCATCAATGGAAACCAGTGCAGGCTGAAGGATATAAGAGAGCTCATCATGGACACGGGTATCGGCGTCGATGGCTACTCATTCATCGGGCAGGGACGCGTTGACAAGATTGTTTCGGACAAACCCGAGACGAGGCGCGAGGTCTTCGAAGAGGCCGCCGGTATCATCAAATACAAGAGCAAGAGGGCGGAGGCGCAGCGAAAACTTGAGTCGGCTTCGGGCAATCTCGACCGTATCAACGACATAGTCATCGATATAGAATCTCGGATAGACGGGCTGAAAGAGGAGAGCGAAAAGGCACAGGAATACGCCGAGCTGTCCAAGCGTTACAAAGAACTCGAAATCAACATCACGCTGAAGAATATCGAAAATCTTCAGGGCAAAAATAGGGAGCTCACCGAGCAGTTTACAGAGGCCGAGAAGCGTCTTGCGGAACTTCGCGGCAGCAAGATAAAGACGGACGCGGAGCTTTCATCTCTTCGGGCGAGAAACGACGAGCTGTTTCTTCGGTCGAGCGAGCTGAAGGACAGGCACACCGAAAATGTGACGAAGGCTCTCAATATCAGAAATGCGGCCCTTCTCACGGAGGAGAAGAAGAAGAGTATTGAGCGCGATCGGATTCGCCTGACTGCTGAGTCGGAAGAGCTTGCAGCAAAAATCGAGGCGGATAGGGCGAGACTTGAGGAACTCACTTCTGACAAGGAGGGGCTGAGTGCGGAGCTCGGCAAACTCAATTCTAAGATGGTTGATTTGCTTTCTGTTCAGGCGGAAAAGGAAGGTGTTTATTCGCAGAAGAGCCTTCGCATAGATGAGCTTAAGGCTAAGATGTTTGAGCTTTCCAGAAGCAAAGCGTTGAAGGAGGCCGAGCTCGCGGGGAACAGGGAGCTGCTTGGTACATTTGACTCCGCAGAGGAAAATCTCAAATCGGAACTCAGTTCTGCCGGAGAGGCATTCTCTTCCGCGGAGGCCGAAACGGCTGATTTGCGTTTGAAAAAGACAGCACTTTCGGAGAAAATCGGAAATCTTCAGGCGGAGCTTGCCTCCGTTCGCGAGAGATATGAGAAGGATTCATCTGCCATTTCGGACCTTCGAAACAGGATTGAGGAGCTCAAGCTCAGCGCCTCAAATCTGAGTAGCCGACAGAAGACCATCGAGGAGATGGAGGCGAATTATGAAGGATATAACGGAGCGGTTCGTGCTCTGATGAAGTCGAAACCCTCGGCGGGTATCTACGGCGTCGTGGCCGAACTCATGAAGGTGAATAAGGGTTTTGAGATTGCTATCGAGACGGCACTCGGGCAGACCATGCAAAATATCATCTGCGAGGACGATGGCGATGCGAAGAAGGGGATTGAGTTTCTCAAGAAGAATTCTGCAGGTCGCCTGACCTTCCTTCCCGTGAAGTCGATTCGGGCCAGAGACGCTCGGGCTGACAAGGGCCTCGAAGGTGCGAAAGGATTTTTGGGCTACGCCATAGACCAGATAGATTTTGGCGACAAATATAGTGAGATATACAGCTACCTACTCGGCAAGATAGTCATATCCGACACGCTTGATAATGCGATAGCCATGTCAAAAAATAACCGTGAAAGTTACCGGATAGTAACTGTGGACGGCGATGTCATCAATCCGGCGGGTGCACTCACGGGCGGGCGTTACAAGAACAAGAGTGCAAATCTTCTCGAAAGGAAAAACGAGAGCGAAACCCTGAAGGCGAAGGTTGAAGAAATCTATGCACAGGGGCGCGCGGCGAAGTCTGAACTCGAAGCCCTCATAGAGAAGAATTCATCGGATATTGAGAAGATCAGGGAGCTTGACGCTTCCGTGCGTGAGAACGAGACTGAGGCGGTTCGGGCTGACGGCGAAATTTCGGCGGCTGAATTCCGTCACAAGACGCTATTTGAGCAGATTGAAAAGGCAAGGAACAGCCTGAAAAGCATTGAGACCGATAGGGCGGACAGTTCGGGCATGAACGAGTCGCTCGCGGCTGATATCAGGCTCGCCGATGAGAAGCTCGCGTCCATTACCAGCGAGATAGAAGAGACGATGGCTTCTCTTCCCGTGGCGAAGGCCGCTTCTGTTGCTGCTACCGAGGACGTAACGGAGCTCAGGCTTAAGCTCGGGCGGCAGGAGTCCGCGAAAGGCAGTGCGGAGCAGGCGGTGCTTTCGCTTGAAGAGGGGATTTCCTCGTCGGAGAAGCTGCTTTTGTCGAAGCGGGAGGAGCTTGCCGAGGTGCTTGGCTTCGGTCTGTCGGAGACTTCTGGATCAATTGAAGACTTGACCATTATAGAAGAAGAGAACGAAAAGCTCGAAGGGGAGATTGAGACGGTTTTGACCGAAAGAAATCAGATACTTCTCACCATCAAGGAGCGGGAGCTTGAGGACGAAAGTTTTGAGGCGAAGATCGAGGCGCAGATAAGCACGAAAAACGGTATGGAAGTCGAGCTCGGCCGGCAGGACACGAGGCTGACCACATGGAAGGAGCGGCTCTTCGATGAGTTTGAGCTCTCCTACGTTCACGCCTTGGAATTCAAGAAGGACGACTTCGTAATGACTTCGGGTATCAAGGAAAATCGGGTGATAAAGGATAGACTTCGGGAAATCGGCGAGGTCAACCCTGGCTCGATCAAAGACTATGCGGAGACTTCTGAGCGATACAATTTCCTCACCGAGCAGAGGGATGACGTGCTCTCGAGCATGAGGGATTTTCAGGAAATCGTCCGCGATATGGACAACATCAGCAAGGCGAAATTCAAAGAGAGCTTCGACAATGTAAGTGAAACATTCCGCGAAACATTCACGGTGCTCTTCGGCGGCGGCGTGGGCGAAATCAGTCTTGAGGACGAAACAAACCCGCTCGAAAGCGGCATAGAAATCAAGGTGCGTCCGCCGGGCAAGTCAAACCTTGCGAGCATCAATGGCTACTCGGGTGGAGAGAAGGCCATGATAGCCATCGCTTTGCTCTTCTCGATACTCAAGGCCAAACCGACTCCTTTCTGTATGCTCGATGAGATTGACGCGGCACTCGACGAAACGAACATTCACAGCTTTGCTGACTATATCGCCTCGTTTAAAGACACGCAGTTTGCTCTCGTTACTCATCAGCGCTCAACGATGGAATACGCGGACGTGCTCTTCGGCGTTACTATGCAGGAGAAGGGCGTAACCTCTATCCTCTCGCTGGCGCTGGGCGAAAGCGAAACGGAAGAATTTGCAGAAAAGCTGGAGGCATAGGCGGGAGAAACAATGGCTATTATCGAAGGCAAGGAAAAAAGAGGCTTTTTTGGAAAGTTGGCCGAGAGGATAACGGACGCGGTACTGCTCAGGCCGCAGGTTGACGAAGCTCTGATGGAGGAACTTGAGGAAATCCTCATCACGTCCGATATCGGCATGGAAACCTCGGTGCACATCGTCGACGAACTCAGGGAGGCCGTGCGTCTAGAAAGAATAGAAACCCCTGAAGGCGTCAGAGAAAAATTGAAAGAAATCATCAAGGGAATAGTGGACAAGGGCGAGCGTCTGAAAGTTACTGAGGCGTATCCTATAGTCATACTTTTGATCGGAGTCAACGGCGGAGGCAAGACGACCTCCATCGCAAAGCTCGCAAACAGATACAAGAGCGAGGGAAAAAAAGTCCTACTCGCGGCGGCGGATACGTTCAGAGCGGCTGCGGCGGAACAGCTCGAGGAGTGGTCAAGACGGGTGGATGTTTCCGTCATCAAACATCAGGAGGGAGCGGATCCATCGGCCGTCATCTACGACGCGGCGGCGGCGGCGAAAGCGAGGGGCATTGACGTGCTCATCTGCGACACGGCGGGCAGGCTGCAAAACAAGCGAAATCTCATGAACGAGCTCGAAAAAATGAACAAGATTTTGGCGAAGGAATATGCCGCAGAGTCGATTGAAACTTTGTTGGTCCTAGACGCGACGACCGGCAAAAATGCCGTGAGTCAAGCGGAGGAATTTGGCAAGGTGGCGGGCATTACCGGTATCGTGCTCACAAAGCTCGACGGAACAGCAAAGGGCGGCATCGCAATCACGGTTTCGGACGAATTCGACCTTCCGATCAAGTTCATCGGCGTCGGCGAAAAAATGGACGACCTCGAAACTTTTGACCCCGAAAGATTCGCGGAGAGCATCTTTAGCGGAGAATACTAGAGGGTATTAGAAAAGGAAGTAGTTATATATGAGTAATTTGCCGGTCGTAGCCGTTGTTGGCAGGCCAAATGTAGGAAAAAGCACGTTTTTCAACAAGATTGTGGGCTCGAGGCTCGCTATTGTTGAAGACGTTCCGGGCGTTACGCGCGACAGAATTTATGCGGAAGCCGATTGGAACGGCAAGAATTTTGCCCTTATCGACACGGGCGGTATCGACGAAAAATCGGACGATGTGATCTTCTCGCAGATGCGCGAGCAGGCTGAAATAGCTATGGATATGGCGAGCGTTATCGTCTTCATGGTCGATGGCAAGGAGGGGCTGACGACGAACGACAGCGAGGTTGCGACCCTTCTTCGCATGACGAAAAAGCCAGTAATACTCATCGTGAATAAGGTCGATGGTGGACGTATACCCGACGATTTTTATGATTTTTATGAGCTTGGATTTGGTGAGCCCATCCCTATTTCGGCGACGAATATGACGAACCTCGGCGATGCTTTGGACGAGATAGTGGCAGGGCTTGAACAAATTCCCGAAGAGGAAGACGATGCTGACAGTATCAAACTCGCCATCATCGGGAAGCCGAATGTGGGCAAGAGCTCGTTTGTGAACACGGTTGTCGGCGAAAATAGGGTGATAGTTTCGGAGATAGCCGGAACGACGCGCGATTCGATAGATACACCTTTCGAGTTTGAAGGAGAGAAGTTTGTTTTGATAGATACCGCGGGTATCAGGCGCAGGGCTAAGGTGAATGAGGGCGTCGAAAGATACTCTGTCGTTCGCGCAATAGGTGCCATTGAAAGATGTGATGTCTGCCTCGTGATGATAGACGCAACCGAGGGCATCACCGATCAGGACAAGAAGATTGCAGGGTTGGCTCACGAGTCGGGCAAGGGCATCGTCCTCTGCGTCAACAAGTGGGACTTACTGAAAAAAGAAACGAACACGATGGAAAAGTATCGCGAGAAGATGATGAAGGAACTGCCGTTCCTTTCCTATGTGCCGAGCGTGTTCATCTCGGTCAAGGACGGGCAGCGGCTCAGGAATGTTCTCGAGATTGTTTCCACCGTTGCGGCAAACTGTGCGATGAGAATCCCAACGGGACAACTCAACGCGCTCATTCAAGATGCGATGGCGATGAAGCAACCGCCGTCCGACAAGGGCAAGAGGCTGAAAATTTACTATGTCTCGCAGGTGGGCGTGCAACCGCCGCTCTTCTCGTTCAAAATCAACAAGCGCGACCTGATGCACTTCTCGTATTCGCGCTATCTCGAAAATAGGATAAGGGATGTCTACGGCTTCACAGGAACGCCGATAAGGTTCGTCTTCCGAGAAAAAATAGGTCCGGAGGAATGAGCATACAAAACTACAATTTCATAACTGGCTTGGCGGGCGGAGACCTCGCGCCGGTCGTAGTCATTTTGGCGGCAGCAGCGGCCTACTTCATCGGCAACATCAACCCTGCCATCATTCTAGGCAAAATCTACGGGGTGGACGTGCGGAAAAGCGGCAGCGGCAACGCCGGCACGACAAATGCCCTTCGCTCGATCGGAAAAAGAGCAGGCGCCATCACCTTCGTTGTCGATGTGCTGAAAGGCTTTCTGTGTTTTTTCATTCCCGCGTTTTTCTCGCTTCCACTGGCTATGCTCTGCGGACTTTTCGTGATAGTAGGCCATATGTATCCTGTGATTTTCAGGTTTCACGGCGGGAAGGGCGTCGCGACTGCGTTCGGCGTTTTGCTCGCGGCAAACTGGGTTTACGCCCTGATTTTGATTGGCGTGGTCTTCATCATGGTGGCCATCGCAAGAAGGGTCTCTCTCGGAGTAATAGTAGCGGTGATTGTTGCCGTGGTGCTGGCCTTCACGGGTTTTCTCGGAAACAATTACTATCCGCTGTGGATATTCATAATAGTATTACTGATTTTGTGGAAGCACAGGGCAAACATAGCACGGCTTTTGAAGGGCACAGAACCGAAACTGAGTATCGGAAAGAAGGATGTGAAGTGATGTTGAATGTTGGAGTAATAGGCGCGGGTAGCTGGGGCACAGCCCTATCGAATCTGCTGGCAAACAAGGGAAACAAGGTGAAGCTCTGGGACCTCGACGCAGACCTCCTTTCGTATATCGCGGCGAATAGGGAAAACAAGAAATATCTGGCGGGTATAGAATTGCACGAATACATCGAGATCTCTCAGTCGGACGAAGTTGCATCAAAGGACGTTGACATTCTGCTCATGGCTGTACCGGCGCAGCATTTCAGGGCGGCATTCACGCGTATCGCAGGAAATCTCAACCCGAAGACAGTCGTCGTAAACGTGGCAAAGGGTATCGAGCAAGGGGCGCTCAAGACGATTTCGCAGATAGCTTTCGAGGTCTCGCCTCATCAGCCTTATGCTATTTTGTCCGGACCGTCTCACGCCGAAGAAGTCGGTGCCGGTATGCCGACTACGGTGTCCGTTGCGTCGAAAGTTGCGGGGACCGCTGAGTTTGTTCAGGATTCTTTCATCACGGACAGATTCAGAGTGTACACGAGTAGCGATGTGCTCGGTCTTGAGCTCGGCGGCGCGCTGAAAAATATCATCGCTCTCGGTGCCGGAATATCGGACGGCATGGGCTTTGGCGACAATACAAAGGCGGCACTCATGAGCCGTGGCATCACAGAAATTACTCGTCTGGGCGTCAAAATGGGCGCACTCGAAACGACATTTTATGGTCTTTCGGGCATAGGCGATTTGATAGTAACCTGCACAAGCATGCACAGTCGCAACCGGCGTTGTGGTATAATGATAGGAGAGGGGACACCGCCGAGCGAGGCCACAGCGAAGGTCGGCATGGTCGTGGAAGGCATCTATACCGCCGAAGCCGCTCATGATCTCGCGAAAAAATACGATGTAGAAATGCCCATTACAGAGAGCATTTACCAAGTAATTCAAGGACAGATGAAACCGTCTGACGCCTTGGATATACTGATGAACAGAGAAAAGAAAAGCGAGCAGGAGCCCATCTAAAGTGAACAACAAAGCAACAGAAAACGCAGTATTAATAGTGGCGATAGTCACGTCATTCGTAGTTACATTTGCCGGCAGTGCCCTGAACATAGCCGCGCCATCGATCGGAATGGAATTCCACACCAAGGCATCTCTTTTAGGCTGGATTATGACAGCTTTCATGCTTTGCGTCGTCGCATTTTCGCTACCCTTCGGCAGACTCGCCGACATCACGAGCCGAAAAAAAGTCTTGGTCATAGGCGTCGCGATTTTCGGATTTTTTTCGATAGTCGCTTTGTTCGCCAACTCGTTTGAGATTCTGATTCTATTGAGGGTGCTTCAGGGGCTCGGCGGTGCCATGATTTCAGCGACGAATATGGCCATATTGGTCGATGCCTTCCCCAGAGAAAAGCGCGGCCGAGTCATCGGCATCACTGTGGCTTCAACCTACATAGGACTTTCAGCCGGACCCATTATCGGCGGCGTGATAACGCACTATTTGGGTTGGCGGTTCATCTTCGTGGCGGCAGCGCTACTAGCCGTGTTCTCGTTCATAATGGCGGCCACCAAACTTCCGTCCGGAACCCATGATGAAGGTGCACAATTCCCCTCCACTGGAGGGGTGGCCGAAGGCCGGGGTGGTTTACCTGAGAAATCTTCAATTCGCAAACAGCTCAATCCCATCGGAAGCCTTCTATATATAGTGGCAATTCTGTTCTTCATGTATGGGCTCACGAGCTTCACGCAGAACGTTCTTTCCTACGTATTCACCGCCGTCGGAATAGTCCTGCTGGTCCTTTTCGTCAGAAACGAGCTCAGGACAGAGAGGCCGATACTCGAGGTCAGACTCTTCAAAAGCAATATCAATTATCTGCTCTCAAATCTCGCCGCGCTGTTCAATTACGCCGCTACCTTTGCGATAAGCTATCTGGTCTCCATTTACCTTCAGGTTGTCATGGGCTACGACGCCAGCATTACTGGCATCATCCTCATTACTCAGCCGCTCTTGCAGGCCATCTGCTCGCCATTCTCTGGAAGGCTATCGGACCGCAAATCGCCATACCTGATAGCTTCGATCGGCATGGCACTCTGCGCGGTTTCGCTCTTCTCCTACATCTTCGTCGGAGCGGATTCGGGGCTGGCGCACGTCGTCATAAACTTGGTGGTGGTCGGTGTCGGCTTCGGACTCTTCTCGTCGCCGAACACAAACGCGATCATGAGCTGCGTGCCGCCGAAGGATTACAGCGTCGCGAGCTCAGTCACCTCAACGATGCGCTCGATGGGGCAGGTCATAAGCATGGCGATCATCACGATCATCATGAACGCCTACATGGGAGCCACGCCGATAGACGAGGCGGGGGACGCGAGCATCATAGGCAGCATGCAAGTAGCCTTCACGGTGTTCTGCGCCCTATGCGTCCTAGGAATCTTCCTCTCGCTCGGCCGCAAACAAAATGGATCTTCCGAAACCAAAGAATAGCTCGGAAAACCGGCGATTTCCGCAAAAAAAGAGCCGTTTTTTGACGCAAATCGCCGGTTTCCCGAGCTGCCCAATTCCAAAATCCTAATCCCTATAATTCGGGCCTACATAGCTATACGAACCGCGATCCCATTTGAGAAAAAGTTTTGGCCAATGCTCACCCTCGCAATGCGAATTGTAAGCGTAATCAGAAGGGCTGAAACTCCCCTTTCTAATTGATGTTCTATCGAGAACGAAATCTACTATTTGCTTACTGGTATATATTGTGTTCTTATCCAACTCCCTAGTGGCTTCAATAACTTGTTCATCAATAGTCGCCATTTTCTCCTCCTTCACCTTCGAAATTTCTTAGAAACTAAATGCGAGTTATATTGGGGTAACATATTTTGAGAGTTTGATACCGGCACTTACTTCCGTATTCACAGTATTATACAATCCTGCCTCGCGAGCAACATCAGCAGCGGAATAACCACCCTTATTTATTTCTCCTGCATATATGATGCCGAATAGATGTGCCATAGCAGTTTTTTCGCCCCAAGCGGCAGTTGAGTACATTTTATTCAATATTTCGCCCAATTCATGTAATGTCATCTGTGATTTTTCCTTGCGTTTCATAAAAACCATTTTCAATACCCCCTTTACTAATCAAAACCTGTAATCTATTCAATCCGACTAGGCGGCATCCAAAGCAGCAGATTCAGAATCGACTTTTGCGGTTATTTCTTCTTCAGTTAAGCCTGCTTTTTTAAGTAGCGCATAGCGACTCAAGATAATTAGTCCCATGAAGTCTTTTGCTGTACTAATCCTTTCATTGGCCTCGGAAGCATCACTAAATTTATTTGAATCAACACTTTCTATAATGTACTGTACTCCTTGGCCATCAGCTATTGCAACGCTTTTGTAAAGATCAAGATAATCTCTCTCGACTTTATTTTCGCCATAAGAGTAGGACAGGCTAGCATTGCCAAACCAACTTTTAAATTCTTTGCATTTATTATAGAATTCTAATATTGATATTTGTCCATTACCAAATGCTTCAGCATGATTTATTAGATTGTTGTGTGTTTGATATAGTGCTTTGTAATCCTCCCAAGATTTTGCATCGAATTCAAGCCATGCTTCGGGCGTCATATCATCGTAATTATCGCTAGTACTACAAGAATCGATCACCAGCACAATAATTGCTATTATAAATATGAGTATAAAAATCGTTCGTGCTGTATCACCTTTTGTCCACGTCTCCTCATATATTTGCTGCTGTACTGATAGAGAAAGACTATAATACGAATCGAATGTGCTCTGTGTGATTTTACCTTTTTTTAGCAATTTTTCGAGTTCAGATGGTTTCAGTTGCCTTCCCTTACTCATTCGCTCCCCCTTTCTAAATAGAACATTGTTTAAGATAGCTAATTATATGATAAGAAATATATATTGTAAAGTAAAATTATCTTTATGATAATGCAATATCTTTTTGAAATGAATAGTATGATTTTGAGGTGAAATCATGCGAAAAGAAATATTTTCATTATCGGAAAAGATTAAATCGTTGAGAGAAAAATCGGGTAGGACGCAGGCGGAACTCGCACGTGAACTCGGCATCTCGCGTGCTGCGGTCAACAGCTGGGAGATGGGCATAGCGGCACCGTCCACCGCTCTTATTATAGAATTATCAAATACGTTTTCCGTATCATCGGATTATTTGCTCGGACTGGACACCGAAGTTTCCGTCGATGTGAGCGGTCTATCGCACGAAGAAGTGGCCGCAGTAGTAGAAATCATAGAAAGCATCCGCGGAAACAGAAAATCAAGAAAATAAAACATCAAAAAGGGACGATAGCACAAGCGTGTTGGAACCCCCCGAATGGCTTAGGTTTTGGCGATTATTGTGCCTGCTCTAATGGCACTACAGCAAGAGTTTTCCCCATTGATATTAATACTTTAATTATTGTCGAAAGTTGCGGATCGGTTGTGCCGTGCTCCAGCCGAGCAATCACCGGTTGCTTTACGCCGCTGATTTCCTCAAGTTTCTTTTGCGACAATCCTTTATCCTGTCTGGATTTGATGATTTCATCGAGCAATGCGATTTTGACATCTGTCGCGGCACGTTCTTGCGGATTGAGTAAGGTTTGCCTCAAATCAGCCCAGTCGTCGCCCATGGGTGAAAGCACCTTATTTTTGCTCATAGTTGACCATCCTTTCCCTGAAATCCATTAAGTTCTTATTCGCCTGATTAGTATAATAACTGTTAAGTTATTACAGACTGTCAAAAAAGGTCGCACGCCGTGTGTCCTTTTTTCTCTCTAGAGTAGCAATAACCATATTGCCATTTTGGCTCATTGCCATATTGTCATATCCCAAACTTCCAACAAATTATGGTTGCAGCTTCACCAGTAATCGTTGAAATTTCAACATATTAGCGATATAATATAAGCATAATCGTTCACATATATTGAGGTGGAATTATGCTTGAGAAAAACACAAATCTTAGAGGACAAGTGCAGCTTGCCTGCTTAGATAGCCTCGTTCCAGAAGATCATTTGCTTAGAAAAATAGATAAAGCCGTGGATTTTGATCGAGTATATGACATGGTTTCTCATCTTTACTGCGAAGACAACGGTAGACCATCAGTAGATCCTGTTGTTTTGGTTAAGTTAGTTCTTTTGCAACACATTTATGGGATTAAATCGCTAAGACAAACAATTGAGAGGGTCTTTGCTGATGCAAAAGAGAAACACGGTATGCGGTATACAATGCTTCGGGGCATTGGTCGTGTAGACATCTGGATCACAATGAAGTTCGCTGCAATGAACCTACAGAAGTTAGCATTGTGGGCTTGGTAATATGCCCTTTTTCCCAGATAGTTCATAATTCCAATATCTCGAACTGAAAATATCGAAGAAGCCACTACTAGTTTAGTGAGAAAGAAGTCCCTGCACCGCTCCTGATGCAGGGACTTCTTTGACAGCCTGTGTGATACTGGTAGTATCACGAGGCTTTTTACCGAAGAAGTGGGGCAAAAGGCAGTGCAAAGGCGATGATGACAATTAGTCAGTGCTCCCAAAATGGATCGCCTTTGTCAAGTGGATCGCTACCTTCATCGTAGTCGTCGCCCAAATCGTAGTCCTCATCATCGTAGCTATCCTCGGCCAGTGCTGAGAGGGAAATGATGTATTCGTCAATCGGATAGTCAAGAGCTCCCGAAAAATCATATTGATAATCCTCATCGGTAAGATTTGAAACCCTATAGCTGATGAGAGCCTCGAGGATGTTCAGTTCTTTGACTTCCTCCGTGCTCGTGTTTGTGCAGACGCAGATACCTTCATCGAGCAGCCAATTTCTGAATTTGTATAGCTCTTCGGCATACATTTTGAGTGTGCTGTCCTCGGCGTCGGTCTCGCCCGTCTTTGCGAGCGATGCAAGCGTGGTTCCCACCGTATGGATGAGAGTATAAAGCTCCGCCGCATCATCGGGAATGAAACCGAGCATATCGTCAAAATAATTGTCCGTAATCTCGGATAGCACATCCGAATCCATCTCCTCCACAAGTGCAGAGAGGGTTTCGACAGGAATGTCGTTTTCATTTTCCATTAGGTCCGCATACTGCTCAAAATACACGAGCTCAGCGGGGCTGTCTACATCAAGTAATGCGAGTAATTCATCAAGTTCCATGGCGTTTCTCCTCCCTATTATTATCTAAGATAATCGTCCAAATCAAAATTACGAAAAGCGACTTTAAAATCAGAGTCGGAAAAGATTTTGTTTATCATGTTCACGAAGTTTTCGGACAAATCGCTGGCATAAAATATGTTTGAAATAGTGGGAGACGCTGCCTTGATGCCCCGCTCAGTAAGCGTGTCGTCGATACTGGTGAACATTTCCTTCGATGGATCAACAATCCTGAGCTTCGGGTAGATTTTCTCGATATTCTTTCTGATGAGCGGGTAGTGAGTGCAACCCAGAACCAGCGTGTCAATTTCATTGTATTTGATGAAGTGATCCAGATAATACTCGATGGACAAATCCATGATACTGTGCTCAATGATGCCCTCTTCAATGAGGGGCACGAGCGTAGGGCACGCCATCTGATGCAGGTGAAGATCGGAATTGAACTTGAGAATTTTGTCAGGATAGGCGTCGCTGGCTATCGTAACTTTCGTGCCTATGATGCCCACATTGTTTTCGCCGGTGCACGTATTTGCAATCGTATGAGAAGCGGGGCTGATGATACCTAGAATTGGGATAGAAGGATGCCTCTTTCTAAGAGCGCTGAGTGCAATCGAACTGACGGTATTGCAGGCAATTGCGATCATCTTCACATCTTGACTGACGAGAAAGTCGGAAATTTCGAACGAGAAATTGCGGATTGTGGATTCGGCCTTCGAGCCGTAGGGCGTTCTGGCTGTGTCGCCAAAATAGACTATTCTCTCATCGGGAAGAGCCCTCATCAGGTGAGGAATACATGTGAGTCCTCCAAGTCCTGAATCGAAAAATCCAATCGGTCTGTTATCCATCATTCTCCACTTTCATTACTAAGATAATTTATAACACTATTATATACTCTGCGCGAGTAGTGTGGCTGAAAAAATGTTATAATATTATCATTAATTAGAGATAGTTGTTTTTTGTATGGGAGATTTCTTATGAATGCTTTGTCCGGATTGATTATCGCTGCAATCATTATAGTCGTTATCATTTTGATCCTGCTGATATGGGTGATAGCTACATACAATGGCTTCATTTCGCTAAAGAACAAATGCGAAGAGGGCTATTCTACGATGGACGTATATCTGAAGAAGAGATTTGATCTCATTCCCAACCTCGTCGAGACTGTGAAGGGCTATGCCGCGCATGAAAGCGGCACGCTTGAGAAGGTAACGCAGGCAAGGAGCATGATTCAGTCGGCTACGACGCCCGATCAAAAATTCGAGGGGGAAAGTCAGCTGACGGGTGCACTCAGAAGTCTGTTCGCAGTTTCGGAAAGTTATCCCGACCTCAAGGCGAATACCAATTTCCTCGATTTGCAGAATCAGCTCACCGGCATCGAAGATGAGATTGCAAAGGCGAGAAAGTTTTACAACGCCTTGGTCAGAATGTTCAATGTCAAGGTTCAGTCGGTTCCGAGCAATATCATCGCGGGATTGTTCCACTTTACAGAAAGGCCGATGTTTGAGGTCGGCTCTGAGGAAGAGCGTGTCGCGCCTAAGGTGCAGTTTTGATGCTTAGGGCGAGAGTGCCCAAGACCTTTATTCGGCTACTTTGCCTAGCCTCTGTCTGCCTGTTGATTGCAACACAATTTTCCGGTATCGTCTTCGCGGAAGAAGGCGAGGAATTGCAGAAAGAGCCCCGAGATTTGGCAACTGAAAATGAGCGGGATTACGAGCCTTATGCGGGTTTTTACACTACGGCTTTCGATGTGGACGCGAGGGTCTGGGAGAACAAAAGTATCGATATTACTGAGACCATACATGCGGATTTCTTCGAGGATAAACACGGGCTATACAGATACATTCCAATGACTTCACTTATCGTCAGCGAGGTGGATGGAAAGCGGCTTGAAGTAGAGGAAAAGATGCAGGTCTCCGGCGCAAAGGTGGGGCAGCTCGATCCTGAAACCGGTGAGGTTGACTGGAGCGGCTATTCATTTGAAACGTATACCGAGAACGGCAATTTTGTGTTCAAGATCGGTTCCGGAAGCTACACCGTAACGGGTGAGCAGATTTATGTCCTCAGATACACCGTGAAATTTTATGATGATGGAATAGATGAATACGACAGCATATACTACGATTTTTTGCCTCACGGTTGGGCGACGCCGATAGAAACTTCCAAGGTTTCCGTGACGTTTCCAGGCAAGGACACGGATGTGTCAGATGCTGAATTTATAGTCGGATATTCGGGTGAAGCCAATACAGATGTGTTTGAAATACAGCCTCCGGTAATAGATGGAGAAAAGGATGCGGTAACAGTGTCGGCACATCTCACGCGCATGCTTTCCGAGGGTGAGGGCATGACATTTTTACTCAAACTGCCGAATGGATTTTTTGGAAACGAGCTGTCCGACAGGGGCACCTACATATTCATGGGGATGCTCATTCTCGTGCCGCTTTTAGTGCTTTTGGTGTTGTGGATTATCTTCGGCCGCGACAGGAAGACCGTGGATACGGTCGAATTCTATCCGCCGGACGATCTAAATCCTGCCGCAATCGGATATCTGGTTGACGGAAAAGTCAATGACAAGGACCTTCTGGCGATGATTCTTTTCTGGGCTTCACAGGGATATATCACTATCGATGAGCAGAAGAAGGGCAAGTTTGTTCTGACTCGCACGGACAAGGAGGACTCCGGTATCGATGGTATCACGCAGGAGATGTTCGACTCTTTGTTTTCCTCCGGCAATACCGTCGATTTGAGCAAACGCAATTATTCTTTTGCTTTGGCTATGAAGAGTACGAAGAAGGAGCTGCAAAAAGAGTACAACAATTCATCGGAATCCATGTTTGAGAAGTCTTCGATGAGACTTAGGATTTTCGGCATTTTCCTGACGATGATTCCTCTCATCGGCTACCAGTCCGCGGCGGCTATGATTGGATACGGTTGGAATGGATATATGGCTATCACGAGTGTAGCTCCGATTTTATTTTCTGTCATTATTGCAGGAATCATCATCAATGTGTTCATAAGGTTCAATATACTTTCGACGCTTAGGTTTAGGGTCATTTTTCTCATACTGCCTTTCGTGTCGGGTATATTTCCTCTGTTCGGTTGGGTGTTGGTATCGTTCAATGGGACGAATGTGATTTTTGCTGCTGCCGCTTTTGTGTCAACGGCTATTTGTGGATTTTTCACTTATCATCTTCAGAAGAGAACGGATTATTACAACGATATTCTCGGTCGTATCAGGGGATTTAAGAATTTCATCGAGACGGCGGAGATGGAAAAACTTAAGCTCCTGTTTGATGAGGATCCGCAGTATTTCTACAATATCTTGCCTTATGCTTGGGTCTTCGGTCTTTCGGACAAGTGGAGCGAGAAGTTTGAGAATTTGGCTAAAGAGCCGCCTACTTGGTATACCGGCTACTATGGAGACAATCATATTTTCAGAGCTACTTATCTGGCACATTCGCTCGGGCGGTATGAGGCAAAATCGGCCGGTCGGTTCATTTCTACGCCGTCATCTTCGGGTGGTGGCTCGGGTGGCAGTGGCGGATTTTCTGGTGGAGGCGGTAGCTTTTCCGGCGGCGGCGGTAGTTCGGGCGGCGGTGGCGGCGGCGGTGGCGGCGGCAGCTGGTAAGGCGGAAAAGTACATCACCTTGTTGCCGAGGCGGGGTTTCCGTATGCCGCCTCATATGACGGAGAGGCACTTACATATGGAGGCGGCATACAGGAAGCCCGCCTCTGGTTTTGTGGGAGGTTGAGGTTTGTGAGCTACTTGTTTTCCGGTGGTGCGATTGGGAATTTAGAAGTTAGAAATCGCATTATTATGACCGCTATGCAGACTGGGTTTTCTATGGAGAAGGAAGCTGAGTTTTTGGTTTCCTGCGCTGCGGGCGGTGCTGCTGCTGTTACTATCGTTGCGGGGGTGTCTCCTCGCGGTGTTTTCTACAATTGCATACTTGCCGATGAGGCGCACACGGAATATCTCAAGGGACTTTCCGATGCGGTGCGTGCTCGTGGCTCTCATCTGATAGTGCAGCTTTTCCATTCGGGCAGGAACGCAAAGCAAGAAAATCTATACGATCCTGCGCTTCCTCCGCTCGCGCCATCGCCTATACCATCACCTTTATACAAGCAACTCCCTGAGGAGATGACAGCTGTTGACATTGCTGAGGCGAAGAGGCAATTTGTCGATGCAGCACTGGTCTGCAAGGAAGCGGGTGTCGGTGCGATTGAGATAAACTGTACGGCGGGTTATCTGCTGACGGAATTCATTTCGCCGCTCACAAATTTGAGGACGGATAAATATGGCGGTTCGCTCGAGAACAGGCTGCGGTTTCCATCAGAGGTCATAAAGGATGTCCGTGCTGCGGTTGGTCAAGATTACTCAGTAATGATTCGTGTGTCTGGGACTGATCTTCTCGGTGGCTATGAAGTTGAGGACGTGATAGCACTTCTCGAGGGCGTTCGGAACCCCGATGGTAGCCATCCTATAGACCTCGTGTGCGTGACGGGCGGTTGGCACGAGTCTAAGATACCGCAGATTTCTGCTGATGTAGAACCTGGCAGCTTCACGTATCTTGCTAGAGAAATAAAGGATGGGACCGGCCTGCCCGCCGTTGCGTGCAATAGAATAAATGACGGTGAGATTGCCGAGCGTGTGCTCGCGAGAGGCGATGGCGACTTTGTTGGCATTGCCAGAGGCTTTCTCGCGGATCCCGACTTCGCAAACAAGCTACAGCATGGCGAGAAAATCAACCGATGCATAGCCTGCAATCAATGTATAAAGCAGGTTTTGCGGGTCCAAGAAATACACTGCACAGTCAACGAATTTTAGTATAAAATTGCGAAGCGATAGCTATTTTATCTTCACTGAAGCCTTGAACAGGTAGTTGTCTTTTTCGTGTATGGAAAGTTCGTCGAGCAAGTATATCACGTATAGCTCGCCGTCGGTTTCTATATTGTTTTCCCTGATATACGCGTCCAAACGCTCGGGTAGACCGGCGGTCTCACCGTAGTATCCTCTGGCGTATCCGACTAAATATTTGCCGGCTGGTATCTCATCTTTTCCGTCGGGATCGACCGAGAAGAATGTTGCGGGCCTTCCGCCATCGTTTAGGAATGAAGAAAAATCTGAAAAACGACCGCCGACCGGAAGCCTCAGGTCGATGTCCTTCTTCGGTGCATCGTGGCAGAACGTCAGGAATGCATCATAGAAATATGTAGAACCCTTGAAGTCATTTTTGTCACCTATGACGATAGGTTGCCTATCCTGCTTCACAATGGAAATTTGATCGTTTCCGGCCGCCAGCCCTTCATCAATGTTTTTTCTGAGTGTTGTGATGACATTGTAGGATTTCTGAAGTCTATGAATCTCCGCCTGAAGCTCATCTTCTTTGTCACCCAAAACTGCATATATGTTTTCGGGAGTCCGATCACGTTCAATCTCACAGATGCGCTTGATGGGCATGTCGAGTTCATTCAGCAAGTTTATGGAATTGATTGTAATGATCTGTTGAGGAGAATAATAGCGATAGCTGTTTTCACCTCTGACCGCAGGAGAGAACAAACCCATATCGTCAAAATATCTGAGAGTCGTCTGTTTAATGCCCGTTAGCTTTGAAAAATCCTTTATTGAAAGCAAATCCTTACCAATCATAACCCCGTGTCTCCTTTTCAGTTACTGTTTATTCAGTGCATGTTCTCATCGCTAAAATTGTTCTTGAAATCAGGTCGTCGAGCTCCCATCCGAGCATAACAGCACCGTCTTCTATCACTTCACGCGAGCAACCGGCGGCAAAATTTGCATTTTTGTACTTCTTTCGAACTGATTTCAGTTCCAAATCCTGTACGCTCTTCGAAGGCCGCATGAGAGAAACGGCTCCGATTAGTCCAGTGAGCTCATCGGTTGCATAGAGAACTTTTTCCATTTCATGCTCGGGCTTTATGTCCACCGTCAAATTGTAACCGTGGCTTGCCGTTGCATGTATGATACCATCATCGATGTCATTTTGCTTGAGAATTTCTTGGAGCTTGATGCAGTGCGCGTCAGGATATTCTTCAAAGTCAATGTCGTGGAGAATCCCGACTACTTCCCAGAAATCGGCCTCTTCCCCATAGCCGAGCTCCTCGGCGAAATATTTCATCACGCCACCGACAATTTCTGCATGCTTCAGATGGAACTCATCCTTGTTGTATTCCTGCAGTAATGCCCAAGCCTCATCCCTATTTGGTATCCTTGCCATATTTTACTCCTTAGTATTCAATCTTTTTAATTTTAATAGTTTATCATATTTGACGCGTTATGGTATTATCAAACTGGATAATTGAATAAAAATGTGGAAAAAATTTAGGGAAATGTGATAATTATGTTTACTGATGAGGACTACGCGGCAGTAATTCAGAGGTTTGAGGAACTTTCGGACGAGAAATATAGGAAATTCAATGAAGGATTGATTCCTGGAACGGCGACGGCATATGGCGTACGGGTGCCGGCTGTTCGGGCAATCGCAAAGGATATTGCAAAGGTGGATCCGATTGGATTTTTGTCGGTCTGCAAAGATGGGAGTTTTGAGGAAATCCAACTGCATGGCATGGTCATTTCGGCCATGAAAATCACACTTGTTGAGAAATTTCCTCTTCTCAAAACATTCATTCCGTTGATAGACAACTGGGGCATTTGCGATACGGTTTCCATCAAGGCAAATCAGAAAGATTCGTCCGATGAAGTTTCTCTGCTTTGGGATTTTCTGTCGGATTACTTCACGAGCGATAAGGAATTTTACATAAGGTTTGCCGTGGTCATAGGTATGAGCAATTTCATTACTGGGAAATACATTGAAAGATATCTGGAACGCCTCACGAATATCACGCATGAGGGATATTATGTCAGAATGGGTGTCGCATGGGCGGCCTGCGAATGCTTCATCAAATTTCGGGAAGAGGCCTTGCCGATATTTGAGCGGAAGTCAGGCGGAACATTGGATCCTTGGACGCATAACAAGGCTATTCAAAAATGCAGGGAGTCTTTTCGCGTTACGCCCGAAGACAAGGAATACCTCAAGACGCTGAAAATATGAGCGTCAAAATCACCGGTTAAAGAAATAGTAACCCGATAGCATGGGGAAATACATGACAAATGTCATGGCGTTTTTGTGCGCCTGTCACTTCCTTTGCTTTCGGCGGTTTTGTATGATGGTTTTAAGATAATGAAAGGGGTAAAAATCATGAATGAATTTATTACTGTAAACAATTTGACCAAGCGGTTTGGCGAACTGACCGCGGTGGACAACCTCAGCTTCAATGTGGAGGAGGGAGAGATATTCGGGTTTCTCGGACCGAACGGCGCAGGCAAGACGACCACGCTGAACATTCTGTCCACGCTGCTCGAAGCGGATTCGGGCGAAGTAACTGTGGACGGATTGGACTTGAAAAAGAATGAACGCGAAATCAAATCCATCATCGGACTCGTTCCGCAGGAGATAGCATTTTACAAGAACCTGACGGCGCGGGAAAATGTTACTTTTTTTGCATCGCTCTATGGCCTGAAAGGCAAGGTTTTGAAGGAAGCGGTGGACGAGGCGCTCTCCTTTGTCGGGCTCGAAGGCGAGACGAAGAAGCGGTCGGGCAAGCTCTCGGGCGGCATGCAAAGACGGCTGAACATAGCCTGCGGTATCGCACACAAGCCTAAGCTCATCGTCATGGACGAGCCGACTGTTGGCGTCGATGCAAAGAGCCGTGAGCTCATCATGCATTCGATCAGAACGCTGAGGGACGGCGGAGCGACCATCATTTATACCTCGCATTACATGCCTGAGGTTCAGGAGATCTGCGACCGCATAGCCATCATAAGCAGTGGCCGACTGGCGGCAATCGGCACCGAGACCGAGCTGCTCTCGTATGTAACAAATCATAAAACCGTCGTGATTGAGACGGAGAATACGGACGAAGAGATCTTTTCTAAGGCGCTTCGCATTCTTGGAACCATTCCTGGGGTTTCGCACTCGTCGAGGCAGGGAAACGAAAATATCATCGATCTCGATGTGGATTTGACGTTTTCGAATATCACCCCCATACTAGGCACGCTCCTTGACTGCGGCATTTCGGTTCGCTCGATAGACAGCGAGGCTCCGAACCTTGAAACAACTTTCCTCGCCCTCACGGGTAGCGAGCTGAACAAGGAGGAAACTCCTCATGTTTAGAATAATGCAGAAGGAATTTTTGGGAATGCTCCGCGATAGGAGCGGATTTGTGTTCTCGCTCATCTTTCCGGTCGTGCTCGTCTTTGTTTTGGGAAATATGCTCGCGTCCCTAGACAATGCGGATGCGCCGATTGAGGAAATTCGGTTGGCGTATATCGTTGAAACGCAGAACCCTGCGGAGGCGGCGGCGATAGATGAGTTTTTGACAGTAATGGAAGAAAATTCGCAGGTGAAGCTGACGGAATCGGACGATTTTTCGGTTAGTAAGGTCGACGTGGATAAGGGCGATTTGGACGCCTGCGTTGTTTTCAGCGAACCGTTTTCCGTAACTATTGCCGAGGGAGGGGACTTGGTGAAGAACCGTGCGGTCAAGCTGACTATGCAGAGTTTTGCGAGGGAGTATGCCGCTATTTCTGTTTTGATGGCTCATGTTGGGGTGGAAGATTCCGGCTCGTGGGCCGGAATGACAGGGATTGATGGGGCCACGTTCGCGCCTGTGCCCTCCAGGGTAGCGCTCTCTATGACAGAATTGACAGACTTGACGGTGGACAAAGACCTTGGTGTCAATCGTTCTATGATAGACTACTATGCTGTGATGATGATAGTCATGATTGTCTTCATGTCGGGTAGCAGTATCGGCG
Source organism: Eubacteriales Family XIII. Incertae Sedis bacterium (assembly GCA_031261345.1). Taxonomy (GTDB): domain Bacteria; phylum Bacillota; class Clostridia; order Peptostreptococcales; family Anaerovoracaceae; genus JAISKC01. The sequence goes on along the minus strand of JAISKC010000051.1, from coordinate 18,399 downwards.
CCTCGTCCGTATATCAGAGCAAGCAGGACGGGACCATGCGTAGAACCATGTTGTCGCCCGTGAGCCGAAGCAAGTATTTTGCCAGCTCACTTTTGGGATTTTTTCCATTACATATTTTGTCAGTTCTCTGCGTCATGGTTCCGTCAGTGCTGTTTTTCGGGGCTCATTATGCGAATACGTGGCAGGGAAATGTGCTCTTGTTCATCGGGCTTTCGGTGGTCGGTATGGCTGCTACCGGCGTGTGCATGATCACGGGGATTTTCATGAAAACCAATCCTTTCATACCGTTCATGGCTGTCGTCTGGGTGCTGCTCTTCTTCTCGGGAACCTTCTCAAAGGAGATTTTCATAACCGGCTTTTCCGAATATTTGCCGACCAGCATGATAAGAGCGGCCGCGTTTGATTTGACGATATTCGGTAGGCCCGACGGGATGATTCTCGTCACGGTCGTGAGCATAGGTGTTACCGCCATTACCGCAGCAATAGGCTCGGCATTACTCCGTAGAAAGGAGCTTGTAGCATGAATAATATATTGACAATATTCAGGAACGGCCTGAGAAATTCGAAGGGTGTTTTGATGATGAGCCTTGCGCTCTCCGTCGTGATAACAGCCATGTTCGTCCTGATCATCGGTGTCGCGGAATCTTCCGTAGATGACATCAACATCGGAGTAATAGACGGCGACAGTTCATTTGTATCTGATGATTTTGAGGCTTATCTGTCGGAGGATATCGGGGCGAAAGTCGTCCGCTCAGACGATATAGAATATTTGAATACCGAGCTTCTTGAGAAGAATATTTCAGCGGTCATCGAGATACCTAAGGGCTTTGAAGAGGGAGTTTTGTCGGGCTCGCCCGTGCCGCTCGAATTGACATTTTTGGATGATTACGCGAACGAGGCCTTTGTGCGTTCCTACATCGATTCGTATTCGGAGAGCGTGCTCACGCTCGCTTTGGCGACCGGAGGCGATAGGGCAAAGCTTGAGACGCTGGTTTCGGAAGCCGCCTCGGTAGTTCCTGACATCGAGACTGTTACAAAGGATGCGGGCCAACTCAGGCGCGAGGCAGAGCGCTCGGGCATGGACACAATGCTTGGATTTTTCATGATGTTCGCATTCATTATTGCCATAGGTCTGGCGAATGCCCTGTACTTTGACAGGACAAACGGGACGTTCAGACGCATAAAGTCGGCGAACGCGACGGCGGTTCAGTATACGGTAGCGATGTCTTTGGTCGGACTTGTTATGGCATTACTGACTGTGATTTTGCCCCTCGCCTATCTGGGTGTTCGTGGGATAGATACGGGCGTGCCGCTACTCGTCATAGTCTTGATGGTCGTGAGCTACGCCGTCTTCGTGGTCGGATTCGGGATGCTCGTGGGGCTGACCATGCCGAGCTTCAACTCGATGCTGTTTTGCCTGATAGCGGTGGGGCAGGTGATGGCGATGATCGGCGGCGCGTATTTCCCAATAGAATATTCGCCCGAGATTTTCCAAAAGATTGCACTCATCACGCCGCAGTATTGGTTCTTCGAGGCAATCCACTCGTATCAGGACGGCGCGGGGAATTTCAGCTTCTTCTTGCCGCTCGGTATCATCTCTCTGATGTCGCTACTCTGCTTCGTTCTGACCGCGGTTCGCTTCGCGAGCAGCAGGAGTGCAGGAAGACCACTGGCCGCGTAGATGTGGTAAAATAAAATATCTATACGGCAATTTTGGAGGTGTGATGAGGGAGAGGATTTGGTTCGTCTATGTGGCTCAGGTGGTAGCGATGGCTCTCTGCCTTTGGACTCCTAGCATGAATGGAACCGGTGCTGCTGCGGAAGATGTGGGCCCCGTCAGCATCACGCGGATCATCGTTTTCGCCCTCGTCATGCTGACCCTTCTCAGTGTCAAACTTCTGCTCGAGTTCATGAAACTTCCGAGGATTTGCTGTATCGCTTCGGCCGCAGGGGTCTGCGCCGCCGTTCTGTTGTTTTCGCCGGCGTCGGCTCTTCCGATTCTCCTTGTGATTTTCACGGAATTTTTCGATGAATATTTGCCGGTTTTGTGGACTCTGTGCGCGTCTGCCATTTTGTCAGTAATTTTTTTCGCAATTTTAAGGCCGGGGCTTCTACCTTTGATTTTCACGGCTTTTCTTGTAGGAATGATGATATACGTCCTGTCGGTCATTCGGAGAAAAAACGAAATCCTAGAGAATTCCATGCGCAAAAGTCAGGAGATCGATGAGCTCAGAAAGAGTCTGCTCGACGGAAGAAGGACTGCACAAAACATGGAGTATACTACGAAACTGCTCGAGCGGAACAGGCTCGCCTCAAGGATTCACGACGAGGTCGGGCACGGGATGTCGGGCAGTATTCTGCTTCTCGAAGGGGCGAACACGGTCATTTTGAAGGATCCTGCCAAGGCGAAGGAAACTGTGTCGAAGGCCATAGGCAATCTAAGGAGCAGCGTTGACAAGATAAGGAGTGTGCTCAGGGAAGAGCGAGCGGACGCTTCTGCGTCCAATCTGTCTCAGATTGAGAAGGAGCTTCTGAGCTTTGGGACGGATCACCCCGAGATAGAGACATCGCTTGACACCGCTGGCGACATGAACGGGATTGAGGCACAGATTTGGCTCTGTATCAAAGACAATCTTCGCGAGGCGCTTACGAATGTGCTGAAACATTCCGGCGGCAGTGTTTTTCGCGTAACTATTGAGAATAAGAATAAACTTTTGAGCGTGGGATTTTCCGACAATGGACGGGGGGCAGCAGGACGGCTGACCGCTGCTTCGGGGCGGGGGATTGGGCTTCAGGGTATGGAGGAGAGGACGGCGCTTTGCTACGGGCGTATCTTTTTCGAGGGAGATGAGAGCGGGTTTCGTATTCGTATGAACTTCCCTGCGAGATGATGGAGGAATTTATGAGTAATGGGATTGACGGGAACTTGGACAGGGTACGCGTTTTGATTGCGGACGACGACAGTATCATACGGCAGGGGCTTTCTATGATAATTTCTTCCGACGAGGGTATGGAGCTGGTGGGTATTGCCCCGGATGGGGAGGTAGCGGCGGCGCTCTGCCGGAAGTCTTTGGTGGATGTCGCCGTTTTGGATATTCGCATGCCTGTTTTGGATGGGATTGAAGCCGCGTCTCTGATGCTTTCTGAGGGCACGGCGCTACCTTTGCTGCTGACCACTTTCGACGAACCGGAACTGATTGCTCGTGCGCTCAGGTGTGGTGCCCGGGGCTATATTTTGAAAAACAGTCCGCCTGAGACGATTCTCTCCGCCATCGTGACGGTTGCGAGGGGCGGTACGGTATTTGCGCAGGATGTAATAGACTACATCAGAGGTGCCGTAGAAAAGGGCACAATAGCCATTTTACCTGAGGACTCCGCATACAATTTTTTCTCCGAATTGACTCCGAGGGAATTGGAAATCGTAGCACTCGTATCCGAAGGTCTCTCAAATGCACAGATAGCCGAAAATCTATTTCTCGCAGACGGCACGGTCCGAAACCACATCTCAACAATAATGGAAAAGACAGGTCTAGAGCACCGAACCCAAATAGCCGTCCGTTACCTAACAATGAGCAATTCATAAAAGGGAGTATTGATATGAAACAGATTTCACACGTAACTGCTCTCGCTTTGGTGCTTGTTCTTTGTTTTACGAGTTTTATTCTGCCGGATTTTGCCTCTGCAGCACCGCCGAACGGCACGGTAATTTATGTTGCACCTGATGGAAATGACAACAATGCAGGGACGAATGTGGATCAACCACTTGCTACCGTTGCCGGTGCAAGGGATAGGATTCGTGCAATTAAAAAAGCAGCATCGGGCGAACTTCCGCCTGGTGGTATCACGGTATACTTTCGGGGCGGCACTTATAATGTAGCTGAAACTACATATTTTGAGGCGGAGGATACTGGCACAGCTATTTCACCCATTACCTATACTGCTTATCCTGGCGAGAAACCCCTATTTAGCGGCGGTTCTTATCTGGACGGGAAGAACTTCTCAAAGGTTTCGGATCCGGCTATGCTATCTCGGCTTATGACGAGCGATGCGCGGAAAGCTGTCGTGTCGATTGACCTTTTCAAAAATGGGTTTACATTTGATGACCTTGATTACAGCAAGGCGTTTTGGGCGAATGGAAATCTAAATGAGTTTGTTTCCGAGCAATACGCGGAAACAGGCTACATGCCATCAAGAATGCAGGTCTTCATCGATGATCAGGTATTGGATCTTGCCCGCTATCCGAACAAAGTCCCCGGGATATTCGCGGAAAATCCTTATGATTCCTATTTGAGGGTTCCTGAAGTTTTGGATACCGGTTTCGATGACTTGACGGAGCAGCCTACAGGAAAAAATCCCGTCTTTAGGACGCTTGAAAATAGGGTCAAAAGGTGGGCGAGCTATGAGGATATCGTCGTGTTCGGCTCTATCGGCTGGGAATTCTTCTACAATAAGAACATCATCAAAAACCTCGATCCGAACCGAATGACGATTGAGCTGAAAGGCAAACCGTCCTCCGGTGTGAAAAAGGGTTCTCGCTATGCCTTTGAAAATGTGTTTGAGGAACTTGACACGCCCGGCGAATACTATATCAGCCGCGAGGGTGTGCTGTATCTTTTTCCCACGAAGAATATGAAAAATGCAACGGTGAAGATTTCCATGCTAGATGAAAACTATATGGTGGACGTGAAGGATTCGTCGTATCTTACATTTTCGGAATTGGGGTTTGAGCTGACCAAGGGCTCGGTTTTCCACATTGTAGGAGGCGAGTATTGTAATGTGGAAGACTGTACGTTGAAGAACTACGGGGGTTCCGGTGTCCGCATTGGAAGTGGAGCTTGGGCAACTCGTGATCTTGCGGCAGCCTATACGGAGCTGAGAAACGAGCAAATCGAAGCCGGCAAATCTCCAGCGGAGGCTGATGCGATTTTGGACGCGATGCTTATAGATCCGGAAAGCGACTTCAACCGTGAGGCGGCACTCAATGGGAAGCACCACAGCATTACCGGTTCTACGTTTTTGAATACGGGCTTTATGGCGGCGAAGATTTCCACGGGAAACACCGTTCAAAGAGAAGGTGGCGATGTGCTTTTTGAAAACAACATCATCAAGCATTCCGGCATCCTTGGCGGTGCTTACAATTCAGGGCTCAATCTCGAAGGTGTCGGCATTACCATCAAAAACAATCTCTTCTCGTATTGCCGCGGTCAGGCAATCTCGGCAAACATTATCGACACGAAAATCATCTACAATGAATTCGTGGATTCACCCTGCGATATGGCGGAGGATACGGGCGCCGTCTATATCAATTACATGGGCATAAACGACGGTACGGAGGTTCGTTACAATTACTTTCATGATGTGACGGGTATTGATCACCCTGGCATTGGTTTTGACTTCGCACGTCGGGTCGGCGGCGCTTATTATGACAATAATATGCCCCATAGGGATTTTTCCTACAATGTGATTTACAATGTGCCGCTTGTGTCGAACCCTGCCGACGTGATCGGGCTCTTTACAAACGTGAACAATATATACGTCGATGTGCCATATGTGTTTGAGTATCCAACCGAAGACATTCGGGACAGCCTGCATGGTCAAGATGCTACAGGCATGGATCTTATTCAGGAACATGATGTTCTCAAGATTTATTACGATGATGGTAGCGGTATATACAATAGTGCGCTTTGGCTCGAGAAATATCCGACGTTGAAAGAATATTATGACCACATGGAAGTAAGAACGAACATTGAAACGGTAATGTCGGATATAGAAGACAACCTTGTGGTCAACCTGAATGCGCTGCGCAGTGAGCGTTCGCTATGGGTAGCCGGTGACTGGAAGGATCATTGGCAAGGGATAGAGTGGCCGGCGATGGATGAGAGTGTACCGGTGGATGACAAATATGGCAAGGTCTTTAACAATCATTATTTCGAGGGGGGTAGCGCCGGAAAAACTGCAGAGGCTGCAGCACTATTCTCTGACTATGAGGGGAGGAATTTTGAGCTGACAGAACAAGCTGCAGAGGATTTGGGTATTCAAGCCATAGACATGAGTAAGATTGGTGTTCAAGGCATCAAATCGCCAAAGCGCGTGAATGATTTTGACGACCCTCTGAGCGGTGTGAAATTCACGGCATACTTTGATAATTGGTTTAGGGGAACAGATGAAGAGCGGAATGAAACGGGATATTTCAAGCAGGTGAGTCTCTGGCGTGAGGTTACGCCCGGAAATTGGGAGTGGGTGAATGAAAGTGGGCTCAATGTCGAAAGTTCCGCAAGAATTCTTGTCAAGCCCGGGGCTGACTACGCAGTGTATTTCCATGGTGATAGTACTCATTTCCCACAGTTTGTAGGTGTTCCGACCGATATGGGCGATAATGGAAATGTCGAGTTGATTGGCAAGTCGGTCAATATCCCCGCTGAAGTCTTTACCGCTCCACCGAAAGGCGTGACAAAATTCCGTGTCAAGGCGAGCAGTTTTGTAGATTTTGATTACACGCTTTCAAGCTATGAGAACATCGGCGGAAAAGTTCTCGCTCCGGTTGGGAAAGCACTACCTGCGGACACGTATGTTGAGGTGCGCCGTCTGGCTACCGCTCCCGATGGTCATCTTTATTGGGATTTCCTGCCTGGCACATTCCCCGTGGACTCAAAGGGCAAATTCACGATAGAAAATTTGGCACCGAGATGGAAATATGCTATCGTTGCACACGCGCAGGGCTACGAGCCAACATGGCTTGGCGATGTGGCCGCGGCTGATTTTGCCCCTGCGAATCCGAAGGTTGTGACATTTACTGCACCGGCAAACAATGTGTCATACAAACCACCTACAATCACGCTTATTGCGAGCGAGGAACCAGAGATTTTGCCTACATTCACCATAATGCGGCATTTTGGTCTATACAGCGGCAGTGGTGTCTCTTGGGCGAAGGTAGACCACGATCACCAAAAGTTCCTCCGGTTACTCTACAATGGTGAGGCTGTTGATCCAAGCCAATACAGCGTCAGCGAAGGAAGCACGGTCATCACTCTAGAGGAGGCGCATGTGAAAAGCTACGCTTCGGGAACCCACTACTTCACAGCGGTCTTCACCGATGGGCAGACTGATCCGATCAAACTGGAGATATCCAAGGCAGATGGTGCTAAAGCAGATCCCAAATCGGAAAATAATTCAAAAACAGGAGATGACGCGAATATAGCTTTAATTCTGATCCTGATAGCCGCCGCCCTATGCGCCTTGTGTGCCACCCTCATATGGCGAAAAAAGACAAAAAGAGCACAAACGCAATAGGAATACAGCTGACGCCCTTTACTATGATATAATTTACTATATAGCAAGAAGGAGCGGTTGACACAGATGAAAAAGTTTTACTCGGAGGCCAGAGTCATATTTGGCGACACGGATGCTATGGGCATCGTTTATCACAACAGTTATATTCGCTGGTTTGAGCAGGGGCGCACGGAGTTTCTGAGGCAGATTGGCTATCCATATTCGGTGCTCGAGAAGATTCCGTTTTGGCTTCCTGTCACCTTTGTGCACTGCGATTACAAGAGTCCGGCGTTTTATGACGATGTGCTTGAGATTGCGGCGTGGCCCGAGAAGATGACCTATGTCACTATTGAGATGGCTTATGAAATCAGGCGCAAGGAGACGGGCGAGCTTCTGGTAACTGGCTCGACGGGTCATGCGATGACGGACGACAAGCTGAAGCCCGTGAGGCTTGCGAAGCTTTGCCCCGAGCTTTTTGGGGCTCTTAAAGCTCTGTATGATGAGGAGTAAAACAATATGGGAGAACTGATTAAGGCTATTTCGTCTGACGGGTTTGTTCGGCTGACGGCCATAGATTCGAAGGATATTGTGGAGCGTGCTCGGGAGATTCAGCATGGGACTACTGTGGCTACTGCGGCTCTCGGGCGGACGCTTTCGGCTACCGCTATGATTGGCGCGGACCAGAAGGGTGAGGGCACTTCCGTAACCGTGAGAATAAACGGCGGCGGGCCTCTCGGCAGTATCGTTTGTGTTTCGGACAGCGATGGGAATGTGAGGGGTTACGTTCAAAATCCTGATGTGGAAATTCCCCGAAAGGCTGCGGGGAAGCTCGATGTTGGTTCGGCGGTTGGCACGGATGGGCTGCTCACTATTATCAAGGATTTTGGTGTGGGCGATCCATATACGGGAAGTGTGGCTCTCGTGAGTGGCGAGATTGCGGAGGATTTCACTTTGTATTTTTCTGAGAGCGACCAGACCCCAACGGCGGTTGCTTTGGGCGTGCTCGCCGAGTATAAATCCGATGTTTCTTGGTCTGTGGCCGCAGCCGGTGGATATATTGCACAGCTTATGCCAGGTGCTCCTGATGAGATCATCGATACGCTCGAGAAAAACGTTTCGTCGCTTGGCTATGTTACCAACGTGCTCAAGGATCATGATTTGGATTTCATTGTGTCGGGAATACTCAGGGGAATGAGTCCCAAGATATTGTCGAGAGACTCGGTTTTTTACAAATGCTATTGCAGTAAGACACGGGCTTGTAAGGCTCTTGCCGCTTTGGGGGTTGCCGAGAAGGCGGATATTTTGGCAAAGGGTGAGCCACTGGAGATCACTTGTCAGTTTTGCGATTCGGTCTATCGGTTTGAGGTGGAGGAGTTAGTTGATATATTTTAGTAATTCAACAGTCAGCGGCGGCGGCATGCCCAAAACGGACCCCAACAACAGTGGGGAATTTACTTTAAATCGTCACAGTTGCGATTCTCGAATTTCCCCAAACTCGCTTCGCTCAAACAGTGGGGAAATTTCGCGAGAATCACAACTGCACGATTTGTAAATTCAGCCACTGCCAAGGTTGCCCGTTTTGGGCACACCGCCGCCGCTGACTGTTAGTTTGTATATTGTTTAAAGGTATTGATTTTGTATTGTCATTGCTCGCTACGCTGGCAATGACGGAGTTAGGAGTTTTTATGGGTAAGAGAAGAGCTGAGATTGATGATAGGTTTAAGTGGAATATTGAGGATATGTATCCTTCCGAAGAGGTCTGGGATAAGGATCTTGAGCGGGTTTTGGTTTTGGCTGAGGAATATGCCGAGAAGAGCGGGACTATTGGTGACAGTGCCGGCAATTTGCTTGCGGCGTTTTCTTTGAGGGATGATGTCTGGCGGCTTTGCGAGCATGTATTTGTCTACGCTCGAATGAGGCGCGATGAAGACAATGCCGACGCTAAGTATCAGGCTATGACGGATAAGTCGCAGACTCTTATGGCGAAGGTTTCGGCGGCAACCAGTTTCTTTGTGCCCGAGTTCATTCAAATCCCTTCCGATAAGCTCGAAAAGTTTTTGGCGGAAGAGCCCAAACTCAGGCAGTATGACTATGTGATAAAGAGGCTACTCCGTGAAAAGGCTCATGTGCTCAGTGAGAGCGAGGAGCTTCTTCTCGCAAAACTTGGCGAGGTGCTGGGTGCCACCGGTGATATCTTCACTATGATAAACGACGCCGATATGAAGTTTGGCGAGGTGACAGACGAGGGTGGGAATAAGGTCGAGCTTACGCACGGAAATTACATTAAATTACTCGAGTCAAAAAATCGCAAGGTTCGGCAGGAGGCTTACGAAAAACTTTATCAAGCATTCATAGCACAGAAGAATACGCTTGCGACTACGTACAGTTACAATACTAAGGTTGACGTCATTTCCGCCGGTATCAGGAAGTATGAAAGCGCACTTTCTGCGGCGCTTTCCGGCGACAATGTGGAGCCATCGGTCTATGACAATCTCATCTCTACCGTTCGCGAAAACCTTCCGGTGGTGCACAAATATATGGGCACGAGGAAGAGATTGTTGGGTGAAAAAAAGCTGGCTATGTACGATGTTTATGTGCCACTCACACCGGTAGATGAAGAGGAGCTCTGTTTTGATGAAGCGGTCGGTATCATCGCCGAGGCACTCGCACCTCTGGGCAAGGAATACGTCGACATTGCACTTGGCGGCATCAGGGACGGTTGGGTCGATGTCTACGAGAATGAGGGGAAGAGCAGCGGTGCTTACTCGTTTGGTAGCTACGATTCCATGCCGTATATTCTTATGAATTTTTCCGGAAAGATGAAGGATGTCTTCACGCTTATTCATGAGATGGGACATTCGATGCACTCTTACTATACGAGGAAGGCGCAGCCGTTTACCTATGGGAGCCACTCGATTTTCACGGCGGAGGTCGCGTCTACCGTCAATGAAAATCTCCTCATAAGTTACCTGCTTTCAAAGGCCGATGAGGCGGGCGATCTTTCGAAGAAGACCTACTACGTCAATTTCTATATTGAGGAATTTCGGACTACGCTCGTCAGGCAGACGATGTTTGCGGAGTTTGAGAAGAGGACTCACGAGGCTACGGAAAATGGCGAGGTGCTCACCTGCGAATATTTGTCGGAGATTTATGGCGAGCTGAATGAGGCGTATTTTGGTTCTGAGGTTGAGACCGATGATTTTATCCGCATGGAATGGTCGAGAATACCGCATTTTTATAGGGCTTTTTATGTCTACAAATACGCTACGGGATTTTCGGCGGCGAGTGCTATTTCTTCGCTCATTCTCACGAAGGGGCAGCCGGCCGTAGACGACTATTTGGAGTTCCTGAAAAGCGGGGATTCGAATGATCCGATTGAGTTACTCAAGATTGCAGGGGTCGATATGGGCAAGCCGGAGCCAATCACCGACGCGATGAAGGTTTTCTCGGGGTTGGTGGATGAGTTCGACAAACTCACTCAGTAGTTGTAGAATGTAGCAATGGAAAGCAAAAGGATAATCAGCATAATTGAAAATGGGCTTGAGACCTCCTCCCTGATTGCGGGGGAGCTTCAGGCGAAGCTCACGGACGCGGGCTTCGAGGCGATAACTGAGATAACCGACGACGCCGAGCTTGCGATTTGTATCGGCGGCGATGGGTCATTTCTACGCACTCTTGCGAAATACGATTTTCCCAAGGTGCCGTTTGTGGGTGTCAATACCGGACATCTGGGTTTTTTTCAGGAACTCAATGAAGAGGACATCGATTCATTCATCGAAAAGTATAAAAAAGGCGATTATGTCAGGCAGTGCTATAGAACTGTTACTGCCGAGTTCACGGGGAAGGATGGAAAGCACACTACTGTCCGTGCACTCAATGACATAGTGATAAAGGGGGCGAAGGGCCGGCTTTCGCATCTCGATTTGTATATCAAGGATGACTTCGTTGAGAAGTTCAACGGCGACGGTCTCGTCATTTCGACACCAGCAGGTAGCACGGCCTACAACTATTCGCTCGGCGGCAGTATCGTGGACCCGAGGATCAACCTCTTGCAGCTCACGCCGATTGCGGCCGTCAACACTTCCGCTTACCGCTCTTTCACCTCGGGCATACTTCTTCCGCCGGGTCTGTCGGTCAGCCTTTTTCCGGAGTTCAAGAGCGGACTTCCGGAGACTGTCATTTCCATAGATGGCGACGAGGAAAGGGTGACGAGTATTGAAAAGGTCATCATTTGTCTATCTGAGGATACGGTGGAGCTCCTCAGGTTTAAGGATTACAATTTCTGGCGGACGGTTAAAGAAAAACTTTTATAGACGCCACATATCGTCATTGCGAGCGCAGCGAAGCAATCCATTGGCGATATTTTGTTGGGTTGCCACGCTTCGCTCGCAATGACAAGGATTGATAAATTTTGAATGGTATCAAACTCATAATTGATAAGGAAAATGATGGGCTGAAGATCAAGTCCGCTCTAAGGAAATCTGAGCGAGTTTCTTCGAGGCTTATTCGCAAGGTTTTGCACACTTCAGGGGCGCTGTTTTTGAATGGGCAGGAGGCACGGTTTGTGGACATTGCGCACGTCGGCGATGTCATCGAATTGGTTTTCCCCGAGGAGATTTCTGACTTCGAACCACAGGATATTCCCTTGGACGTCATTTTCGAGGATGAAGACATTTTGCTTGTGAATAAGAAGCCGGACCTCGTCTGCCACCCGACAAAGGGACACTCGGATATGACGCTCGCAAACGGCGTGATGAAGCACATGCTGGACGGCAGCGAGAGCTACAAAATTCGTTTTATCAATCGCCTAGACATGAACACTTCGGGTCTCGTCCTCATCGGGAAGAATGCCCACGCACAGACGGTTTTCACCGCCGAGAGCAAGACGGGCGAGGTTTCAAAAGAATACAAGGCTCTGGTAAAGGGTAGGCTTGAAGGCGAGGCTCTCATTGACCTTCCTATTACTCTGGAATGTGAAGGGGCGGTCAGGCGTTGCGTCAGAGAAGGCGGATATCCCTCGCAGACTCATTACAAGGCCGTCCGAACTTACGAAATAGATGGCGAGGTTTTCACACTTTTGGACATCAAGTTACTCACTGGAAGGACACATCAGATAAGGGTGCATCTGTCCCATTTGGGTTATCCCGTCTTGGGTGATACACTGTACGGCGGCGAGAGTCCGCTAATTGACCGGCAGGCACTCCACGCATTTTCGCTGAGTTTCAATCACCCGAAGAGCGGCGAGCCGGTGAGATTTTGGGCGGAGTTGCCTAAGGATATGGAGCGACTTATTGACTAAGGACACTTACGCACGGAATGGAACGCTGCTTGCCCTCAGCTGCTACGTATTGTGGGGTATTTTCCCGCTGTACTGGGCGCTTATGGCAAGTGTCGATTCGCTTTCAATACTGGGGTATAGGTTCATCTGGTCATTGGTGTTCATGGTCTTTGTACTTCTGATAAAGCGTGACTGGGCAAAGACATTCTTCGCCGAGGCGAAAGTGTTCATTCGCGACAAAAAGCTGATTTTTTCCGTAATAGTTTGCGGTATCCTCATCGCCATCAACTGGGGGACGTATATAGTAGCCATCGCCGCCAATCTCGTTTCAGAGGCGAGCCTCGGCTATTTCCTCAACCCATTGTTGAACTTCGTTTTGGCGATGATATTTTTGAAAGAGAAGGCGACCAAGACTTCTATAGTAGCGATGATATTGTCCTTTATCGGCGTGGCAGTCATCACCTACGACAAGGGAGTGGTGCCATGGGTATCGCTGATTCTCGCCAGCTCGTTCGCCGTCTATGGGCTGATCAAGAAGAATATCAATCTCCAGGCGTACACAAGTCTTACGCTTGAGACGATAATAATCACCCCGTTTGCAGTAGTATTCCTAATGTTTTTTTCAAAGGAAGGTATGATGCCGACGGGCGTGCCGATGTCGCTTCTTGCTATAGGCGGTGGCATCATCACGGCAGTACCGCTTCTATTATTTTCGGAGGCGGCAAAGCGTATTTCCTACATCGCAATCAGCTTTGTGCAATTTGCGAGCCCTACCATTTCGTTTCTTCTGTCCGTCTTCTTCTTCAAGGAGCCGTGCCCGCCGGGGAAACTCCTCGGCTTCGCAATCATCTGGGCCGGTCTGATCGTATTCTCCCTCGGAAGCCTCCCAAAGGTCAAAACTGATTCAACGAATGATATTACCTGAAATTCCTTCTTTGGTAAAAAAGGATTGACGTAGAGATACGGTTTCTTAATGAGGTCGTGCTTTTTCCGAGTTGGGGAGAAACTGTGATGAATTAAATTCAATTATTGTAAAATAATGGTTGACATGGTGTATTTTGCATGATACTTTATGTGAATGGTTATTGTTTTGTGATTTGGTTTTGGGAAAGTGGGTATGGTTTGGGGATACATAAGGTGAAGGATAATAGTTTGAAGTTGATTCTTGATGATCACGAGTTGTTTGTCGAGTTTTTGCGGGATTTCATTGAGGTGGATTTGCTGAAGAGTGTTGCGCCGGAGGATGTTGAGGACATTACTGAGCGGTTTCTGCCGTTGTTTGATGAGAATAAGGATTCAGATACCGTGAAACGTATAAGGCTTAAGGGGGATGATGAGTCTCCGCTATATGTAGTGGCTTTGGTCGAGCACGAATCTGGTGTGAACTTTCGGTCTTCGTTTAAAATGCTTCATTACATTACGCTCATTCTCAGCGATTATGAGAAGATGATGAATAGGGAGAAAAATGGGATTATCTATAGGCGGGACTTCAAGTATCCGCCGGTGCTTCCTGTGGTGTTTTATGATGGGCCGGGAGAGTGGACGGCGGAGTTGAATTTCCTCGACAGAACGCAGATGAATGATGTATTCTATAAGTACATACCGAAGTTCGAGTATGAATTGGTGTCTTTGAACAAGTATGAGGCGGGCGACCTTGTGAAGTTCAAGGATACGTTGTCGCTGATAATGCTCATAGACAAGATTCAGACGGGCGATGGGCTGAGCTTACTCAGCCAGTTGCCGCAGGACTATATCGAAACGTTGTCGCAGGATATACCGGAGGAACTTACGAAACTGGTGTCCGATGTGGTGACGGCGTTGCTTGTTAGGGCGAATATACCCAAAGATGAGATTGATGAGATTACTGATAGGATACAGGAACGGAGGCTTCAAGAGATGTTTTCATTCATAGATGGATACGATGTACAGGAGACTAGGCGAGTTTCAAGAGCCGAGGGCAAACGTGAGGGTAAAGCTGAGGGCGAGAGAGCGGGCGAGAAAAAAGGTAAGCGCGAGGGCAAGCGTGAGGTCGCTCGCGGTATGAAAGGTAAAGGGTTTTCAGTTGAGGATATTGCTGAAATCACTGGTTTGACGAAAAAGGCGATTGAGAAGCTTTAGAGTTTTGCTGGGAGTTGCTGGTTTGAAAGGTTGCCTTTTGGGTAGCCTTTTTTATTCTTGGGTGTTTCTTGCTCAGGGGGACAGTAATATTTTTTTTATTTTGGTGCAGGGGTTTTTGGGTTTTTTGATACTGTTGTTAATAGCCAGATTGTTTGGTTGGCGATTTTGGGGATCTTCGATGGAAATTATGAAATAAATTTTACAGAGATTTTCCACTAATTGTGTTTAAAATCAATATAATTGGGTATATATATAGTATACGGATGTATTGGTTTTGTAAAAATGTAATTTAAATTTTAGTGAAAAGTAGGAAATGAATGGGTTTTCGGAAAAGGGGGAAGCTATGAACAATTTTAAAGATGGGAAGCGAGAGGTGAAGTGGGGTGCTAAGAGGAAGCATCTTGGCAGGAAGGCGATGACTGGGTTTGTTGCCATGCTTCTGTTTGTCATGACATTGCTGCCTACTTCAGTAATGGCAGATTCTGGCAATGGGGGGGGGGATTTAGGTAACGCCTCTGCCGCCGCCGATGTCATTCCGGCCTCTGAGCCGGAAACCACAAATGGCGATAAGAACTGGATTCACTGCGACTCACCTGATGGTTCGTCCCAGCACAGGTCGGGTCAGGCCCGCAATGACAGCGATAGTAATAAGGACTGGATTGCGGGTCAGGCCCGCAATGACAGTAATGACAGTAATGACGGTAATGACGGTAATGACAGTGAAATAGATTTTCAATCACTTGATATATCTGATGGCTCAATCTTTAGTGCTTTGGCTTTGCTTGCCGATGAAGGGTTGGGAGCTCTATCGGGTGAGGATTTGGTCATCGGGGCTTTGGCTGCACCTGCTGATGTCACTTTGAATAGTGTGACAGCTACAAATGTTGCAGGGGCTTCTGGTGATGTTTATACATATAACACGTGGACTACCAGTCCTGCGACTGGCGATTTCAGACTGAATGTCAATTTTCAATTTGCAAATGGTATCGCTACATTAGGCGATGTGAAATTGAAAGTAAAGCTCACATCTGCACAGGCGGCGTTTGCTACGTCCAATGCCTATGTTGTGACGAGTTCTCCAGCCAATGCCTATATAGATGAAACAAATCTTGCCATTGATGGTGATGGCAATTTATCTCTGAATTTCAAACAGGGCACTTCCGGTAGTGCGGGTAGTGTCATCATCGCTTTCCCATTCAACCACACTTTGGACGGTTGGCTTTCAGGCTATACAACTACAGGTGAGACTTTTGCTAACTTTGAGGTATTTACGGAAAGTGGCGGAGCGACTGGAACAGCAACGTCTGTAACAGTTGGCTCCAGCGCAACCATACGTGGTAGTGGAGTCGACTTATACAGCAGAACTCCTGCCGAGCATGTCTTAGTTGGTTCTGATATGACATTGCAACCACGATTTTTTGATCGATACACTGATGAGTGGAGGCATGAACCAAATTCTATAGTAACTTTCACAATGGACTATCCCAACGGTGCGACAGTGCTTGATGCGGTAGGAGGTACAGTCAATACAGGAAACCATACCATTACGTGGTCTTATACTGCTGATTCCGTCACAGGCATCATTCCTCATAGTGCCAGTGGTTGGTCGAGCAGTCCTATGGCATACGTATTTATGCCCACAGTAAGAATAAATTTCCCTGCTAGCGCATTTGCAACAGTAAATGATGAAGACGATGTTGTGCTTAAACTGAAATCCGAATCCTATTTTGTAGGAAAGACAGAACAATATGTAATCACGTCAGACGATTATGAATTCAAGGTGTTCAATACGGATTCTGTGTTGGCCGGTATAAGAATGAAAAATGCTGCGTTCCAGTATTCTGGTGGTCCACATATAATCAAAAACATCAGCACTGTGTCTAGCGGTGCATCGGCGCTCGGAAATTTAGGAAATGGCAATATGGGATTGTGGAATGTAGGATTGAAACCTATTCCAAATACTTGTGTCATTTGGCGAAATAATAGCGACGCCACTAAGAAGATAAATGTGTTTTCTGTGCAAGCCAGAAATGGTGGTACAACTCCACCCTCTCGTATAGAGTTTTATGTTTGCAACAGCGATGGAAGTCACGCTGAGTCAAAATGGCCAACTTCAATTAATCTAGCTTTTTATAGTGCCTATAATATTTCAGATCTGAATCTATCCAATGGGCAGTATATAGAAATGATTAAATCCTATCCACAGTACAATCCTGACACAGGAAATATAGACGCACTGCCTGTTGGTGCCAGTGCTGGTTTAGTGGTGAATTTTACAGGCTTTAGCGATGGGAAATATCCCGATGGTACTCTCATTGGAAATGGAGATGAACTTAGTTGGTCACTTGAGGGCGTATGGGAAGGCGAGACGAAAGTCGAAGATTTTGCTGGCCTTGCGGAATATAGTTACGAGCCTTCTACAAAGATTTCGTCGATGAAATACGAAGGCAAAGATGAGCAAAAGATATTTTACTGTGCCCCTGTTCCGTCGCCAACAGCTCAAATGCATATTACTAGCTCTACAACTGTAGCACCAAGGGATTTGATGAATGTCAATCTTAGATTTTACAACAGCACGGCAGGCAACCCGATGGGTCCAAGAACTGTTTGGGAAAATCCAACCTTTGTAATACTGCCACCCGATGGATTGAGTTTTGACCCTGCTGATAATACCAACTTGGTGGCATATAAGCCAAACGATGACGTTTGGAGTAATGATGTTGAAGTTTCTGAAACAACCAGAAATGGTAGAACTGTATATATTGTAACAGTGAAGGGTGAATTGGCGGCACTTGATTCTTGGAGTTATATAAAGGATCTGAAGTTCACAGTCAAGGATGATGCACCCATCGGTGCCAATACTATTGCAAGTTATCGCGATGAGCCTACTTTCAATACAGAGCGTAATGGGTTTGTCTTTGCAACATCTGAAACACCCAACAATCTTGTCCCTGACAATGTTATTCCTTTTGCGGGAACTGTTTATAGAGGATTTGTCAGTGATACCTCATTGCAATCCGGTGGTTGGGATGCCAATGTGAATACCAATTTTATAGGTAGGCCTCCATCTAACGGTGGAACAATAAGCTTCAATGTTTCTCCCCTCCCCAGTGTAGATGTCCGAGCGGAGATGTATGATACGGAAGTTACTGGTGACGCTGACCCTTGGAAGAATGTGTCTAGCAACGTTGAGGTTCCTACTGTCCTCGGCGATTCGGCACAGATGCGACTCGTTATCGAAAATGCGGGAAATACATTCCTTGGAAACCTGAGGCTTCTCGATATTCTGCCCAAGATAGGGGACAAGTTGGTTCTCGCGCCCGGAACTGAAAAGGGGAGTACATGGGACGCTTTCATGGGTGCGATCGACATTCAGGTTGAGAATATCAAGACGGAAGAAATCATCTCCGGTGCGGCACTCGCTACCGCATATCCGGGATTCGCGGTTCAGTATTGCAAGAACAATAACCCTTCAATAAACAACGGCGTTGTACGCACGGGTACGGGCGGCAATTTCGCAAATGATGCTGCGGGCGACCCAACAGAGGCAGGCTCGTTCTTCTTCACCATGGGAGCCAATAAACTGCCCCCTGGTTACCGGATAATCCTGAACTTTGAGATTACGGCACCAACAAGCGCAGCACTTGATGATATAAGCGCCAAGGCGTTCAATAGCTTCGCTTACCTCTATACGAACTACAATGATGCGAGCGGAAACGGTGCCGACGCTAAGT
>JAISKC010000088.1 GCA_031261345.1 Eubacteriales Family XIII. Incertae Sedis bacterium | reverse complement strand
GGGAGACATGCGGCCGCCCAGCCCCCCACTCTCGTTATACTGCCCTTTCTCATGCTGCCCATTCTCAATATAAGGAGCAATCATGAATTCTTCCAAAGAAGGCCCAGGAAGGCGGGTCTGAGTCAAAGGTGAATAGCACTGTATACTCTCAACCAAATCATCAAAAAGCTCAATCCGAAAAGGAACCTCCGACTGATAAGGAAAAATATCGATGATACCCCCACGCATAGCGTATTCCCCAGGCACCTCCGCATAAGGAGTCCTGACATAGCCGGAAGCAAAAAGCAAACCCTTAAGTTTTTCCAAATCAAGATGCTCGCCCAAAGAAATCTTCAAGATAGAGTTACGAAAATGATCAGGGCTATCAAGCTCCGTAAGCACAGCAGACAAAGGAGCAACCACAACAATATTCCCCTCCCGAGGAGGGGTGTCAGCAAAGCTGACGGGGTGGTCGCCCCCATCACCAACCAAAGCCGTTGATGAACTGTCATTGCGAGCGGAGCGCGGCAATCTACCAACCAAAGCCGTAAGCACCCGCAGCCTCTTAGCCACGCTCTCATGACTGGTAGCGTCAAACCGAACAAAAGAAAAATCCTCTTCATCAAGCTCGATGACCTCCGCAGAGCCAACCAAAAAGAACCGCAAATTGAGAGCGATCTCAGAACAGACAGCCTCGGTAGGAACGACCACAAGAGCGTGGCCAGAGGTAGCATTTATCTCAGCTGCAATTATAGGTGAAGCAAGGGACGAAGGTGTCCCCGAATTTATTTTAATCATTGAATTTTGTCATAGCGGGTTCCAACCCCTCGGAAAGAGAAAACTCGATGGCGAGCACACATTTGTCAACCACGTCCCTCATAGCCGGCACATCATCAGGCCCAAAGCCGCCGAGCACGTAGTCAACGAGCGGAATAGGCCCCCTGTCCGCCCCGATGCCAATCCTGAACCGCGGAAACTGGTCATCTTCGAGCTGAAAGATAATGTTTCTCATGCCGTTGTGCGTCCCCGCCGATCCGGACTTCCTTATCCTGAGCGTCCCGAGAGGAATGTCAACATCGTCATAAATTACTGAGATATCGGAGGTTTCAACATTATAATAATCAGCAATAATTCGAACGCTTTCACCCGAAAGGTTCATGAAGGTCTGAGGCTTCACAAGCATGACCCTCTGACCGGAGATGATGCCGTCCCCGACAAGTGCCCTGTGCTTTGCCTTGTTTATCTGAATCCCGTGTTTTTCGGCAAGGCGTTCCAGCGTAACAAAACCTATATTGTGTTTTGAATTCTCATACTGACGCCCCGGATTGCCGAGCCCCACGATAACTTTCATAGAAATGCCTCCCACACGCTGTCATTGCGGGCTCGACCCGCAATCCATCCCTACTTCTGATTGAAAATCTTACTAACCGAATCATTGGAGAAAATATTACCCATAGCTTCGGCAAAAAGCGGCGCAACCGACAGCAGAGTGATCTTGTCGATCAACTTCTCTTTCGCAATCGGCACGGTGTTCAAAAGCACCATCTCCTTGATAGCGGATTCCTGAATATTCTTGATCGCGTTGCCCGATAATATCCCGTGCGTAGCGCAGGCATAAACCTCTTTCGCCCCCATGTTAGCGAGCGCATTCGCCGCATTTGTGATGGTGCCCGCCGTATCTATCACATCGTCCACGAGAATGCAGGTCCTATCCTCAATCTCGCCGATGACGTTCATTATCTCGCTGACGTTCGCCTTCGGACGCCTCTTGTCGATGATTGCGATGGGTGCCTCGAAAGGAAATGCCATGTTTCTCGCCCGCGTAACAGAGCCGTGGTCCGGCGAAACTATTACTATATCTTCGAGAGCCTTCTTCTTGAAATACTTGACCAAAATCGGTAGTCCCATCAAATGGTCTACGGGAATGTTGAAGTAGCCCTGGATCTGAGCGGCGTGAAGGTCCATCGTTACGACCCTATCCGCCCCCGCCGCGCTGATGAGATCGGCCACGAGTTTGGCTGTGATGGGGTCCCTCGCCTTGACTTTCCTATCCTGCCGCGCGTATCCGTAGTAGGGTATGACGGCGTTGATTCTGCCGGCCGACGCCCTCTTGCACGCGTCTATCATGATGAGGAGTTCCATCAAATTGTTGTTGACGGGGTCGCAGGTGGATTGAATAATGAAGGTGTCTATGCCTCTGACCGTTTCCCAGACGCTCACGGATATCTCTCCGTCGCTGAACTTAGTAACTTCTGATTTGCCCAGAGGCTTGCCCATATATGAGGCTATTTCCTCTGCGAGCGCCGGGTTGGAATTGCAAGCAAAAACCTTATAATCTGCATATGCTCCACTCTTCATCATCTACTCCTTATTTTCTTTTTTGATACGATTGACTAACAATCCCCTTTTGTTCACCCAGCCATTGATGAGCTTCGGCTTTGCTCTCGCTACGTATAGACTGCCGCTCGGCACGTCGCCGGTAACTGTAGAACCCGCCGCCACATAGACTCCCGCCTCGAGGGTAACAGGGGAAATGATGTTTGTGTTGCAACCGATGAATGAACCATCACCGACCGTCGAACGATGTTTGTCCTTGCCGTCGTAATTGACGAAGACGACTCCGCAACCGACGTTGATATTTTCTCCAAGATCCGAATCGCCCACATAGGTCAGATGCGAAATCTTCGTGCCGTGTGAGATGTTTGAATTCTTTATCTCGACGAAATCGCCGACCTTGACGTCGTCCCCGATGATAGAGTTTGGCCGGAGATAGGCGAATGGACCAACCGCCGTATTGTTTCCTATCTTGCTATCGAGGACTACGGAATGATCGACCTTCGTTTCGTCTCCCACCGTCGAATTTTCTATCCTCGTACCTTGGAGTATCTTGCAATCCCTGCCGATGACGGTTTCGCCTACAAGCTCCACGTTCGGCCCGATTTTCGTTCCTGCACCGATTTTCACGGACTCGTCAATGTATGCTGTTTCAATATCAGTAAAAACGACGCCGGCCGCCGCATGCCCAAAATTCACCTCAAGCCGCTTCCGCTTAGCATCATCATATTCCGCCATAAATTCATCAACCAAACTCATACTAATCCCTTTTCACCCTGTCATTGCGGGCTCGACCCGACCTGTGCTGGGAGTGCACCTGCACTCACCAGTGAATCCAGTCCTTCCCGTCATTGCGAGCGCAGCGAAGCAATCCAGCCCTTCACCTACTTCAGCCCCAGCCGATCAGCCTCAAGCATCATCTCACCAACCTTATAGATATCACCGGCACCCATAGTTATTACCAGATCGCCCTCCTCCGCATTGTTCAACACAAAACCCGCGATGTCATCGAAGTCCTTGAAGAAATAAGCCTCCTTGCCGGAATTGTCCTCCTTGATCTTCGTTACTATAGACTTCGAAGTAATTTGATGCACGTTGTTTTCGCGCGCCGCGTATATCTCAGCCAACACGATTTTGTCCGCAAGAGCGAGAGCCTCGGCGAAATCGTCGTGAAGCGCCATGGTCCTCGTGTAGGTGTGAGGCTGAAAAAGTATCCACATATTGTTGTGTGGAATAGTCGTCGCCGCCTTGATAGTCGCCGCGATTTCGGTCGGATGATGCGCGTAATCGTCCACGACAGTCACGCCGTCCATGGTCGTCCCCTTCACCTCAAACCTTCGCTTCGTGCCGTGAAATGACTCTAAGGTATTCACGATAATGTCCGTGTCTATGCCCATATGGTGGCAACAAGAAAAGGCCGCCAAAGCATTCGCGATATTGTGGCGCCCAGGAATGGATAGCCTTATCTTACAGACATCGTCGCCGTTGTGCGTGATATCGAACGACGGCATGCCGGACGCATCGGAAAAATCGAGCTCCGTCGCCCTGTAGTCGCAATTTCTGTGGAAGCCAAATGTGATGAAAGGCTTGTCGAGCTTTTCAAGTATCGAGCTCACAAACGGGTCGGAATCGAGCGCAAAGACGACCCCATCGTCAGGAACGAGATTTGCGAACGTGTTGAACGAGCGGGCGATATGATTTATATCCTTGAAATAATCGAGGTGATCCTCGTCGATATTCAGTATGATTGCATATTTGGGTCTCAGCTGAAGGAAGCTGTCCATGTACTCGCAGGCCTCGGTCACGAAATAGTCGTGCGAACCTATTCTGACATTACCGCCGATTTCCAAAAGATTGCCGCCGACGAGAATGGTCGGGTCGAGTTTCGCATTTTTCAGTATCAGGGAAATCATCGAGGTCGTCGTCGTCTTGCCGTGCGCGCCTGAGACCGCCACGCTGCTCTTCGCACCCTCCATGAGTATGCCGAGCATCTGAGCTCTCGTCAGGACCGGTATGCCATTTTCCTCTGCAAATACAAGCTCCGGATTTGTCATCGGCACGGCCACGGAATACACAACCAAATCCGCCTCACCGACATTTTTCGCTCGGTGTGCCAGAAATATATCCGCTCCCTTGTCCATCAGTCCGTCTATGATTTCGCTTTCGTGCATCTCTGAGCCTGAAACGTGAATGCCCATGTTTAAAAGAATTTCTGCTATCGCGGATAGACCTATCCCACCGATACCAACACAATGCACGTGCTTAAGTTCTGATAATTCAACCATCTATCTCCTCCACGCATTAAATAATATCATACTTTTTGCATAAACACAGTAATGAAGATTACGTGAAGGTTTTTTAAAATATATTTTACTTGATATTTCAACGTTTCTAAATTAAAATTGCATTATTACTTTATTTAGGCCAAAGGGGGCATAGCATGGAAATTACAGACGTACGTATCAGGAAAATATCAGACGAGGGCAAGATGAAAGCCGTAGTTTCGATCACATTTGATGATGAATTCGTAGTTCACGACATCAAAATCATCGATGGAAACAATGGTCTTTTCATTTCAATGCCGAGCAGAAAGATTGGTGAGGGCGACTTCAGGGATATTGCACATCCCCTGTCAACACCGACGAGAAACCGTATTCGCGATGCAATTTTTGCTGAATACGAAAAGCTTCTTGAAGAGGAAGCACCGACCTCCATCGGGGCAATCGTTGAAAACTCCGACGAGGTATCAGTAGATTACTAAAATAAAAAAGAGGCTAACCGGCCTCTTTTTTAATGGATTGCCGTCATTGCGAGCGTAGCGCGGCAATCCATCAGTCCCGTCATTGCGGGCTTGACCGGCAATCCATCAATCAATTCTCTCGATGTCGGCACCGAGCCTTTTTAGTTTTCCGATGATGTCGTCGTAGCCACGGTCGATATGATAGATGTCGGAAATCACGGTTTCGCCTTCGGCTACGAGTCCGGCCAGTATCAACGCTGCGCCCGCCCGAAGATCCGTCGCCCTGACCTCGGCACCTTTGAGCTGAACGCCGCCCTTCACGATGGCGCGTCTGCCGTCTTCTATGATACCGGCGTTCATTTTGTTGAGTTCGTTTATGTGCATGAACCTGTTTTCAAACACCGTCTCAAGTATCGTTGAAGAACCCGATACAATCGAAAGAAAGGCCATGAACTGCGGCTGTATATCCGTCGGAAATCCCGGGTATGGAAGCGTCTTGAGGTCGGCCGATTTGAGATTTGCATTTTCCGCGGATACCCTTAGCCCGTCGTCCTCCTCGGTGATCACGACGCCACATTCTCTGAGCTTCGCTATGATTGGCACCACATGATTTGAAAGCATGTTTTCAACGAGGATATTTCCCTTGGTAATAGCAGCGGCGAGCATGTACGTGCCGGCCTCTATTCTGTCGGGAATCACACTGTGCGTCGCTCCGTGAAGTTCTGGGACACCCTCAATCTTGATCATATCCGTGCCCGCGCCCTTTATCTTCGCGCCCATCTTGTTCAAGTAATTCGCGAGGTCCACAATCTCCGGCTCCTGCGCCGGATTTTCTATGATGGTCGTGCCCTCCGCAAGTGAGGCCGCCATCATTATATTTTCGGTCGCACCGACGCTGGGCGTATCGAGGTACATCTCAGCACCGACGAGTTTCTCCGCTCTGGCTTCGACATAGCCGTTTCCCGACTCATCTTCAATCATGTCAACATCCGCTCCGAGCGCGATGAAGCCCTTGATGTGAAGATCTATCGGCCTGTCCCCTATGGCACAGCCGCCTGGAAGCGGTATTCTCGCCGTTCCTGTTCTCGCGAGCACCGGCCCCATCGAAACGATTGAGGCTCTCATCGACCTCACTGGCCCTATCGGAGCAACGCTCGTCTTGAGAGTATTCGCTTCGACCAATATAACATTTTCGTCCAATTTCTCCGTAACATTCGCACCGAAACTCTCAAGCAGTTCACACATGACCTTCACGTCCTTGAGATTTGGTACGGAATCAATCTCGCATTTTTGCTCGGTGAGCAGCGTAGCGGCCAATAGAGGCAAGACCGCATTTTTCGAACCGCTTGTGAAAACTGTTCCTTTTAGACCGCCCGACTTGCGGACAATTATTTCTGCCATTAAATTTCCTTATCCCTTTACTACAAAATGTCCATCTTCCGGACACTTAATTATAGGTAAATAACGGTCATTTTACAACTAATTCGAGCCCATGTAACGGATTTGTAATTATAAAAACCGTTGCAATTACAGGAAAGAACAAAACTTTACACAAAAATTACAAATTTATTTCCTAAATTGCTTGATTTTGGTAACGATATGTAAGATAATGGAACAGGAAAGAAAATTCGTTATCACCCAGATGATGTCAAAGGAGTATTATATGATAACTATTGATGTCAAGACCTTGCTGATTGGGCTTCTTATTATAGCAGCTATTGTCCTCATTGTCTTCCTCGTAGTAGCGACCGCTAAGCTGATCAAGATGCTTAGTGCTCTGACGAAAGTCTTAGAAGACGCAGAAACGGTTGCGGCTACAGCGGCGAAGAGAACAAAACAGATCGACAGCCAAATTGACAAAGTCCAAAAGAGCATTGAAGGGACGGCGAAAGACGCCAAGGCTAATCAAAAAGTTATAGGTCTTATCAAATCAATTATCAGTGTAGTAAAAGCTGTCAGCTCCTTTGTAAAAAAAGATTCTGACGAAAACAGAAAGTAGGAGGAAGAAAAAATGAAAGCAACAGGAATTGTACGTAAGGTAGACGAACTCGGAAGAATAGTATTGCCGATGGAGCTCAGGCGCACGCTCGCCATCCAGAAGGAAGATCCCATTGAGATTTTCGTGGACGGTGAGAATATCATACTCAGAAAGTATGAGCCGGCTTGCATCTTCTGCGGAAGTGCAGTAGATGTGCAGGTCATACACGGCAGAAACATCTGCAGAGAGTGCCTCGACGAACTAAAGACACTTTAAGCTCGACACCAAACACAACAAAGCAAAATGGCCCAATGAAAATATTCTCATCGGGCCATTTTGTTTACTTGACCCAGAAAGTCCGCTTCACAAAAGCCTCCGCATTCCCTTTCACAATAGACCACCGGATGCTGTATTCTCCTGGCGAAAGTCCCAATAGTCCATCCGTTACAGTCTCGCCGTCACCGGAAGCCACGACAGTTCCGCCGGAGTCAACGATGCTCCAACCGGAAGGCTTGCCACCACCACCATCACTATCGCCGCCACCACCGCCATCTTCCACCACAAGAACCGCCTCGAGAGGATTCACAACATTCGAATTCCCCTCGCCAATCCGAAACACAATCTCAGCATCGGGCACAAACTGAACAGCCTCATGCCCACGCACGACATGCTTAGAACTGACGGTCTCGTAGACAAAAAATGACGAACCGGTCAAAGCAACAGCACTTATGACAACAACGAGAAACTTGAACTTCACAGAACCGATGGCGATAGCTTTCACAGCCGCCGCCCCCTGAACACAAGCCTGCAACTTGATGGCACAGGCATCGCAAAAATGCTCGAGCTTGGCGGAAGGCATCATATTATCGGCGGCAGAAGCCAGCGAGTCCTTGATAGCCGGTCCCATCGCCGCCGACCCAAGAAGCTGCCCCGCCCCACCGAAGTTCCTGTCATTCTCAAGGATTTCCCGTAGCCGCTGCTTCGCCTTGAGGATATTCGTCGAGACCGTTGACTCCTTCACGCCGAGCACCTTCGCTATCTCCCTATGCTTCATTTCATCGTAATAATACATGACGAGACTCGCGCGTTGCGCCTTCGGCAATTTCTCGATTTGCGAGTACAGCAGAGCATTTGCGTCCTTTGCCTCCACCACATCAGCCGGATTGCTTTGCCTGCTGACATCAACAATTTCTTCCGCTACATCCAAAGCGTCATCCTTCCCGCGTTTTCTTGCAAACCTGTCATTATAGTTGTAACTGACAGTCCTTATCACCTGATGCATCCATGCCGTGAACGCATATGGGCTCTGCAGTTGCCCGATATTTTTCATCATGTGAACCACAACATCCTGCGCCACATCCTCCGCCTCATCCTTGTTCCAAACGTAGCTGCTCGTGTGGAAATATATCGTCTTCGCGTATTCGCGATACAGCTCCGCAAAGGCCTCACGGTCGCCTCCCATCGCTTTTTTTATCGTCCGGTTCAGTAATTTACTCTCCATCATTAAAGGTAATTCCCCATTCTTTCTCCCGTCAGCCTACAGCCAAATCGTCATAATCATTCTTCTCTGCGCTATCCACTTTCGCGGCGGCCGTCTCGTAGATGATGAACATAACCACCTGCACGAGGAAGATTGCTCCGACGACCGACGTCCACCGGTTGATCCAGACCATCGGAAGTCCGAAATCATCGAGCGCAACCCAGACTATAGGCGTGATTATTCCAAGTAATATGGCGATAATTCTCGAGGCTGAAACCAATTTTTTCCGCCTTGATTGATCCTTTTCAAAGGCCTCGACCGCAGAAAGTGCCCTGCGCTTAGTAATGAAGCCAACTATTATGAACACGGATAGTATGACCGCGATCAGTGAAAAGACCACCGACAATAGGCTCCAAGCACCCTTGGCGAAGAAACCTCCGAGCGGCACATTGCCATTGAGAATATCCAAAAATGGATTGCCCGTCTGCTTCGAAAATTTCGCCAAATCGTCCGTGCTGAACTCAGAATCGGGAGTTTCCGGCTCAAGACCGGCATCGATCTCCGTACCTGAACTCAGTGAATCCGTCGGCTCATCTGACTCAGCCTGTGCGCTTGCAGGTGCATATGTGGCAACCACCAAATATTGAGCCGTCCCGCCTTCGACGACGCTGGTCTCATAGGTCATATCCGCTGAGTAATATCCGGTCTCCAAATAGCTTTCCGTGCCGCGATAGACGACGGTAGCTTCATACTTCACCGGAAGCGGACCCGATTTCTCCGTTACCTTGAAGCTCACACCGGCACGCTTGAGGGACACCTTAGCTGTGCCATTTTCGGCGAGTGCAGAAGAGACCTCAAACTCCAAGTATTCAGGAATTCCGTCTTGGTCGAGATCGTTTGTCGGAAGGTCAGAAAACACCTCCGTCTTGTCCACCTCACTTTCAACCTCCACGAGTGCCGGTGTCAAAACCAACCCGGGAATGTCAGCAATGGCAGCAAGCTCCTCCTCCGAAAGCAGTCCCTCTATCTTGTAAGTATACGTCCTATTGATTGGAAGCGTGCTCTCAAGCACAGCGTCAGCCTGCTCAACAAGCCGATACTCTCGCCCAAACTGAGTGATGGTAGAAGGAACGTCCACAGACCCACCCTCAGAGTAACGATACTCAACAGTGATATTAAATTCATCCGAAGCACCCTCAGGCAAAGCAAACACCCCCAAAGGAGCCAACATCATAACCACCAACATTGTCATAGTGAGCGTAGCGAGCGTGGGCCCGACCCGCAATCCACTCCGACCGTCATTGCGAGCAAAGCGAAGCAATCCAGTCCGCCCCGTCATTGCGGGTCTACCAATCACTGTCATTGCGGGCTTGACCCTACTAATTGTCATTGCGGGCTTGACCCGCAATCCAGTCCTAAAACGCCTCATAACGTAGCACCCCCTTTCAACCGTCGCCTACTTCGCAAACCCATCACCAACAAAGCCCCAGCAAACGACGCAAGCAAAATCCAAATCCAAAAAGCCATCTCATCGCCGGTCTTGGGACCATTACCAGCTATCCCGCCGCCGCCAAGAGCCTCAGAAAGCTCCGAACCATCAAGCGGCTTCCCTGTCTTCGCGTCATACCACTTACCGCCCCGCATCACGACGCCATTCTTCTCTGCATTCTCAATGAAGCTATTCTCACTGATAGACCCACTGGGATCAAACACCTCAGGGTTCATCTCAAAGCTGGAAAACACCCGAGTCAAAACAGCATCCTGATCAAAATCAGTGGCATTTTCCTTGGCCGCCTTAGCAGACACAGATGTAACGATATTCACCTCGTCCATAGCCTGAGCGGCAGACACAAGATACATAGCAGGCGCAAGTCCCGTAGCCGCAGCAGCACCAGCAGCATAATCCCCCCGACCAGAAACAGGCCTCCAATCACCAACATTCCCGCTGAGCCCAGTAGCCAAAGCCCTGTCATTGCGGGCCTGACCCGCAATCCAGTCCTTGCCCTCGCCCGTGCCCGTGCCCTCGCCCTTACTCCCGTCATTGCGAGCGGAGCGTGGCAATCCAGCCCTGCCCTTGCCCGCACTGTCATTGCGGGCTTGACCCGCAATCCAGTCCTCGCCCTCGCCCTCAGCAAGCACCACAATCTTAGCCGCATCCTCCTTAGTAGGCAAAATGATATTCCCATCCTTATCGCGCCACTCGCCATTCTGCGACACATCGCTATAATTCTTACTGGTGAATCCAACCGCAACAGCCCCAAAATCAAACCGCACAGCCGTTATATACTCGCCCTTAGCCAGCCCCAAATCGGAAACCGCAAGATAAGAGCTGCTATCCGCAGAAACAGGTCCGGCCCAGAGCCTATACCCCTTATTCGAGTAATTCTTATTCTTCTTAGAAGGATTGCTGTCGATCCCAGGCTCTCCCTTGAAAGCCTTATTCGTCTGATAGAGCACATAGAGCTTGCCATCCTCATCACCCCAAGTTACCGGAGTCAAAAGCTCCTCGAGCACAATCTGCCCTGCCGTTACTGCCTCGAGCGGATCGTCCACAACAAACTCGTCCAAAGGCACATTCGAAGTGGACCGAAAATCGATGTCATACCGATAACGTTCATCAGCAAGCCCGACATTGTCAAACCCCTCCTTGCCAGGGAGGCTCACATAAGCCGCCGAAGTCCGCCGAATAGTATCCTTGTCCACCTCCGCCGAAATCAATGGAACGATACGATCGTCCGGCTCCTCAATCGGGTGCTCCGTCTCATTCGTAGTCTTGCTACTGCTGTCATTCTGAATGATATCAGCCTTATTCTTGACCACGCCAAGCTCGCCCACCACAAGAGACGTGAACTGAACTATCTTGGTATCTCCCTTAGAAAGCCCCGTGAACGTCCACGTGATAGTATGCGTGCTGGGATTGTATAAGTAGTTTCCGCCATCACTGAAATATACCGTCGGCTCTCCGAGCTTTTGGTCAAGTTTGTCAGTAATGGTCAGGCTACCTGCGGCCTCGGCAACGCCCTTGATAGTATAGGCAATAGCCTCTCCGGTCTGAACGGTACTCCCCGATGGCGGAGTCGCCGTCTTGGGATTGTCGATCGGGTGCTCAGTCTCATTCGTGAGCCTCACATCGCCCTTGTTGTCTATCTCAGCCTGATTCAGCACCGGCCCGATATTGCCAGAAACCTTTGAAGTGAAAGTTACGGTCCTTGTATCGCCAATGGAAAGACCCGCAAACTCCCATGTGATAGTGTGCGTAGTATCGTCGTAAACATACGTTCCACTCGCGTCCGTATGTGCCGTAGGCACTCCGAGCAGAGAGTCAAGTTTGTCGGTAATGGTCATATCGCCCGCTTTGGTAGCCGTGCCCGTGACCGTGTAGGTGATTTCACTTCCCGTGTTGACCGTTGTCCCCGATGAGGGATTCGCCCTCTTGAGATTTTCAATCGGATGCTCAGTCTCATTCGTAGTCTTTTGAGCAGCATTATTCTTTATCCCAGCCTCATTTCTAACTGCGCCAGTAATGCCGACCACCTTAGCCCTAAATTTGACCGTTTTCTTAACTCCGGCCGAAAGCCCCGAAAATTCCCACTTGATAGTATGTGTGCCCGCCGTATAAACGCCATCATTATCGATGTCATACGGCACGCCCAAACGCTCATCGAGCTCATCCGTGATTTCAAGCGTGCCCGCCTCTTCTGCAACGCCGGTAACGGTATACTCTATCTCATCTCCCGTCTGCACCGCCGTGCCAGTGGCAGGATCCGCCGCCTTGATATTCAAACCCTTCTTATATACATAGGTGATGGTATGCGGTCCTTTTATTGACGCGATAATTTGCGCAGGTGTAGGCGAGCCGGGATACAAGGTACCGGCTACTGGTGTCTCGGGGTTCGCTGTACCGGTTGCCAAATTGCCGCTATTTTTTTCGGCGTCATCGTCCAGATACCAGCCGACATACTCCCAACCGTCGATCGGGCGCACATTTTCGATGTACTCGCTATCGGGCTCAGCCGCAATAGACTGGTCGGGCCTGATTTCATCGGTAAGATCGTCATAATCTCGGAATCGCTCGGTGAGACTAAATCCCGCTTCATGGAAGGTTGAATTTGAAATGAGCGTCTTCTCATCTATAAGTGCCGTCGCTGTGTTGATAAACACGCCCGACGCCTTGTTGACCCTCGCTTGAACGGTGAAAGTTGAAGTGCCAATAGGTAAACCTCCCGTCTGCCATTGAAGATCCCTTCCATTCGGGTCTGCCGGAGATGAAGTAAATACCGCTCTATTATCGGAAGAGCGCGCCGTACCGGGCACGTATGTCAACCCCTTAGGGAGAGTATCATTGACCGTAATTGGTTCTATACCTGCCGCCGGTGGAGTAATCCTTGCAAACCCAACACCTGTTTTTCCTATCATTGTTCCACCATTAGGATTTGGCATGGACAGATTACCTGCAATGGTTTTGGCGTCGGTCAACATATACTTGTTATCTAATGCATAACCTGAAACAGGATTGCTCGATGTGAAAACAAAGCCCGAACCGCCGCCGCCGCCACCGGCATAGGCGTATTGGGAACTATAACCGCTTGCACCACCGCCGCCACCATACCAACCACCGCCGCCACCGCCGCCGTTACCATTTGTGGAGCTCTGAGCTTGACCACCCAAACCAAAGGAGCCTGCGAATCCTGATGTTTGAGATAGACCACCACTGTAATAGCCCTGTATGCCACCACCGGTCTGGGTCCCGCCTCCCGAACTAGACAAAGAAGAAATCCCTTTACCTCCACTATTACCACTTGTTCCACCACCATAGCCGCCAGTACCGTTACGTACGTCTGAAGTACCACCGCCACCACCGGCTACGATAACACGGCTATATAGGCTGTCCACTCCGATACGTATATCTGTACCGCCGCCGCCGTAAAAACTGCTGTCCCCTGCAGTGCCACCGCCGTTAAAACCAAGTCCTCCGACATAAACATACAAAGTTTCACCGGCAGTCAGATGTACTTCACCCTTAGAGTAGCCCCCGCGTCCACCACCAAAACCACCTTGTGCACCCCATGTTTCAAGGATATAGTCCCCTTCGACAGGTGCGATATACATATCCATACCAGCACTATCAAAATCTTTGATTTCACCACCAGCATTAACTCCACTATAATTTTCAGGCACATTGACACTGATTGTGTACTTGACGATATCGCCCTCGGAAACAGGTATATGCCTGTCCACATCGCCGGAATCATCCTCATCACGCCAAGTTGCAAGGCTGTCATCGTAGACACTCGCCGTCTTGGAGATGGTCGGTTCATCAGGATCGGTCGCTCTCTGCTCATATACATAGATGAACGTGTAGTCATCTGTAACATTTGGCACGAGTGGAGCTGGCGGATACCCAGGATTGATGTATGCATTGTCATCATCAATTGCACGATAGCCGATGTAATACCATGTTGTATCTCCACCATCAGGGTCGGGGAAGCTGAGCGGAGGTGTACCGGTGAAGCTCTCACCACCGTATTTATCAGTGGAGTCAGGAGCATGTAGCTCCGTAGCCTGCACGATTTCTCCATCGTGATGAACCTCATAATCATTTCCGTGATACTTCTCCACGATATTGAATTTCGTGCGGAAATAGAGCGTCAAATCATGGTTCTTCGTGACATTTTCTATATTTGCAGGATTGCCAAGTGTAAGTGCCCCATCGTCGAGCGACCAATAGTTGACGTATTCATATTTCTTTCCGATATTTGTGATGATATTGTCGCGCAGTGAAGCAGATGGAGTGAATATTGAACCGCTTGCCACAAAGTAGGAAATCTCATTTTTCAGTATATGCGATTCATTGAGATACTCAGCGAAGTGCACCGTGACGACAGGAGTATCGGTGAAATACAAATCGATATACTTCGTCTCATTGATATTCGCAAACTGTGGCATATTTTCTACAACACTCATATCGGGCTGTGTGCCAACGGGAGGAGGCCCCGGATTCATAGGAGTCTCCGAATCAGTCGGCACCTCCGCCGGATTCGAAAGCTTATAGTCGTAGTAATTCCAATCTTTGCTGCCATCGTTGATTGTATTCAGATAGCTCATCGGCATATAGTAGTCTCCGCCGACAGGCAAAGAGTCTACAACCTCGGTCTTTATCACCTTGCCGGTATCATCAAAGAAGCGAACGACCACTTCATGTTTGATGGGGTGAGTTGGTGTAGGTGTATAGAAATACCTGATGGTTTTGTTGCCATTTATATTTGAGAAGATAGTATCCGGCAAAGTCCCCTCATGAATCTCGCCAGGATTCGTCCTGTCGGGGTCATCATCAGGATCGATATACTGATAGCCGTAATAGTAATGCCCTGATAGCGTCGTAGGTGCACTGGCGTCTGCAAGCAAAAAGTCATCGCCCTGCGATACTTCAATGGGCAAATACCCATTGAAATTATTGTCAGGTGCAAGCTGTACATCTGATGCGCCACCGTCATAGATATAATACTGCTCGTTGACTTCATTGTTGTCTTTATAAAGATGGTAGGTATAATTTGTATCCGAAACAATATCTGAATTACGATACAAAGTGGCAAAATTGTCGAAATGCGTGTCCAATGGTGTATCGTCATCAGCCTTCACCTTCACGGTCAGTGTATCTGGGAAAGTATCGGGGTATGGATTCAATGTCCATGTGATAGTCCGTCCATCTGCGTCAACACTGTGCGAAGCTCCGCCAGTGATGCCGTCCACAGAATCTATGATTGTCATATGCTCCGGAATTTCATCAATCACGAAGAAAGTATACTGTTGTGGCGAATATGTAGCACCATTAGTCACATTTGGTTCCCATATTGGCAATGTGTCAGGGAAAGTTAACTCATTTATGTAATCTTCGACTAGATATTTTGTAATAGTCGTTGTTGAAAGAAGTATAGAATTTAGCACATCTTCATTCTTGCAGTATACACCAACACGATATGCTGAACCACTAATCATCGGTGTACCGTTATTGGTTGTTCCCGATTTAAATTTCCAATCCTCAATATAAAGACTTTTCAGTCTGGTACAACTCTTGAACATATCTGCCGCTACACCCAATGAATAACCTTCTGGAAATGTCCAACGACTTAGGTCAATTACTTCAAGATTAGAACAACTTCTGAATGCCCCACTCATACTAGGAACCGTTTCAAAATCAACGACACCTGTCATGAAATTTTTCAGGTTAGTACAACTCATAAACGTATAATAAAGATTTGTGAGTTTTGATAAATCAAAATTTCGAAGATCAATTGTTTCGAGATAAGTACACGCATCGAACGCATTTTGCATATTCGTAGGTTGCGCATTCCTCCATGTTGAAAAATCAATATCGGAAAAGTCTAAAGACCGACAAGACTTAAACATATAGTACATATTCACTGGTTTCGTAAAGTACCAGTTGTTGATTTTCAGTGTTTCGAGATTCTCACATTCTTCAAACATACGGGTTAAATCTTCAGCGCTACTCATGTCAAAATTGCTAAGATCAATAGATCTAATAAAAGAATCACGTCCAGAATAAGTATAAATCGAAAACATACCGTTGAAAGTTTTTACATTCTTCGTATCAAAACCTGTTAAATCCAAATCCAAATAATCATCATCATCGTCAACACCAGTGGTTTGCATAGTATTGTAAAACATATACATCATAGAAGTAACATTTGATGTGTTTAAAGTGGATAAATCGGCATCCTCCAAACCGTGTATATTGACGCCATAGAACATATAATCCATATTTTTTGCTCGATCCGTATAGAAATTCGTAAAGTCGAACGACTCTGTTAAATAGTCAAAGCCACGGAACTGCATTGTAGTCCCATCAAAATCGCTCATGCGAACCCCGCCAAAACCGCCAAGATAGAGTGTATAGCCGCCGCTAGGTTGCGTAGAGTTTGGCACAATAAAGGCAATTACTCTATTTACACTATCGCTCTCAGCGTATGTTGCATCCCATGCCTTTATTATTTCATATTCAACACCATCATCGACCCATACAGAGTACCTTGTTCCCTCAATGAAATGGTCTTTTATGAAACTACTAGATGACCCATAATTCTTTTGAAAATTGACAAAACGAATTTTTCTAATATTTGCCTTGCCTACATTTGGATATGCGTTTGGCTGATTATAAACATCTGCTGCAGTCGTCCCAGTACTCCCAAGTGCTAACATTGGCAACTCAATATCAACCGGAATGTCTATTTTGTATTCCACAGTATCACCGCGCTTGACGACGATGGGATCTTCCGCTTCTCCTGTATCCCATGCTCCATCATTCACACGAGCGGTCTTCTTCGGATCCCCATCATTCGAATCCGTCGAATCCGTCGAATCTAAAATATAATATAAAGTCGTTTCGTTAGCCTTTGATACTCCTAAATATTCAAGTTGCATATCTTTTCTAACCGATAGTGAACGCGAATTATTGATTAGTCTATATATTTCCCCTTCGTATTCAATCTCTGGCGGTTGGACAATCTTATAATACTGTTTATAATAACCGATTTCTGTTTCATCAGGACGTATCACGGTATTCTCATCACCGCCTATCCGAAATTTTACTGTGGCATCCACAGGAATTGGTTCAGGTGTTCCACTCTTAAACATGAAATCATCATATCGAATCACCGTGAGAATACTGCAACTGTGGTCATAATATCCTGTGAAAAAACCAAAGCCTTCACCGCCTCTACCACCTCTTTTCACAACCCTTGTTGAAGTCTCCGAGGCAACGTGAGTGTCATCTACATATAGATCAAAGGCACCTGACTCAGGGTCAATATCTATACTTATATGAAATGATGTCTCATCTTGGTTTTGAATCCCTGTCTTGAATGTGGCTATGTGTTTACGCTTAGCGAAATCAGGGTGACAATACTCATCCCATTTTTCACCATCAATATAATAAAGTTTGAAGGTTGCCGTACCGCCCGCCATCATACCTTCGGCATTGCCACACTGCATGATGATGGCATAGCCGGTATAATAGCCATTCTCCATAGTGCCGTTGAAAAAGAATCCCGATTCATAAAACGTATGAAAGATCATTTGCTCCGGATAAAGGTTGAATTCAAAATGATGGATACCGCTATATTCCTCTGTAAATAGATAATCCATATAACTTGGCTTAGCATATCCAAAAAACGATATTCTGTTATCCTTGATGACCGTATGGTCAGGTGTAGGTGCACCGTTGAAATAGCCGGAAGTCCCCTTTCGATATCCCGCTGATGCTAGTTCCTTCTCATCTGGTGTATGATTCACACCCCAATGCGAAAAGTCTCCTGACTCCGCAGTATATGCCATATCATATCCCGAATGTTTGGCCATGATATCTTTTCCATATGTCCAATTGATACTGGAAGCAAAATCAGGTGACCAATTGCCATTTGTATTTGTAGCGGTAGGCGGATTATACGGATAGTTGTAGATCACATCACCCTCAGGTCCCGAAGCATGAGCCTCACCAGTCCCCGCAATATCCACAACAATAGTAGTAAAAAGCAAAGCAAAAGCAAGCGCAACAGCACCAAGCCGCTTCCCCAAACCACGACGCCCCGCCTTAATTCCCCTCTGTGGAGGGGTGGCAGCAAAGCTGACGGGGTGGTCCCGTCTGTCCATTGCAAGCTCAACCCGACCTGTGCTGGGAGTGCTCCTGCAAGCACCAGTGAATCCACCCCTCATCTCGTCATTGCGAGCAAAGCGAAGCAATCCAGCCCTAGCCAAAAACAACAAAACTTTTTCTTTCAACAACCTACCGTCCATAACGTCCCCCTATCAAAATTCCTTCCATAAAAAACACAAAAAACACCTCACGCAAAAAAACGCAAA
Source organism: Eubacteriales Family XIII. Incertae Sedis bacterium (assembly GCA_031261345.1). Classification (GTDB taxonomy): domain Bacteria; phylum Bacillota; class Clostridia; order Peptostreptococcales; family Anaerovoracaceae; genus JAISKC01. Next base: position 1,736 of record JAISKC010000088.1, on the reverse strand, counting down.
GTGTAATAACCATCAAAAATGCCGTCATTGCGGGCTTGACCCGCAATCCAGCCCTCATTCCCACCAGTGAATCCAGTCCTCAGCTCGTCATAGTGAGCAAAGCAAGCGTGAGCGAAGCGCGGACCTGTGCTGGGCGTGCCCCTGCACGCACCAGTAAATCCAGCCCTCGCCAAAAACCTAAAAACTTTTTCCTTCAACAACCTACCGCCCATAACGTCCCCCTATCAAAATTCCTTCCATAAAAAACACAAAAAAAACCTCACGCAAAAAACCGCAAAGTGCCTATACAACAATTACTTCTAACCAAAACAAACCCATCACCAGCCCTGTCATTGCGGGCTCGACCCGCAATCCAGCCCTCATCACCACCAGTAGATTCCGGCTCAGCGGCCGGAATGACAGAGTCATCCTTGTCATTGCGGGTATGAACCGACCTGTGCTGGGCGTGCTCCTGCAAGCACCAGTGAATCCAGTCCTCATTCCCGCTCCTGTTTTGGGTGGCAGCAAAGCTGACGGGGTGGTCTACCCGACCAACAACTGCCGTCATAGCGAGCAAAGCGAGCGTGGGCCTGACCCGACCTGTGCTGGGAGTGCTCCTGCACTCACCAGTGAATCCAGTCCTTGCAATTTCCAAAAAAGTTTTACCATACTCAAAACCAAACAGTTTCAAGACATCAAAAAACACCTCACGCAAAAAAACGCAAAGTGTAATAACCATCAATACCGCCGTCATAGCGATACCGCCTACTGCAATAAATTTTACTGAAATTAAATTACTGGATAAAAACTCCCATAGAACGAGGCAACACACACACACACACACACACACACACACGGGAATATTTCCCAATGCTGTTCGTGCCGCGTCATGGCAAAGCTTTTCTTCCCCATTTTATTACTCAATGTTCCCTATCCTTCTCCCAATACCAAATCAAAGATTGTCCAACATTACTAACAGACAAAATCCAAAAGAAAATCCCTGCTTTTTTTTCAAAACAATTCTAAAAACAAAAAACAAGCCACTATCATCAAATAAACAAAATTACAATCTACAAAAAAATTATCACCCCAAAACAAAGATTATTCAATAAAATCCACGTATAGATTTTGTAAAGACTTAGTAAAATCCAAGCAAGTAACGATAGGGGACAGGTCCGCTGTCTCGTTTTCTGGAAATAACATGGCAAAAATATGGCAAAAACCAGGGCAGCGGACCTGTCCCCTACTTCCACCTCGGGAAACTGTCGATTTGCGTAGAAAAACAGCCCAAATTCGACGCGAATCGCCGATTTCCCGCGCTACAACAAAAAGCGGAGCCCAAAAAGCAAGACGCAGCCTTGGTTGAGCCGTTCCCCACCATCGGTTGGAATTAAAAAAGCGGAGCCGAAACTCCGCATTTATTGCAAATTGCACTATGCCTCGCCCTATAACTTCTCAATCTCTTCAGCAGAAATCCCTGTATACTTCGCAATAAGAGCAACATCAAGTCCGTCAGCCTTCATCTTTCGAGCAACTTTTTCAGCTTTTCGCGCCTCGCCCTCAGTTCTGCCCGTAGCCTCACCCTCAATTTTGCCCTCAGTCCTGCCCTCGTCAAGACCCTTTTGGCGGGCTTCTCTGATTTTCATGAGTTCAATAGATGCCCAAAGCTCCTCGCCTCGTTCCTGTCTACTAAGCATATCTCGCTCCTTCTGATCAAGATTCACTACGCGGATGATTTCCGCTGCTCGCTTGATGTA
>JAISKC010000086.1 GCA_031261345.1 Eubacteriales Family XIII. Incertae Sedis bacterium | reverse complement strand
TAAAAGACAATAGGAAGCACAGGCGGATACTTGAAGTCCCTCCTATAGATAATCCCATTTTTCTCCTTATTCACCATCTTCTCATAATCGCTCAAAATGAGCGTAATGTAATGAAGCATTTTAAACGAAGCGCGAAAGTTCACGCCGGATTCGTGCTCGACCAAGGCCACCACATAGAGCGGAGATTCATCATCGCCTTTAAGCCTTATGCGTTTCACAGTATCGGAATCCTTATTCTCATCAAACAGCGGCAGAAACCGCTCAGTAATGTCCTCAACATCTTCCGGTGCAACACTCTTCAGCAAATCCACCTCAATGAAATCCCGCAAAAACTCGACAAACAACTCATGATCATCAAGTATCAACTTCAAACTATTATCCTTAACCTTATGTATCCCCAAACCATACCCACTTTCCAAAATCAAATCACAAAACAATAACCATTCACATAAAGTATCATGTAAAATACACCATGTCAACCATTATTTGACAATAATTGAATTTAATTCATCAAATATTACTAAGTCAAGCCCCATCTCGGGAAACCGCCGATTTGCGTAGTTTTTCGGCCATATTTCTACGCAAATCGCCACTTTCCCGAGCTACAACAAAAAGCACAGCCTGGGCGCAAAAAAAGCACAACCCCATAAAGAAGTCGTATCTCTGAGTCAATCCCCAAAGGCCCAAATCTCGAGTAAGTGGCTTGTATTCACAAAAAAACGCTACTTTTCCGTGAATATCACCTATTTACTCGAGATTCAAGCCCTTTACGAGAATATTTCTCGAGTAAACGGCTCATATTCACAGACTACACGAAAGCAACCTTTTCATTGACCCGAAGTAAACGATAGGGGACAGGTCCGCTGTCTTACTTTTTTCCAGAAAACAGGACAGCGGACCTGTCTCCTATGAAATTTACTGCAATTTATTGGCGTAATGTACTATAATACAGGTATATGTGTAATTATTATTCTTTGAACATGAGGCATCACGATGACAAACGGCAAAAGCTTTTTTTCTAAATTCAAGGCAATCGGAATTTTTTCAGGCACCATACTTTTGGTTGTGATAGCGCTCGGACTGTATGTCATATACGACATAGGCGGCGGCGCGGACAAATTGTTCATCATTTCGGCATTTTCATGCGCAGTACTTTATGCGATTTTCCTCATAGTAGTCATTTCTATTTACAGCAATCTGGACAAAACGGTCATAAGGCCGCTCAATGCTGTGATAGCGGGTATTGAGCAGGTGTCTGAAGGCAAGCCCCCTGCGCCTACCAAATTCAAGTCCGATGACGAAGTCGGGAGGATTGCGGAATGTCAGAGGAAGCTCGTGGGCAGAATGAGTTTCGACATCGAGTTTTTCGGGCACCTTAGGGAGGGCGATTTCACGGAGGACCTCGTGCCTACGACGGACGGTGACGGCCTTGTATTTTCCATTCAAGCGGTGATAGAAAACCAGCGCACTCTCATAAGAAATATGAAGGAGGCCTCGGGACAAATCGCAGTTGCATCGACACAGATAGCAAACGGTTCTTACAGCCTCGCGGAAGGTAGCAACGAACAATCCTCCGCCATATCCGAATTTGCAGTTACCGTCAAGGAGCTTCAAAAAAGTGCCGCAGCCAATTCGGCAAAGGCAAATGAAGTGATTGACACCATAGTGGAATACACGAAAATTATCAAGGAAATCGGCGAGGACATGCGGAAGATGGCTGCGACAATGGACGACATCACCGGTAGTGCACACAGCATTTCGTCGGTCAGCGACGTCATTGAAAGTATCGCATTTCAGACGAATATACTGGCGCTCAATGCTGCGGTTGAGGCGGCACGTGCGGGCCAACACGGCAAGGGATTTGCGGTTGTCGCCGATGAGGTGAGGGAACTATCAACCAGATCGGCCGACGCGGCAAGAAATACGTCCGAGCTCATCAGCGCCGATCTTCGGAATGTTGAACTCGGAAACAAAATTGTTGAAAACGCCACTCAAGGTATGGTGAGAATCGGTCAGCTTTCGTCCGGCAATATGGAAAGAGTGAAGACTCTCAGCCAAACTATACTTGAGCAGAGCAATGCCGTGAATGAAATCAGCCAGACTATTGACCAGATAGCCAAGATAGTGCACACAAATTCTGCACTCGCTGAGGAGTCTGCGGCATCGGCGGCGCAGCTATCCGACCAAGCAAAACAGCTCGATAGCCTATCAGCCCATTACAAAATCAAAGATTAGCACGCTCACGCTCGTGGTGCTCACTATGACTACTAATTTGTCAGTTTGTCGACCTCGTCCAAAACTTCGTCGAAAATCGCAAGAGCCTCCCGTAATTCCTGCTCGGTGATGATGAGCGGAGGTGCCACCATGATTCCGCTTTCGTTGCTATAGGTTGCAAAGCCTTTGCCAGAGAGTAGCCTGACGACCTTCGCGATGGTAGGTGCGTCGAACTTCTCCTTTGTATGTCTGCTCTTCACGAGCTCGACCTGCGAGAATAGGCCGATATATCTCGCTTGACCGATAGAGACGTGCCTCGCGGTCATGTCATTCAAGACTTCCGCCAAGACACCGCCGAGCTTTTTCACATTCGCTTCTATCCCAAGCCTTTCGTATTCATTCAAAGCTGCTATCATCGCGGCAAGCCCCATCGGGTGTGCTGAGTAAGTCAGACCGTTCCACATCTTATTTTCGTCGAAGAAATCTGCTATTTCCTTCTTTAATAAGACACCGCCGAGTGGCACATAGCCGCAGGTTGAACCCTTCGCAAAGGTAACGATGTCGGGCTTCACGTCAAATTGGTGGAAGGCAAACCTCGTGCCCGTCCGAAAAAAACCTGCCATTACTTCGTCGAGCACTAGCATGATGCCGTATTTGTTGCAGAGTTCCTGTGCCCCTGCCAGATAGCCTGTCGGCGGTGCGAGCACCCCGTTTGAGCCGACGACGGTTTCCATGAATATGCCGGCGATGAGATCCTGACCTTCCCTTATAATAGCCTCGTGAAGTCTGCCTAGATAATAGGAAGTAACGTCCGCTTCGGTCTCAAAGTGCACCTGCTCAGGCGCTCTATACGCGTATGGCCCATCGAAGTGGAAGAACCCAGGCACCCCTGGCTCCGCGCTGAACCTTCGCGCCTCACCGGTCAGTGATGAAGCTCCGAAAGACGAGCCGTGATAGGAGTTGTACATGGAAAGTATCTTCCATCTACCCGTGTATTCCTTGCAAAATTTTATCGCGTTTTCGTTTGCGTCGGCTCCGGCATTGGTGAAAAACACCTTGCCGCCTTCAAAGGCAGGACCGGCAAACCGCACGATCTTTTCGGCGGCAGAAGAGCGGACATCCAGCGCGTATCCAGGGCCGATGAAGGGGAGGCTCTCCGCCTGATTTTTGATGGCCTCAATCAAGGCCCTGTTGCCGTGCCCAAGGTTTGAGTTGACGAGCTGCGAACTCATGTCATAGTATCTCTTGCCGTCTTCGTCCCAGAAGTAAATGCCTTCCGCCCGAGTAACAACGGTAGGGTCAAGCGCCCCTTGCGCCGCCCAAGAATGCAAATTGTAAAGCTTACTCTTCTCCGCTATCTCACTCATTTGAATACACTCCTTATCTTCTCGCTGAAAAGCTCTTCGTCCTTGGGTTGCCACGATGGGATTTCCCTGCTGACGTATACGAAATTCAGCAAATCCCTAAAGGTGGCGTTGTGCGAAATGCTGTTGTGCCCCCACGTGCCGCAACCGAGCGTCATCGATGTGGGAAAACCGCAGGTCCAGCTGCCACTATTCGTCAGCGACTGCGGCTGATTGACAACTATCTTGCAAACGGGAACGACCTCTCCCATCTTCTGCACCCTTTCGCCACGTTTCGTATGGATACTGACCGAATGTCCCTTGCCCATGTAGTCCAAAATATTCAGTAATTTTTCAATCGCGTCGTCGAAGTTTTTCGCCTTTCTGACACCGGCAACAGGTGCGAGCTTTTCTCCGGTGAAGGGGAACTCGTTGCCGTAGCCGCCGTTCTCTTCCACCAATATGAGCTTTGCGCCGTCCGGTATTTCTATCCCCGCCACGCAGGAAACTTCCTTGGCGGACTTCGCGACTACCGCCCTGTTCAGTCTGTGATTGGCAGGAGATTCCGGCCAAAGCGCCTTGAGTAATTTGGATTTCGCGGAAGAGCCCTCACGCACGAGCACAGCACCGGCCCTCTCCATCTCGGCCGCCCAAGAATCGTAAATCTCTTCCATTACTATGATGTTGTTTTCGGTCGAGCATGACGTCGCGTTGTCGAAGGACTTCGAGCGAACTATCATCTCCGCTGCCGCCTGCAAATCGGCCGTTTCGTCGATGATACAGACGACGTTTCCCGTGCCGACTCCGATGGCTGGTATCCCCGAGCTATAGGCCTGACGAACCATTGGCGTGCTTCCCGTCGCCAATATGAAATCAACTTTCTTCATCAGTATCTGGCTCGTTTCAATGGATACGTATTCGGGGGCAACTGGCTGAATGAGGTCTTCGGGCGCATCGAACTTTTTCAGCACCGCCCTCACGGCGTCCGTTACCGCCATATTCACCTTTGCCGCCTTGGGGTGTGGCGAGAGAATTATCGCATTTCTCGTCTTTATCGCCATCAGGGACTTGACCATCGGGGTCGCCTCGCCGTTCGTAACCGGCATGACCGCTCCGATGACGCCCATCGGTCTCGCGTAGGTATCGATACCCGTCTCCTTATTCGAATCTATGAGGCCGACGGTTCTCTCGCTTTTCATCTGTGCGTAACTGCCTTTCACCTTGCTGTATATCTTCGCCTGTTTGTGCTCCCAGACGCCCATGCCGGACTCACTTACGAGCAGCTTCGCGAAATGCTCCGCGGCCTCGGGAATGGTGAGCGCGTAGGCGACAGCCTCGGTCAACTCATCGACGCGTTCCTGCGAAAACCCCTCGGCAATCCTCTGCGCCGCCTTGGCCTTCGTTATCAAGCCATCAATATATTCTTCATTACTCAGTAACATTACTTCCTCCAAACATCAGTGCCCCAAATTCAAGGCACGTGATTAATTATACAATAATTACTGGGCTCCCGCGACCCCGCGAGTGAATTGGTTTAATTTTCACAAATAATGCGAAAATTGCGCCAATTTCAGTTTCTATTTACATGGAAGCGTTTCTACGCTAAGATTTGTGAGTATGTAATAATGACCGAAGAATCGGCTTTATCAGCCGACAACACGGTTTTCACTAATGGAGGAAGATATAAATGGAGGAAAACGCATGAATATTGGAATTCCTAAAGAATCGCTAGCCAGCGAGACCAGAGTTGCGGGGACACCGAAGTCCGTCGCACAGTTGGTCAAACTCGGCTACACCGTTTCTGTAGAGACGGGCGCAGGTGATTTAGCCTCGTTCCCAGACGATGAATTCGTAGAAGCCGGCGCGAAAATTGTCGGCGGAGACGATGTTTGGGCAAACGACATAGTCATCAAAATCAACGAGCCGAACGACGATGAAATCAGCAAGATGAAGGCTGGCACAATTCTCATCGGTCTGATGGCAGCACCTCGCTCACCCGAACTTCTCGAGAAGGTCGCAAAGCAGGGTCTGACAGTGCTCGCAATGGACTCGGTTCCGCGTCTGTCGCGCTCGCAGTCGATGGACGTCATCTCCTCGATGGCAAACATCGGCGGTTACAAAGCGGTCATCGAAGCTGCAAACGAGTTTGGTTCATTCTTCACTGGACAGATCACGGCAGCCGGCAAGGTGCCACCTGCAAAGGTCTTCGTATCGGGAGCCGGTGTTGCGGGTCTCGCTGCAATAGGAGCAGCAAACTCACTCGGAGCTATCGTCAGTGCTACTGACATCCGCGCAGAAGTTGCCGAACAGGTCGAGTCGATGGGCGCATCATTCGTCTTTCCAGAAGGTGCCGAAGCTCAGAAGTCCACGGACGGTTATGCAAAGGAAGCTTCCGCAGATTTTGCTGAAGCCGCATCACGTATGTATGCTGAGCAGGCAAAGATAAACGACATCATCATCACGACGGCACTTATCCCCGGAAAGCCTGCACCTCGCCTTATTACTGAGGAAATGGTCGCTTCAATGAAGCCCGGCTCAGTCATCGTCGATATGGCAGCGATAGCCGGCGGAAACGTCGCGGGTTCCAAGCCGGACGAAGTCGTTACAACAGAAAACGGCGTCAAGATCATCGGTTACACAGACCTCCCTGGTCGTCTACCGACACAGAGCTCGCTGCTGTTCTCACAGAATATCGTCAACATCATGAAGCTCCTCACCCCTGGCAAAAACGACGGTGAACTCGTCCTCGACCTCGACGACGTTGTTCAACGCGGCGTGCTCGTAGCGGACAAGGGCGAGGTTACATGGCCTGCACCTCCGATTTCAGTTTCGGCAGCTCCCACACAGGAAGCAGCGGCACCGGTAGTAAAGGAAGAAAAGAAGCCGAGAGACCCCAAGGTGACCTACGCTGTTGGCGCAATCGCTGCCTTAGCACTTCTCGCACTCTTCTTCGCTTCACCGTCTGACCTACTCGGTCACTTCATGGTATTTGCACTCTCACTTGTCATCGGCTTCTATGTCATCGGCAATGTATCGCATTCACTTCACACACCTCTTATGAGTGTTACAAACGCCATTTCCGGCATCATCATTGTCGGCTGTCTGGCTGGATTTACATTCATTCCAAGTGATTTGGCCATCGGCGATGTCGTTTCCAATTCTACGGATTTGGTTATTTTCATTCTATCCGTTGTGGGTGTTCTTCTTGCAAGCATCAATGTATTCGGTGGTTTCACCGTTACGGATCGTATGCTCAAGATGTTTAGAAAGGGTTAATAGGGTTAAACTATGTCAATATCTTTAATTCAGGGTTCCTACATCATCGCGGGTCTCCTCTTCATACTAGCGTTGGCCGGTCTTTCTAAGCATGAGACCTCAAAGCGCGGAAATATCTTCGGTGCCATCGGTATGGCACTTGCACTCGTGTTTGCACTCATCGCAATCGGTCTCGGACAGATCGAGACCATCGAAGGTTTCGGCGAGTTCGAAATGGTTCCGGCTGCGCCCACTTGGACGATAGCCGCCATCATTATCGCAATGATCATCGGCGCAATCATCGGTATCCTCAAGGCAAAGAAGGTCGAAATGACCGGCATGCCCGAGCTTATCGCTCTGTTCCACAGTTTCGTTGGTCTTGCTGCGGTCCTCGTTGGCTGGGCAGCATACTATTCAAGTGTCGCTGAAGGCCACTTCACGGGACTTCACAGCGGTGAGAGTTTCATCGGTATCTTCATCGGTGCTGTTACATTCACCGGATCAATCATCGCTTACCTCAAGCTGTCTGCGAAGATCAAGTCAACTCCGCTCACACTTCCAGGACACAACATCCTGAACCTTGGAGCTCTTGTCGCATTCATCGTTTTGACGGTAATATTTGTCAACCACCCCGAAGGTTCAACGGGGCTCATCCTGATTTCTGTCGTGACGGTTCTCGCCCTTCTCCTCGGACTCCACCTCGTGGCTTCCATCGGCGGCGGCGACATGCCCGTTGTAGTCTCAATGCTGAACTCGTATTCAGGATTTGCTGCAGCGGCTGCCGGTTTCACACTCAACAACGACCTGCTCATCATCACCGGTGCGCTCGTAGGTTCTTCGGGTGCATACCTCTCATTCATGATGTGCAAAGCTATGAACCGTTCATTTATATCAGTAATAGCCGGTGGTTTCGGCTCCGACGGTGCTGTCAAAGGCGAAGAAAAAGACTATGGCGAGCATCGTGAGATTTCGGCTGCCGACGCTGCTGACATGCTGAAGAATGCATCGTCTGTCGTCATCGCTCCCGGATACGGAATGGCCGTTGCACAGGCACAGGGTGCTGTTGCAAGCCTCACCGAAAAGCTCAGAGAAAAAGGCATCAACGTTCGCTTCGGAATCCATCCTGTTGCAGGACGTCTGCCAGGCCACATGAACGTTCTTCTCGCTGAAGCCAAGGTTCCCTACGACATCGTTCTCGAAATGGACGAAATTGATGAGGACCTCGAAGATACGGAAGTCGTACTCGTCATCGGAGCAAACGATACCGTCAATCCTGCCGCTCTCGAAGACCCGGGCTCACCTATCGCAGGCATGCCGGTCCTCGAAGTTTGGAAGGCACAGAACGTCATCGTATTCAAGCGCTCAATGGCCACAGGCTACGCCGGCGTTCAGAATCCGCTCTTCTTCAAAGAGAATTCACAGATGCTCTTCGGAGACGCAAAAGACAAGGTCGAAGAAATCATCAAAGACCTATAGGCCGTACTTTTTAGCAAACAAAAAGGCTCCCCGCAAAACCGCGAAGGAGCCTTTTTTGACAGCGGATTAATTGTTCTCTCCCGTTGCTTCCTGTCTCGATAATATCAAATATGCCATATCAAAGCAAGGCAACTTGTAAGAAATCGTTACAGGTTCGATTTTGCTCCAATTCCTGTTCCGAAAACATATTGATTTTTTTCGAAAACTTTCTGAAAATTCTTAGAAAATTTGTTCGGAACGGGTGTTTACTTTTTGATTTGACTGTGATATTCTTTTAATATAGTTCGAAAGTGCGTTGTTTACTTGGACTCAGACGCAGGTGATACAAATCCAGGAGGGATAGTGATGGAACAACTAAAACCCAGAGAAAAGAAAATGCTTGACTTCATGAGAGATGAATTTAAGAAAAAGGGATATCCACCGACAGTCAGGGAGATTTGTGCTGCACTTGAGATCAAATCAACGTCAACGGTTCACAAGGACATTGAGAGTCTGGAGAAGAAGGGTTATCTGAAAAAGGATCCCTCCAAACCTCGTGCTATCAGTTTTTCGAAGACCGGCAAGGCGAGCGGTGCCGGCAATGCGCACCAAATTGCCGAAGAGGATTCAATTCTGAGTGTTCCCGTTGTTGGAAATATCGCGGCGGGCAGCCCTATCACCGCTACAGAAAATATCGAAGAGTATTTCCCCGTTCCGAAAGCGTATGTGAAAGGTGACAATTTCATGCTCACGGTCAGAGGTGAGAGCATGATTGATATTGGTATATTCGACGGCGACAAGATTCTCGTTCAGGAAAAGAAGGATGTCAGAAACGGAGATGTCGTCGTGGCATTGATTCAAGGTGGCTATGAACCCGAGGCGACGGTCAAAACCTTCTACGACGAGGGTGAAACCATCAGACTTCAGCCTGAAAACAAGGAATTCACTCCCATTATTGAGAAGAAAAAGGACGTCGAAATCCTCGGCATAGTAAAGGGAGTCTTCCGCTACCTAAACTAAAATGATATAATGTAGATTAGTTAAATGACACTACAACTATGTAGTGTCATTTATTAATTCTCTAAAATTATTGATTGAAGGATACTATTGAATGTCTTGGTATAGAAGCAGAAACAACATACTTATCATATTCTTTTGCCTACTACTCTTTGTCTTGGTCTTTAGGCTCTATCAGCTGACGGGCTTGCAAGGCTCACGATGGACGGCGGAAGCAACGGAAAACACAATTAAAACGATACTCACCGATGCACCACGCGGCGAAATCTACGACAGAAACGGCGTGCTACTCGCAGGAAATCACTCCTCATTTGCCATAAATATTTCACGAAATGACATGACGAACGAGGAGATAAACCTAACGATACAAAATCTTCTTTCCATTCTTGAAACGAACGAAGAAACCGTAATAAACAACTTCCCAATCATCCTATCCGAAGGTCAATTTTCCTACAAGACGGACGCGGAACTTGCACAATGGCTCTCTGAACAGCAAATGCCGGAAAACTTCACAGCTGAGGATGCTTTCGGTGAAATCAGAAGACGCTATGGCATAGTTGAGGGGCTGGACAGGTATGAAGCCCAATCAGAGCTCATTACTAAGTACAATGTGAACGTTCCCATTTCTGTCAAAAAAATGGAATTCAACAAAACGCGGGAGAAGAGGGACTTCCTAAATCTCTTCAGCATTGAAGAAACAAATATTTCGGCGGAAGCGGCTTTCAAGCAGATAAGAAAAGATTGCAAAATTGACAAGGCTCTTTCAAATGAGGAGGCGGTCAAGATACTCAATCTGAGGTACGAACTTCTCGCGCAGGGCTACATGAGATATCTGCCGGTGGAGGTAGCACGAGGCGTCAGCCAGAAAACCGTAGTTGAAATCGAGGAAAATCTTCACAATCTCATAGGTGTGAGCGTCATCACGCAGTCCGTTCGTTACTATCCGGAAGGCACGGCAGCAAGCCACGTCATCGGCTATCTCGGAAAAATTTCCGACGACAACAAAGAGGAATATGTCAAGGAACTCGGCTATAGAGGCACGGATTTGATCGGGCAATACGGCATCGAAAAAAGCGAGGAGGACATCCTCAAGGGCACATACGGCATCAAGAAAGTTCAGATAAACAAAAAAGGCGAGATTCTGAGCACCATAGGCAAGGAAGTTATCGCCAAAAAAGGTGAGGACATTGCGCTGACCATCGATATTGAATATCAAAAGATGGTTAAGGATATTCTGGATTATGGCCTTTCCGTCACCAGAAGCGGCGGCACGTATTCCAGCAGATTCGGTAATTACTCGATGAAAGCTCACAATGCTCAGGTTGGCGCGGTCGTGGTCGTTGATGTCAAAACCGGCGAGCCGCTCGCGATTGCAAACAGTCAGGAATTCGACCCCAATTTGTTTGCACAAGGCATCACAACCGAAAACTGGAATGCCCTTCAAGGCGACAACCCGAGAGACCCGCTTTCTCCAAGACCACTCTACGATGTGGCGACGAGGACTGCCGTTCAGCCAGGCTCATGTTTTAAGCCTATGACTGCGATAGCGGCACTTGGTTTTGGGCTCAACCCAAACCGCGTACTCGTCGATGCGGGCTTCATTGAGATGGGCGACCATATTTATAGTTGCATGGCATGGAATACTTATGGCCACACACATGGGGGCGAAACTTTGCGGACGGCACTTAGAGACTCCTGCAATTTCTACTTCTTTGATGCCGCCACCGGCAGAGACTGGGCAAACGGCGGTGCGGATATGGGATATGCAAACCAAATTACCATCGACGGTATCACCGAATACGCAAAGCAGTTTGGGCTCGGTATCAAATCTGATATTGAAATAGAAGAAACTGTGGTTGACGCTCCGACAGCGGAAAGCAAACGGGTCAGCACTGAAAATCTTCTGCGAAATTACCTCATAGGCCAGTGCGAATATATCTTCACAGAAGAGGCTTTACAGAACAAAAATAAAGTGCTTGAGAGCATTGACGAAATCGTCAGTTGGACTGCGGAAAATCCTACTATCAAGGAGATTAAGGAAAGGTTGATACCTCTCGGAATCAAGGAGGATGAGGCGCAGGGGGTTGCTGAAGAAACCAAATTCACCTATTACAATTACGCCGAATGGACGACCGGCGACGTTTTCAACGTGGCTATCGGACAGGGCGAAACGGCATTCACGACCCTGCAGATGGCGAACTATACCGCGACCATAGGAAACATGGGCGTCAAGAACAGCTCAAGCCTTCTGTTGGCGAAGGAAAGCGTGGGCTCAATCGATAGACCCGCCGGCACACCTGCCGCTTTGGCAAATGCAGGAAACCTATCGGAGGTCATCGAGGGCATGAAGTTGGTCGTTACCTCGGGAACACTCAGGCGCGGTCTCGGGAGCCTTCCCGTGTCTGTCGCTGGCAAGTCCGGAACAGCTCAGAGAGCCGGATTCATCAACCCGCCCGACGAAGTAGCATATATGCAGGAGCACCTCGGCTCAATCAGCCCCGGGATCAGTTGGGAAGCGGTTCAGGCCGAAATGCAAAGACTCATGGAGGATTATCCAACCGTATACAACAATCCAAACAATGCTGTCAGAAAGGCTGTCGTGAACCTTTCGGGCCGCAATTTCGACAAGAACAGGCTGGATATGTTCAAGAGTGCATATGACGATTTCGGCTGGGTCATTGCAATGGCGCCTGCCGAGGACCCACAGATTGCGGTCGCCTGCATGTTCGTTCAGGGTGGTGGCTCGGAAAGCCCATCCCCCGTAGTGCGCGACGCAATCGGGACCTATTTTGAACTTCAGGCAGCAAGAGCAGCAGGTACGGCCGCCGGCAGCAGCGTCTCTGACTGGAATGAATTTTTCGCCGACGACCATCTGGAAGAGTAATTAGGCTGGGGACTCCACGATTATCTCCCCGCTGACGATCAGCCTTCCCTGCTTTGGCTTCCCGTGGATAAGCTTTATCGCTTCCGGAGTTTCACCTGTCGGAAGCTCAACGCTGTATGTGCATTTTTGACTTTCGTCGAATTCCACAAGTGTAACGCTCACTTCCGAAGCGCTTATGCCATAGATTTTCGCCGCATCAACCTTGAGGCCATCCGCCAATTCGCCCGAACTCTCGGGATTGTTTGCGACTTCAACCTTGAAGATATGTATTCTCTCCTCGAGTCCGACCAGCCTCGTATGCCTCGCTTCCTCGAACGGAAACTGCATGAGAAAGAATAGCATGAGCGGAAGTATCGCCGCCAAAACTATGAACTGTTTCATATCTCGCCCATCACATTCTAACGCTGTGATAGGTTGGCGCATTGTCCGTCAACGCCCTGACGATGCCGTAGATAGAGCCATCGCCATGTGTGATTATGCCGAAGATGAATATGCCAAGCACAACGGTTGATAGCAATACAATATATTGTTTCATATCCCGCCCCCCTTACTCAGCCGTTCCAAGTGCTGATTCCAATCGGTTTTGCGTGGAATCCGTAAGGCTTTGCGTGGTATCCTGAAAGCTCAAAACCATAGCGGCTATCGCGATGCCGAGTATGACCGTCGCGAGCAGTATTATCATTTGTTTCATTTCTTTTCTCCTTTTTGTTTTGACACGGACTAGAAAAAAATCTGCGTCAACATTTCTTTTTGCTGTAAGTAATATCCAATGTATATAAAATTCACGAATACGATGAGAACGGAGGCTATCGTGGGTATGTACAGAAGGTCGCTCATCCTTTCGGTTTTTCTTATCATGTTTGTCGTCATTTCCTCCCTCATGGCATTCCGCTGTGCCTCGATCACAGAAACGAGTTTTGAGGGATCGATGCTGTCCCACATGGAGAGTAGCGACGTGAATTCCTCCGTATTTTCCGCCCCTGTTTTATTCGCAAAGCACGCACCGATTTCGTCTATATGACCGGCTCTCAGCAATTTCAGGCATTTTTCAAAGGTGCCGGACAAAATGCCTTCCCCTTTGGCAAGCTCCTCCAAAATGTCGTCAAGCCTAGGAGCACCTCCGTTTGCCGCGTAGTTTTTCAAGAGTCCCAATGCGGAAAATATCTCCCTGCGGACAGCCTCCCTCTTCTTTGGCAAAGTCAATCTGAGATAAAACCCTTTGACCTCGCGCACCACCAATTTTCTCCTAGACATAGTGCCCTCCTGTCCTAAACCATCTCACCCTAATAATCCAACTTTTTATTCGTAAACACGTCGAGTAATACACTGTTTAGGAAATATAGGAACACCGCCATAGTGATGAGCGAAAACCCTTCTGGCGTGAAAAACTGATTGTGCAGCAACTCCGCCGGACGAAGACCAATATTGAGCAAGCACACGAGAATAGACCCTACGTAGAGTGCCGGAGTGAGGAAGAACGCCATGCGCACCGACTCACCATTGAGCCTCTTTCGCGTTTCCGCAAGTTTTCTCGCGTCCTTGAGCTGCGAGAGAATATCCTCAAGCGAGCCCGCCACATTCGTGCCGCTTATCGCCGCAATCCTTATGGAGTAGGCGAGCATCGACGCCCAACTCGTGCCGATTGAGTATGCAAAGCTGTCCGTCGCACCCTTGATTCGCTCGGGCGAGCCTGTATTTCTGATAGTGATGAGCAGCGTTACCAACAGCGAACCGGTCACTTTGAGGCTTTCCGTCTTTCCTATCACCTTCTCGATGGTTTCATAGATATTCGCCCCGCTTATGTAATACTGCGCCAAGAACGCTGCCATGAGCTTTTCGCCCTCGAAGCTGCCCTTCCTGCGGATTCTCTCCAAGCGCATCCTTAGAAATAGATACGGCAACCCTGAAAATGCGGCGGCTGTGAACATAGAAATGGCCATGCTCAAATTCTTTGCGGACACGGTGAAAACCACGAAGAAAACTATGATGGAAAGCACCATGAAAGACGTGGAGGAAATCGGTTTTTTCATGACTGCCGTGAGCAACTGAGTAATGTGGTCTGAGAGCCTAAACCTCTTGGCCCCGCCGGGGCTTCTCTCAGGGTCGAGCCTCCACCTATGCAGAGCCTTTGCCAACACCCTCGCAATCGGCTTCCTCAAAAGAATTGCGATACCGAAAGTCAAGAGCAGATAAATCACAGCCGATATTACCGAGGTGAGCATATATGGATCAAACTTAATTTGCATATTTTTTCACCCTGCCAATCTCCGATAGTTCCGCAAGTATTCTTCGAAACCTTCGAAATGACTCGGGTGCGTTTCTCTCCATGATGGAAGCCTTCGACGCGGAAATATGGCTCTTCCAATCCCAAGTTCCGGCTGCGGGATTGAACCTGCAAATTTCGTTCATTCTGATTTCACCATTGTCGGCCGACATTTCATTGATCGAGAGGAGACGTTTTTCTCCCCTATCGCCAAACGCTGCGAAATGAAATACCATATCGAAACTGTCGGCAACTCTGAGTGCCGTTTCGAAAACATCGCCGCCCGTAGCTCTGACGATTTCGACCGCCGCATCCTCGGCAAACCGCCTCGGATCTCTGGTATGATAAGTGATCTTCATTCGTCCTGTCCCTTTTCTTGCCACCCTGACCGCCACATCAAGCGCATTTCCGTCACGCACCTCGGCCATTACAAAGTAATCAGCATCACTTCTCAAGAGATTTTTCGAGACGGATTTGAGCACATCTCCATCGGCAAGCAGCTGCACAATAGGTGCGTCGGGCATGATTTTGTGAAGCGGAACCTCAGGATCGGTCTCAACCATGACCCCCTCAAGCCGCGGATCCTCGTAACTCTGCCAAGTCGAAAGAAACGTTGTCTTCGCCGACCTGACGCTACCACAAAATGCCACATTGAAGCCGATTTTGACCATCTCCTCGAAAAGAGGTATCGCGGCTTCGGGTATAGTGCCAAGCTTCGCCTGCTGCTCAAAACTGTATTCGGGCACGATGTATCTTCTGAAGATGATAGCGTCCTGATTTTCCTTCGTCATACGGTCTTTGAATATGGTTATCCTCGTGCCGTCGAGCAAATAGATTTCATGAAAATCCCTGTCGAGTCTTTCATCGGGAGTTATCAAAAGGAAGGCCCTGATGAGCTGTCCCCTACGATTTTGATCCATCCTCTGCGGCATGAGCTTCAATCGGCCACTATCCATAAAGTAGATTCGCTCGCCGATGATTTTGGCACTGCCGCTCTCCTTGTATGCGGCCCCGAACCATTCCGCCATGCCGGCCAGACCCCATACCTCATGAAATATTGCGGACTCCGAACTTTCGTGCCAGTTCGGAAAATCAAAGTCCAACTCTTCCCTTTCCACAATTTCCTTGATGGCTGCCGTCAAAATTTCCATCTCTTCCTTATGGCCCATTATCGCCTTCTTTTGAAGCTCAAGAATGTTTTCCACACCGGCTTCCTTGCCGTTGCCATTGATGCTATTCTCTACAAAGTCGCAGGCCTCTTCAAAATTCATCTTCATATCTCGCTCACCAGTAGGAGCGACGCCGTCGGTGCTTTTGTCGCATACTCCCTTATCTTCATATAATCCGAAAACTCACAGGAAATTTCTACGTGGTGAATCGGCGCGGACGCATTGGTTCTGACCGAATCAGCCTTTGATGCTCCAAGCGTATTCTCGCCTCCCGATATTTCTTTCTCTTCATCATCCTTCACGTATGAGATTGTATATTTGCCAAATTTGGTAATGCCGTCGGCACTTATTATCTGAATCTCGTCGCCGCGTCTCAGCGAACTCGACCTCATGGCAATCCATTCGCTACTGATAACGAAATTCGCTGTCGGCGTCGCTTTCTTCTCTTCTATGCTTGTCAAATGTGATTTTGAAAGCTGCGAGCCGGAGACTATCTCCATGTTCGCCATCCGGCCTTTGAGTGCGTTGGCGCCTTTCGGATCGACAGCCTTGTCTATTTTTGAATCCGCCGGCACCCTCACAACGGCAAACATCTCCTCGGATAAAGGCTCCGAAGCGCTGATGTCCGCCCTCGCCACAAAGACCTCATCCATAGTGATGAGCTCGCGTCCCTTTGCTTCCCACAAGATGAATGCCAAGACCGCAACGATGATGAGAAGCAGCCCCCCGATTGTTTTAACTCTTCCTGAAATATTGATAATAATCGCCCCCAATTTCATGTTCATTAGTTGTCAGGCCTCGCGATTTGTTCAAGTCTATTTTTCAGTAACTTGCCCAAATCGCTCAGGCCTCTTTACTTTATTTACATACAATACCATATATTTCCACGGTGTCAACCCATAATTCCAAATTTTCTCAAAAAAAATAAAGGTCCCCTAAAAAGAAGCCTTTATCTTTGTCATAGCGGCCCCTGAGCCGCAATCCATTTATTACTTAGTTACCGGTAGGCAAAAATGGCTTGAGCGAATCCGCCATCGACTCCAGATTGAGCGTCTGTATCAAGACCTTGCCCGTTCCACTGAACACATTGATCACGCCCTCACCGGTTCCGATAGAGCCAAAAATCCCGCTCTGAAGCTGAATCTCGTAATTGAGATTTCTGTCCCAAGCGACAACATGCCCATTGTCAATAGCGAAACCATTCACATTGTTCAGCTCGATTTCCTTGATGGAACCAAAAGCGTTCACAAGAATGCGGCCTTGGCCATTGGTCGTCATTACAAAGAAACCGCCCTGCCCGCCGAAAAGAGCCTTTCCAACACTTTGCCTCTCAAGCGTATACTCGACGCTGCTGTCCATCGCGAGGAAAGTCGAGTCGTTGAGCCTATACTGCTTCTGCCCAACATCGAGCTGCACAATCGTGCCCGGGCAGGATGGCGCGAGTGCAACCTCACCGCCGGAAACGTTGCTGACGACCTCCGTGATGAACATCGACTCGCCGGAAACAGCGCTTCTTGCCATCGCCCCCACGAGCTTTCCGAGGCCGCCGCCCTTCGAATTCAGCTTTGCGTTGAGATCAACACCAGCCGTCCGATAAATCATGCTGCCTCTGGCAATGCGAGCCGTCTCGCCCTGCCCCATCGTGAATTTCGCCATTGGAAATTGTAGATTGCTTTCAATAGTAATATCCATAATTTGTCCTTTCCGTTTGTCATTCCGGATCTAATCCGGAATCAATATCATTTTCCATAGTGTAACACAGTATCACTTGATTGTGCTCCAAGTATGAGGCAGTAATTCTGCAAGCGTTACGACTTCCCCGCCTTCTATCACAATCTCAGCCTCAAGATTTGCCAAGTCAACCTGCACCATCATCTCCCGACAACGCCCGCACGGAGGCAAAATTACTCCGTCAAAACGAACGGCCACCAAACTCCGAATCTTCGTCTTTCTATCCTTCAGCATGGCAGCAATCGCAGAATGCTCCGCGCAAAACCCTATACCACAGGCGAGCTCGAGGCAAATCCCCGTATAAACGCTGCCGTCCTCAGTCACAAGCGCAGCAGCCACAGCCCCCGCCGAATTCGTCTCAAACCCATTCAGAGGAAACCGCCCCGAGAGCCCAGCCGCAATATCAATCAATTCCCGTTTCCTATCATCATCCATAGCATTTCTCCAATCCGTCAAAATTCCACCTACTAAACAATTTTAACACGTATTAAGATAAAGTTTGGAGCATATCTGTAATATCATTTTTCACATTAGTAATATTTTCATGATTCATTTGGGTAATGTCATCATTGCCGGTGAACAGCTTTCTGTTAATCTCAATCATAATGCTATTCACTCTTGAATCCTTGTGGTAGAACGCGGTCGGTACAATTGTTCCCTCAAATGGGTGATTTAGGGATACGGTATAACCTTTGGACTCAAAATGGTTTCTGAACAACTCGCTCAATGCAACCGGAGTGTGAAATTTTTCCGTTCCAATACAAATATCAGGACGTGGCAAATCCAGATGTTCCTCCCACCCTAGCGGTTTATCAGGAAATGAATGGCAGTCAATAATAAGGGCTTTCCCCATCACCTCAATTTTTTCCCGAACTAAATTGCTGAAATGCTCGTGATACGGCTCATAGTAATTTACAATAATATCGTTTTTCTGTTTCACTGTGAGTGTTCTTAGCAGTCCGCCACCTTCCAATCCGGTATAGGCAATACCAAATCCACGCGCAGACAATGACTCGCAATTATCGTAAAACCGCTCAACATCACAAAATAATCGACTGAAATTCGCCTTGGTCTTCGTTACACCGTCAATATCAAAGATCTCCGCGACACCCCAATCCGTCACGCGTTCAATTTCATGCCCAAGTACCGTAGCCGACACCCGATACCCTGTGTAGTCAGGAATAACCACCGAAGTGTGTGGTATATGTAACACAATGTGATTCATCACAATCTATGATCGCTCCACTTCCCAATCCAAGGTTATTTTGCCAAGACCTTTTACGGTGATAACTTCGCGTCCTACACTTTCATATTCAGGATAGGGATCAAGCATTTCTATCTCATCTTCGCATCGCCATCTTTGCAATGCTTTCGCACAATTGTATCTCCCATTCGGGATTGATAAATGCTGATAATGCTTCTCTACACCGATATAATCTAATAAGTCATTTATTTGTTCTATTGTTAAAATCATATTATCGCAATACTTTCTGCAATGTTTTAGTTACTTCTTCTTTTTCTTATTCTTGTTATCCATCTTATGCTGTTTTGCAAATGTTTTATTAAGTTCTTTTGTCGTAAGGTCAGAAAGTCCGCGGTCATCATAACCGATGTTTTCTGTGGTCAATTTTATGCCAGGGTGTGCTTTCTCCCATGCGGTGTTTCTATCATCAAGCTTTTTCAGCTCTCTTTCATCTGCGTCTTTCAACATTTTTGCATACTGTGTTTTTGTAACTTTATTTGCTTCTTTTTTAAGCTCTTCTAAACTTTTAGCCATTTTCAAACTCCTTTACTCTAAACTTTTAATAAATTTATTAAACTCTTCCCACGTCATATCCGAAGATTTTGACATAAAAGCATTATAGGACTTGCTATCCAATACACCGTCTCTACTATATATACCATAAAGGGTTTTGTACCCTGGGGAACATCCCTTTTATCTCGTCTGGGTCTAGCTGTAAAACTCCACCATCAGCATTATAACCCATGTCATTTTTAATACCTTCCCATATCTCATACCATTAGTTCAAAATTATAACAACATTGCTCCAAACGCATTAAAGCTGTTTGTATTTCAGTAATTTCATTATATGCGTTTGTCTTGAAGGCGACGTCCGTTATTTTGGACTTTGTAATGTCTTTCGTGGTATTATCTTTATACAAATTGATATTTAATTATCGCTATAATAGCACCTGTCATTCCGGCCTCCGAGCCGGAATCCAGAAAGAAGCGAAGGAGAACATAATGTCAAAGAAACAAAATCAAAAGTTGAAGATACTCTGTCTTGTACGATTACTTATGGAGGAAACCGATGAGGAACACGGTGTAACGATGGAGGACATTCTCAGTTACTTGGATAGCAATGGAGTTTCTGCTGAAAGGAAATCGATTTATGATGACTTTGATACCCTGCGCGATTTCGGCTTTGACATTCTCAGCAAAAAAAGTAAGACAACGGAATACTACATCGCAAGTAGGGATTTTGAACACGAGGAATTAACATTACTGGTAGATGCCGTTCAAAGTTCGAGATTTCTGACGGAGAAAAAGAGTGCCGCGCTGATTCGTAAACTTGAGAAATTGACATCCCGCCATCTTGCCAAGCATATCGACAACGAAGTCTACGTTGTCGGTCGTATCAAGGCACAAAACGAAAGTATCTATTACAACCTCAACACAATCCAAAGTGCCCTTTCGTCCGGACACCGCCTTTCATTTCAATACTCCTACTACGATATGCACAAGAAAAAAGTGCCTAGCAAAGACGGCAAATCGTATTTGGTAGATCCTATAGGGCTTACGTATGTCGATGAAAACTACTACCTCATCACCTACAACGAAAAGTGGGAAGATTTAGTGACCTATCGTGTCGATCGAATGATGAAAATCTCTGTTACCTTGGAGCCTGCTACAAAGCCACCAAAAGAATTGAACTTTGATTTGGCCGATTACTGCAAAAGAGCTTTCAATATGTTCGACGGAGAAAAAGTCCACGCCGAGCTACTCATACACAAAAGCCTAGTAAACGCCATGATAGACCGCTTCGGCAAGGATGTTCAAATAAATCCAGTAGACGATGACACTGCCACAGTTCACGTCCCGATCACGGCCAGTGGTCCATTCTTCGGCTGGCTAACCCAATTTGGTCAAGCGATAGCCATCAACGCCCCCGAGGAACTGGCGGTTCGATACAAGGAATATTTGGAAGGGATTGCCGAAATGTACTAATAATATATCTATGAATTATTATTCTGCAATACTCTCGCATTTCCGCCCACTTGGTTGTTTCACCTTCTTAGTTTTCTTAGTTTTCTTAGTTTTCTTAGTATTTGGCATTGGATGTTTTTTAGTAAATTCATAGGTATCTTCGCTCATTTTATTACCTCACTTTCACAAACTATCTTACACTTTTTTTTCAAATTTGGCTTCTCCCCCTTCAAATTTTTGCAATTCCGTCTACTGGTAACATCTACTTGTCACTCTTTGACATATTTTCAGCAACGGTAAGCAACTGCAGATTATCTAAAGTGCTTTTTCCCCCTTTTGCCATAGCTAGAATATGGTCAATCTGGAAATCGAGTTTACGCTTGCTCTTATAACCGCTTTTCGCACTATAATAATATCCATCTGCATCAGTAAACTTCTCAAATATAGTATCTCTGAGCTTTTCCTCAAGCTCGGGATATCTCTCACGCATTTCATGTAACGGCAAATCTTGGATTTGTATTTTTTCCTTTTCAGTAATCGGTTTTGCTTTAGGTTCCTCATACTCTTCAGGATGCAAAATTCTATCGATGGCATCATCTACAAGTTTGCGGAATGCTCTTTGATTATCAATGCCAAAGAAAGCGGACCAATGCGAATCGCTCTTGCTCCATTCATTAGAAATATATGCATCTCTCGCCAACGGATCCAATTTGCTGTTCACAATATGCTGAGCCAATACAGATGGATCATAGTCCTCACGTTCTGACAAGGGTATCCATTGTGGTATCGCCTGAGTCTGCCCGTAATACTTGATAATATCAACAATATCCTGCTTATCATAACCAAGTAGCAAATCTTGTACTCCGAACAAAGTTGTATCAATATGATTTGCGGCAATATCAGCATTTGACAAATCTGCTGTTGGCAACCATTCGAACAGTTCCTCAAAAGCTGGTTTCATGCAGTCATAGACAAGAATGTCGCATGATTTGTCAAATTCATCGTCATCTTTAGTCTCGAAAAGATATGTAAACTTGTAAATTCCAACAGGTATGCGGTCGATAAATGCAATTTCAGATAATCCACTATCAATCGTATCATTTGCAATCTTTGCAAACTCCTCAATTTTCGAAATGGCAACGAGTCGCATTGCCATTTTCTGAGTTTTGTGGTCTTTAACATCACCAAAGCCATCTTCACCAATAAATAGTTGCTCTGGATTGACCCATGCTATTCGATTCTGCCAATCATCAACAAAGCTAACGATATATGCCTCTTTAGTTCCACCTGCCTTTTCACCACGCAGAGCCCTACCAATCATTTGCGTCATGAGTATGGTTGATTTTGTAGGTCTGGTCAGAAACACGGATTGCACATCCGGCAAATCTGTGCCCTCGGTTAAAATATTTACATTCACCAATACATCTAAATCACCATCTCGAAATGCTTGAATCTTCTCGGCATTTTCTTCTGGCGAAGTTGTTATTCCAGTCACCATATCCTTAATCGAAGAGACAACAAAATCCGACTTAACACCTGCTGCTTTAAATAATGCATTCAGTGCAATTGCCATATCAACTGTGAGTGCAAAAACAAGCGTCTTTTTATATTTGGACTTATTCTTAATATATTCATGCACGATAGCATTGTTTCTCTTGCTGTTCGTCGCAATTGCATAGGCTGTATCACTTCCAATGTTTCCAATATCAAAAAAGTTCTCATTGATAATCCGTTCTAATGCACCGTCAGCGTCATTTTCCTGAAACAATTCCAACATATTCACATCGGTTGAAACGGACTTAAAAATCGGGTCAGATAATATACCTCTATTGATAAGCTCACGAAGATCAATTTTGTAGGCTATGTCGTTAGGGAAAACCTTCTTCAGGAGACCTTGCTCGTTATCGGCCGTTCGAAATGGTGTAGCAGTCAGACCAAGCATCTGGAATTTTTTTGTATTAGCCTTTATTACTTCAATCAAATCACGGTATTCACTTGCTGTCGCATGATGAGCCTCGTCAATTATCAAGAATACCTCATCTGCATTCGCCTTTAGCCAATTATTAAGAAAATAGTTAAGCCCTCGCTTCAAACTGGTTTTGCTTGCAATGATAATGTCATCTGTCGGCTTTATATGCACAGGTTTATCGTGCTGACCGGATATGATACGCCAATTATATGAGGGTTTGTTTTTTGCGATATCCGAGTAACAGACTCTCTCAAAGCTCTGCTGCGCCTGATTGAGTAACTCATGCCTATGCGCAAGCCATACTATTTTCTTGCCCTTGTCAAGCAAGCTGTTCATGAGCCAATACGTTGCGGTTAGAGTCTTTCCTCCACCGGTTGGCAATACCAACAAGCCGGCGTAATCATCGGAATTCAAAATCTTACTGTTCATTGCCCGTATCGCGTCTTGTTGGTGTGCGTATAATATGATACCACTTTTGCTATCTTCAACTTGCATCTCGCCAGCATAATTGGATTCTGTGGTTTCTTGTAACTTCTCGAAAATATCTGCCATATCCCTCGTACCTCCTACAATTTTACTAATTTTGTCCTTGTAATACTTTGTATTGAAATATTCTGGTGCAATCTTGACAAGTTCGACGGCCTCTTGGATATTTTCCAATTTCAATAGTGCTTCAAACTTATTTCTGTAAGGATAATATTTATCAATTCCAAGTTCTATGCTCTTGTCGAAGAACAAAATAGATTCCTGATATTTTTTCTGCCTATAAAGACAATAGCCTAAATTATTATTTCCATAAGGGTAGGAAGGTGTTATAGCGAGGCACTTACGTAGCGCATCTTCTTCCTTGCTAAATTCCTTCAGCTTTGAATATGCATAAGCCATGAAGGAATAACTCCCATCTGTTTTTTGCAAATCACTTGAAATCATGGCCTTTTCATAATTCTGCGTCGCCAGTAACCACTCTTTACTATCAAAATAAATATTTCCAAGTTCCGTATACGCGACGGCCCAAGTATCATCCTTATCCAAAACTTCATTGAGGTATTTCACTTTAATATTGTTGTTCGATGTTACAGATAAAAGACTTTTTACATAATATTCAAAAGCAGAATCTGCACAATGCTTCCTTAAAAGCATATGAAACTTTTTCAAAAAGCTTTTAAACGTCAGAACTGCATCATCATTGTACATATTATAAAATATATTCATGAAGTTGACTTGTGCTGTCTCGTAATCTATCAAGCCAACTTCCGCAATATATTTCTCTATATAGGTATCAATAAAAATCAAATAGTCATTATATTTATCGTTTGCAAAAGAAATGAAAGCTTTAACAAAATATGCATTCTTGTCATCTGGATTTATCTTCGGAAGCAATGCCTCTAAGCCCTGAATTACAATTGGCAAGTCTTCATGCGTGTCAACATTCTGACTGGATTTCGCAAAAATTGCTTTGTCAATCAACTCATCAAGTTTGATATGAAGCTCTGAATCACTAATACTCATTGAATCATTTTTATTGATCATTTAATTACGCCCCCATATCAAAAACATTTAATTATTTGTAATGAATTATAGCATATCTTTCACTATAAGTGAAAATTAATAGCTAAGCAAATCCTATAGACTTTCTTTGAGGTGTTTCACTATGAGTGCAAAATACTCCGCCTACTACACGGCAATTGGGCAGAGAATAAAAGAATACAGAAAAGTAAAGGGGCTTACTCAAGAAGCATTAGCAGAAAAGGCCTCTATAAGCATCAGCTATCTTACCAAAATAGAGGCGGCAAACTGTGACAAATCCTTTTCGCTTGAGGTAATATTTGATATTGCAAACGCACTGGAAATTCCATTCATCGACTTACTCACTGATATTAAATAAGATGCGAACTTTCATCTATAAATAACGGAATAATTTTGTCATTTCTATATGCAAGCTTGTCTCTGGGGATTGTGGTGTTTAGTTTTCTTCTGACAATTCGCAGTTGCCTTTGCGTTTCCCTCAGTGTTGCGGCGGCAAAAGGATGCTCACGCATGGTCCAAAAATAGAAATTGCGTTCAGCAATTTGGAAGAGGTTCAGGGCTTGCAGCAAATCCACTTCTATTCCCCTGCCATTTAGGTAGCACAAGCCGAGCCTGTGACATATATTCGGGAAGACCTCGCTTACATTACTGCCACCTTGCCCATTATAATCGATAGCGAAAGACCTTGCCCGTTCGTACCAGTAAAATGCCGCATCAAAATCCTGTTTCACATATTTACCATGATAATGCAAATCACCTAGTTTGTAGAGTGCGTTTGGATTGTTCTGATATGCAGACTTGGTGAAATAGTCGTAGGCAATTTCATAATCCACCTCAACTTCTCGCCCATAATAATAAAAATAGCCAAGATTGCATTGCGCCCAATCGTCTCCGCCATTGGCCGCCCTTTCATACCACTTTCGTGCTTCTGTGTAATTCTGCTCTTGTCCCATAGTGCCATTGTAGAAAATGACTCCAAGCTGCAGCATTGCACGAGGGTTCTCATCATCGGCGAGTTTCAAAAGATAGTCGAACACCATAGCCTTTTGTTCCGGAAACAAATCAGAATCCTTCTGCATACACAAAAATTCCGTCAGTTCTGCCATTGCTTGCGTATCCCCATATGCCGCGAGTTCCATAAGTAATTTATATTGATATTTGTCCATTTTCAGTTCCCCCAATCAAACATATTTAATTATATCTCAAGTAATCGTTTGTATACCTCAAACGTTGTCAGGCAATCGCCCAGTGCCCTATGTGCATTGGGCGTTTCTATTCCGAAATAGTCTGCTATTGTCGTAAGTTTGTGATCCATGATACGCGACTTTGGTATTTTTCTTCTCGCTATTTTCAGCGTGCATTCAGTTCTATTTGTTAAACTTTCACCGCCATATTTGCCGAACATGGCATTCAAGAAACCCATGTCAAAGCTGATGTTGTGCCCGACTATTAATTTGTTCTTGATAATGCTATTTTTTATATAATCAATGGCGGTCAGAGGGTCCTTGCCACTTCGAATAATCTCTTTTTCCGTGATGCCTGTTATCTGAGTGATTCTATACGGAATACGAACTCCATGATCTATAAAAATACTCCCCTTGGCTTTCACACTCCAATCCTCCACGATAAGAAATCCAAATTCTATTACATCGCAAGTAGTAGGCGCAAAGCCCGTCGTCTCAGTATCGATTACTACAAAATCACCTATCATTTTATGTTCCCCCTCACTTACAAATATTTTTACACATAAGTACACTATCGAAATGGTGGAGGAGATATGGCAGTCTCCTCCATTGAAAAGAAAAATGCTGTTTGTATCTCAGCACTGTTATAATACTATAGAAACAAGAAAAGCAAAGTCCATTACTTCGGACTTTGCAATAGTAAATTATATATCATATCTTCAATGATATAATAATTTTATTATGACTGAAAAATTGTTTATTTTATTCAATTACTATAAAGTAAATTGCATCAACTCGTAAATTACCAAGAGAGCATATACAATAATTGCAACCACGAAGTAAGATTTTGTTTGACCTGTTATTTTTGTTCTTTTGTATAAATATATCGGAACCATTATTACCCATAACAATAACATCGTTATAACAAGCTCTCCTGTTGATAGATAGCCATCATCACCTGCATTTTGGGGAAATACTTTCTTTTTATCAGAGTTGGCCAATACGCAAGACACAATTAAAATAATTATCATCAATACAACACCTAATACATCTCCGACTACATAATAAGGAGTCATTGCATCGATGATTGTATAGGCGATGAAATATGCAGCAACGTATATTGCTGGGAAAAAAGCTAATATCCAAGCCATACCATTTCCTATTGGAACAATGTTTTCCTTATTGCTAATGTACTTAGCGGTGTCATCTTCACTGTTATTATTATTGGCAACAGGCTTACCACACTTTCTACAGAACTTATCATTTTCATATATTTGATTACCACAATTTGAACAATACATATAGCTCTCTCCTCTAAAATTTGCAAGACAATAATTATTCCTGAAGTACAATCTTGTATACAAGTATCCATGGCACAGAATTGATAGAGCCCTCTGCAGATGTATATTCGAAAATTCCAACTGATATACCGTAAACCGTTACCACGTCATCCGCTAACAACCTTCCAAAAGTTTCAGGGAACCATGTTGTTTCTACTAACTGATCTGTATACTCATCAATAAAAATAAGTGACGAAATGCTACCATCATCATTTGTGAGAGAATCCTGCAGAACTGTTCCTGTGAACATCACGAGTTTCCCTTCATTTTCATCTGGATTACGATTCAGCGATTCATAGTCCATTGGAGTATAGTCAGACTCATTAAAGGGTGGTATTTCGATTTTTCCGGTATCCTCAATTTCCTCTGAGCCTTCAACGGGCTGCTCCATTTCGGTTTCTACCGGTTCTTGAGATACTGGCGGTGTAGTTGTGCAAGCCACCATTGAAATCATTACAGTCACAATAACTAAAAGTACTAAACATTTCTTCATAGCAATACCTCCCAAAATTCAATTACTCAATTCACAAGACAATATTATTCCTTTCACAGGCGTTTGTCAAATTGAAATATCTATTTATCTTCTTTATGATAATTTTATTTAACCTTGTAGGGATAGACTAAGTACACAGACAGAGGAGGCAGGGTTTTGCTTACTGAACTATTATCATTATCTGAAAAATTGAAGAGATTGCGTGAGAAATTCGGCTTTACTCAGGCTGAGCTCGCTGACAAATTGAAACTTACTCGTTCGGCGGTCAACGCGTGGGAAATGGGCAATGCCGTTCCATCTACCGAAGTTATAATCAAGCTTGCACGCATTTTTAGTGTATCTGCTGATTATCTTTTGGGAATAGATGATGTCGAAATGATTTCCGTAAAGGGATTGTCCTCAAAAGAGGTTGCGACCGTATCCAACGTCATTGACTGTTTCTTGGAAAATAAAAACACCAAATAGAAAAGTTGCACTTAACACATTGTGGTCTTTTCATTTAACATATTATTGGCATTTCACTTAACACATTATAGATATTTTACTTAACACATTGTAGACACTTTTTCATAATGATGTTATACTTGCAATATGAAATATTTTAAGAGATTGGCAGAGGAACAAATAGGACTGGCACTCAAGGCGGCGGGCGCCGTATATATTCGCGGGCCGAAAGCATGTGGCAAAACCGAAACTGCATTAAAGTTTGCAAAGAGCGAAATAAATTTGCAGGAAGATGGTCGAGCACGATTTTTGGCAAGCGTTGAACCGGCTGAAGTCCTACTTGGAGAAGCTCCGCGCCTGATTGATGAATGGCAGGAGGTAGCGACAATTTGGAACAATGTCAAGACAGAGGTTGACCGACGCAAAAAAAAAGGGCAGTTCATTTTGGCAGGCTCAAGTGTTCTGGCTGATACCGCAAACTTACATTCTGGTGCCGGACGATTCCTCATCATTGATATGAACACAATGACTCTTTCAGAATTGGGGCTTTCAAATGAAAAGGTCAGATTGCAAAAGTTGCTCGAGGGTGGCGAAATCAATGCAACATCCGGCAATTTGACATTGCGAAAGTTGGCCAAACAAATTGTTGTCGGTGGCTGGCCCGAGAACATTGGCCTTGATGAAAAATATGCTACGGAAATGAACAAATCGTACATTGATTTGCTCACATCAGATGATATATCTAGGGTGGCTAGCGTCAAGAGAGACCCTGCGAAAGCCATCAAAGTTCTTAAATCACTTGCGAAAAACGTTGCAACGCCGGTGGAGATTAGGACTTTGGCGGAAGACGTTGATCTAAATTTGATCAAAGAAGGCGAATTGATGGTTTCAAGGCAGACTGCATCAAGCTATCTTGATGATTTTAGAAAAGTAATGATTTTGCGCGAACAACCCGCCTTCAATATTCACATTCGCTCGTCAGCGGAACTGCGAAAAACGCCCAAAAGGCATTTAGTCGATCCCTCCTTGGCGGCGGCAGTACTCAGATTGAGCAGTGATGTACTTTTCAAGGATTTAAACTATTTTGGGTTTCTGTTTGAATCACTTGTTTTTCATGACATGTCCGTATACGCATCACTTAACGATGCCAGCGTTTCACATTATCGCGATTCGTACGGAAATGAGGTTGACATCATTGTCGAAAAGGGAAACGGTGACTTTGCTGCATTCGAAGTAAAATTGGGCGATAAAAATTTAGATGAACCAGCGCGAAAATTATTAGATTTTGCTGAAAATGTTGCCATGGACAAGCATAAGACACTTATCTCGCTGAATATAGTCACGGGTATTGGCAACGCATATACCAGAGCTGATGGAGTGAACGTACTGCCATTGACGACATTGGGAGCCTAAGGCTATTTATTATGACAAAGAAATTGCTTACGAAAAATGAAATTGCTGAGGTGATGGATAGGCTTGAGGTGGCTTATCCTGATGCTGAGTGTGCGCTTGTGCATGGAAGCGTTTTTGAGTTGATTGTGGCTGTTGCCTTGTCGGCGCAGACTACAGATGTAAGTGTCAATAAAGTAACGCCGGAGCTGTTTCGCAGGTGGCCTACGCCGGAAGCGCTTGCTTCTGCAAATCCGGATGAGGTTGCCGAGGTCATCAGGACTATCGGAATGTACAAGACAAAGTCAAAGAATATTGTTGGTCTTGCTCAGAAGATTGCCTATGAATTCGGCGGCGAGGTTCCTGCGGATTTCTCTTTACTGACATCGCTTCCTGGTGTCGGGCGAAAGACGGCGAATGTTGTTCTCGCTGTGTGGTTCGGCGAGGATCGCATAGCTGTGGACACTCACGTTTTCAGGGTTTCGAATCGCATTGGATTGGTCAGCGAACCTACGCCTGACAAGGTGGAGGTTGCCCTGACAAAGAAGCTACCAAAAGGCACATTGGCGAAGTCCCACCATTGCCTGATTTGGCACGGCAGAAGAATCTGCCATGCGCGGAAACCCGACTGCGCGAACTGTACCATTGAAGATATTTGTCTTAAAAAAGGACTTTGAAGCAAATTTAAAGACTGCTATATTTTTCATCTGCTGTTTTTTCGAATTTCCGCATATGTGCAATAATATTCAGTATGAATCTTTGCATAAGTGTAATTTTGATAACAGTGATGGTATTATTTGGAGGAGATGACACAGTAGCATTTACAGGCGCCTCCACGATTCCTGTTTCAGCGAGTTTTCCCCCGCCAATGCCCTGTCCAGTTGATCGAGCATCGCCTTCTTGTCCTGTGGCAACGTTCCTCGAAGGGAAAGGTAGTTTGACGCGTGGTTGCT
Source organism: Eubacteriales Family XIII. Incertae Sedis bacterium (assembly GCA_031261345.1). Lineage (GTDB taxonomy): Bacteria > Bacillota > Clostridia > Peptostreptococcales > Anaerovoracaceae > JAISKC01. The sequence goes on along the minus strand of JAISKC010000086.1, from coordinate 57,163 downwards.
TCTAAATATACATTCGTTCTCTACGTTGATATTTTCAATAAGTAGCTTTGTTTCCTTTATTACATCAATTGGTGCAAGTAAGTCAAAGCGGCCTTCCTTTATGTCCTTGTAAAGCGGCGCAAGGGGCTCCACCATCAGGGTCAAAAGAGACGCATACGACGGCTGCGCCTCGCTTATGAGCGTGCCCGACTGCACTGCATGATCTTCCCAGTCATGAGCACCTGCCAAACCGGAAATGAGCGTAACGGATGCGGCTATATCTGCGGCCTCAATGAGCCTTATCGCCTCAATTATCTGAGCACGGGTCGCACCTTTGATGATGTCTTTCAGCACCTTGTCGGAGCCCGACTCTGCGCCTATGTAGATTATCTGCAAACCCTTCTGGCGAAGTTCTCTTAGATTGTCCACGCCTTTTCTGAGCACGTCATTCGGCGCACCGTAGGTTGTAACTCTCTGGCATTCGGGGAAGAGCTCATTGATTTTGTCCAAAATGGCAACGAGCCTATCCTGCGAAAATGCGAGCGCGTCGCCGTCAGCGAGGAAAATTCGTTCGACTCTCTTGTAGACCGCTCTGGCTTCCTCAAGGTCGCAGAATATCTCGTCCATCTGCTTGATGTGAAACTGCTTATCCTTGTACATGCTACAGAATGTGCACTTGTTGTGCGTGCAGCCGACCGTCACTTGGACTATAAGGCTATAAGCCTCGCTTGGCGGCCTGAATATATTTCCTTCGTATCTCATTTCACGTTCCTCCTACTTGATGTACTTCTTTATAGCGACCGCGACTCCGTCCTCGTAGTTCGGCGGAGCTACGTAGTCCGCTACCGCCTTCGTCTCAGCCGCGCCGTTCTCCATCGCCACACCGACACCCCCATAGGAGACCATCGATGCGTCATTTTCATTATCCCCTATACACATTACTTCGTCACGGCAAAATCCGAATTTCTCAGTGAGATAGCGCACGGCAGCACCCTTGTCCGAATCCTTCGGCCCTATCTCGAAATTGTGGGCAAGCGACGAGGTGATTGAAAACTTTTCCTCATTACCGACGAGTGCCCGACGAATTTTCGCTTGAACCTCCTCGGACGGAAAGTTGAAATTGATGTTCTCGAGTTCGTGTATATGCGCCTCGGTGAACTCCGCAATGTCAGAAACCGGCCTCCTCGTCGTCCTCACATAGGCGAGCGACCGCTCCGGCACCCCGAATCTAAGCGGGTTGTCGTATGCCTCCCATGCGATATATGCCGTGCCTTTCCAGAACACTTCCTTCATTATAGAGGTGTCGGAAATGAGTTCCCAAATCGACCGCACAGCCTCCTCGGACAAAAATCTAGAAAGGATGATTTCATCCGTTACGTTGTCCACGATCGCTGCCCCGTTGGAAGTAATGAGATATTTTATACCTGTGATGGCCCTGATTTCTGCGGGAACGGAAGTACGAGAACGGCCCGTAGCAGGCACGAAAACGATACCCTGCGAGAGGCAACGCTCAATCTGTGTTCGATTTTCCTTTGATAGAACCATTCCGGGCGCAAGCAAAGTCCCGTCAAGATCCGACGCTATCAGCTTTATTGTCATATTGCTCCTTGTGGACAGCTTTTATATACCTCTTCTGACCTTCACGCCAGAAACCCTCGCCGACTCAACCGCGAGTATATCCATCGAGTCAATCAGAGGAATCTGCAATCCCTGAATTGTGTCGAGAATACCCTTGCCGAGCGGATCGTTGCTGATACTTCTATTCGCAACTGAAAGTTCCGTGCTACCAAGTATCACACCTTCACAGCCATCGGCCAAAAACGCCTTGATAATCTTGATGAATTGGTCATTGTTGAGCCTCTTACCGGCCTTGATTTGCCCATAGGTGATTTCCATTACTAAGTCCTGAAGCTCGTCCGAAGGAATTGCCCATTCTATGCCGGCCTCGTCGAGCTTATTTTGGAAAAGCCCCGTCTTCACGGTTCCCGTCGTCGCCATGATGCCGACCTTTTTCATACCCTTGCTCTGGATATACTGAGTCGTTAGCTCGGGCATATGAAGCACAGGCACAGTCAGATTTTTCTCCACTTCATCCAGGAAATAATGCGACGCGACGCAGGGAATAGCGATGTTCGCTACGCCCATTTTTTCCAACTGCTGAGCAGCATAAAGCAAATACGGCGTCGGATCGTCCGTGCTCTCGCCTATGATGAATTCCGTTCTGTCGGGCGTGTCCGGATGGCTGTAAAGAATGGCCTCCGCGTGATCCTGATCCCTGTCTGCATCCGTTGCCGCCGTCAGCAATTCAAGGAAATACGCACCTGCCATCGGGCCCAGCCCACCAATTATACCGAGTAAATTTTTCATTTGTAATTCCATACCTTTCCGTAGTCAATTGCTACACTTCTTCTTTTACACTTCTTTCTACACACTTGTCCTAATCCTCTTTGTCGGTCTCCGCAAGCTCTGTCGCAAGTTTGATAGTGTCTTTTTCCAAATTCAAAATGATGTTCCTTATCGCGGCCACCTTTTCCTCGTCTCCATCGTCGGCAGCACCGGCGGCGGCGAGTTTGGCCTCATAAAGCACATTTTCAAGATTGTCGTTGATACCCTTTATCTTGTCAAGTAGCTTCGACTTATCCTCTTCATCTATCGAGGCCTTCGGCTTCACGGCCGTTACCGCCGCCTCTTCGCCGGAAGTCTTTTTCGCATCCTCATTCTTGACCCAGTCCAAATCCGTCAGGTCAAACTCGCCTATCTGCTCGATGACCGTCGGCTCAAACCCGCAAGCCTCAGAAATGAATCCCGCAAGGTCCTTCTTCGCCTGATATTCGCCGTGCACAAGGAAATACTCCTTGGGTTTTACTTCGAATCCTCTGGCCCAACCGATGAGCCCATCCTTGTCCGCATGAGCCGAAAACCCCTGCAAATTGTGGATTTGTGCGTTCACATATATCTCTTCGCCGAAGAGCATGACCGTCTTCGCGCCCTCTATTATCTTGCGCCCGAGCGTGCCCTCAGCCTGATAACCGACGAATACAATGGAAGCTTTCGGGTCCCAGAGATGATGCTTCAGATGATGTCTGATGCGTCCCGCCTCGCACATGCCGCTCGCTGAAATGATCACTTTCGGCGTCCTGTCCGCGTTGAGAGCCTTCGAATCATCCGTCGTCTTCGTGAATCTGAGGTTGACGAAATCGAGTGGATCGTCGCCGGCAAGAATCATGCTTTTCGTCGCCTCGTCGAAATTCGCGATATTATTCTTGAACACTTCGGTCGCCGCCGTCGCCATCGGGCTGTCGATGAACACCTTTATCTGCGTGTTCGGCGTCGTCCCCTTCTCGCCGTGCTCGTAATATTCGTTGAGCTCGTAGATGAGGTCCTGCGTTCGCCCGACGGCGAATGACGGGATGATGACGCTGCCGCCCCTTTCCGTCGTGGTCTCTATGATGTTCGCCAAATCCTTTATGGACGCTTCCGATTCCTTGTGAAGTCTGTTGCCGTAGGTGCTTTCCATGATGACGTAATCGGCTTTTTTGATAACTGTAGGGTCTCTGAGTAACGGCCGGTTTGATGCTCCGAGGTCGCCCGAAAACACCAGCTTTTTCTCCTCACCATTCTCAGTAATCCAGAGTTCGACTATAGCCGAGCCGAGTATATGCCCCGCCTCGTTGAATACAAGTTTGATACCCTCCGAAGGCGAAATTTGCTGGTCATACAAAATAGGATTCACAAATTTGAGCGATTCTTCAGCATCAGCCTGCGTGTAGAGCGGCTCAACCAAAGGTCTTCCTGCCCTCGCAGCTTTCCTGTTTGCCCACTCGGTTTCCTGTTCGTGAATGTGTGCACTGTCCCTCAGCATGATTCCGAGAAGATCAGCCGTCGCATCCGTGCAATAAATCTTGCCGGTGAATCCCCTCTTGACGAGCAGAGGTATACGTCCGCAATGATCGATGTGTGCGTGCGACAGTATCAGATAGTCCACCTTCGCCGGATCAAACGGGAACGGCTCAAGGTTCTGAGCCTCCTGTCTTGACGAGCCCTGAAACTGCCCACAATCCAGAAGAAATTGCACATTTGCATCTCCCGCATTTTCACTACTCGCAGTTACAAGATGGCACGAACCCGTGACGGACTCCGCCGCTCCGCAAAATTTTATCTTCATATGTCCTCCCTGACTTTCTTCAAGAAATCATTAGGGATATTATAACATTATTGCATACAGAAATGAAAGACGCACACGTGCACAATAAAAATTTCACAAGGTTTCATATCGGTAAATTTGTCAAAGAAAATGATTTTATAAGTAATAGGGGTTATAATGAATGTAGACATCAAGTCAAATTATCAGATGTTGAAACGGAGAATTACAATGCTGACATATAATCAAATACGAAATGCCATGCAAAATATCGCACCAAAATATAAAGTGAAATCCGCATCCTGTTTCGGTTCATATGCATCGGGCAGACAAACGGAAAATAGCGACCTCGACATTTTGGTTGAGTTTGTCAATCCATATGTATCTTTATATGACTTGATTGGTCTCGAAGAAGAAATTGAAAGCCAACTTCATGTGCCCATTGACATTGCAACATTCCCTCTTCCGACAGGTAGCAAACTTTTGATAGACAAAACGGTACAAGTATATGGATCATAGAAATAAGATTACACTTGAAAAAATGATTGGAGAGGCCGATTTCATAGCTGTGTCAATCAAGGATATTGATGTAGAAAGTTTCACATCAGATGAAATCATAAAACGTGCCGTAACGATGTCACTGATTAATATTGGCGAACTTACAAATGCTCTTACAGAAGAATTTCGTACGGAGACTCCGAATATCAAATGGAACCTATTACGCCGCACTCGGGACAAAGTCGCACACCATTATATTGATCTTGACCCCAGAATTACTTGGCAGACGGTAACAGAAAGTGTACCAGAACTTCGAAACCAACTGATTGAACTGACGAAATCTTAAAACGCCTACCCCTACCCTAAATCTTCCAAAATCTGTCCACTCCTTAAGGGCTCGAATTTTCAAAATAAGCGTTGAAATGTTCTCCAAATTACTATACTATTAAGTAAGGAATGTAAGGCAAAATATATTATTTCCCAAGGAGATGATTTGATGGAAATCGCAAAGATAACTTCTAAAGGACAATTGACGGTTCCTGTAGATATACGCAGAAAACTCAATCTATCGACAGGTGATAAGGTTGTATTTGTGGAGGATGAGGGGCGGATTTATTTTGAGAATGCCGCTTTACTTGCATTCAACAAAATTCAGGAAGCGTTTGAGGGTGAGGCCGAACGTGCCGGAATGAAGAACGATGATGATGTAATGGATATGGTTAAAGATATGCGTCGCGAAAAGCGTGCGCAGGTGTGAAGAAGAAAGTATTAATTGATACAAATGTTTTATTCTCAATATTTCTGTTTCCAAACAAAAATATGAATGAAGTTAAGTATAGATTATCAAATTACTATAAATTAATTATTTCGTCTTATGTAGTAAATGAATTATATGATATTGTGAAGCGAAAATTTCCAGAGCGGGAATGTGATATTGATGAATTTCTTAAAACACTTCCACACAAGTTCTATGCCTCAAAACAGGAATATAATGAAAGAAAGCATCCGGAAATTCGAGATATTGATGATAGACAAGTATTAGTGGATGCAATATATTCAGGTGCACATTTGCTGCTTACAGGAGATAAAGACATACTATCTGTGGACATGAAAAAAAGAAAGAAGCCAATCGCATTAAAACCTGCGCAATTTTTAGACAGATATTAGACAATAATGATTATTGCCCCTACTCCAAGTCCGTCACCGTAGAACGATTTTATGCGCCCTGTTCAATTTCACAAATTTGTTTGTATAAATCTTTTGCGTATTCCTTTAGGTTGGGATCCTTTATGCGAATGCTCGACATAGCCTTTGCGATTGCCTTTGCTTTGTCAAAATCCTTTTCTTCGATGTAGTAAGTGATAAGCGTGCGAGACACGTTGATACTCATCTCCGTATACGGCAAAAGTTCATCCACATACATTTGGGCAGCATTGATTGCCCCTGAACTTGGCATTTCGCCATTCGTGGTTTTTGCATTAAAACCCTCAAGAAACTCTACCTTATACATTTGTACATTTGCAAAATCAAGTCTGACGCAGACTTCTGTAATGTTTAGAAGTTGATTAAATGTAATGTTATTTCTCATCATCATTTTTTCGAATTTGTGTTGGCTGATGACCGTACCTAAACACAAGATGAGGACAAATATAGGTATGATAGCGAATAGTCTCACCGATTTCATGATTGTCGCTTTCCCGAAACTTTTCCTGACATCGAAAAGGCTGACCGCAATCGCAAAAAGCGAAAAAGCAAAGGCTATGAAAAACTCAAAGCTCATATCAAAGTCAATAAAACTATGAGTAAATATCAATGAAAATGCAGCGATTAGTAAAATAGCTAGCGGACTTTTCTCGTCCCTCCTGCAAATACCCTTCACCAAAATTTTGAGCAGATAGGCGACGAAGGAGAGAACGATTAGCAAACCTATTACTCCATTTTCGAGCATGACCTGCAAGTAGAAATTATGTACAAACTTGCTTTCTATGAATGAGGTTTCGACCTGCATCAGTTTGGTTTCAAACGCGCCCGGGCCGGAGCCGATGATTGGATGCTCACCAATAATCTTGATTGCATTTTTGAATAGTTCCAGCCTCTCGCTTGCGTGACCTGAACTAAAGATACCGTTTATTCTGGCGAAGATGAGATCGGGTATGAATATCCAAATGCCTATTAAGATGAGGGTTAGGGCAACGAGCAATGTCAACATGAAAAATTTTGGCTTATTTTGAAATCCTACAATCAGCCTTTGAATTCTCTCCGACGAAAAATATGAAAATATCATGCATAGAATAACTGCAACCATTGCCACAAATCCAAGCGGAGCCCCTTCACCCATTCCGATAAAAGCAATACATGCAAAGACCAGCCCCATTACAAAGACAAAAAATATGTGGCATAGAGTTTTACTTCTCTTTCCCTTCTGTTGAATGAGGATATAGACGATAATACTTGCTCCTCCGCAAATGATAGAGCCAAGGCTGACGCAAAGAATGAAGCTCATTGAAAGCAGAACCTCCACAGCAAAATACCTTTTCCGCGCCTTATCGCTGACGGTAATATCGGATAAGTAGTGGCAAATCAATATGCCGATTAGAAATATTGGGGCTGACACATTGGGATTGATGAGTGTCATCATCCTTACGCCATTCCAATGGGCGTATATCTCGGCAGTATGGGCATCGGCAGCTGCCATCTGGTCTATTAGCGGACTTAAGAGTATTCTCGTTGAAGCCGCTTCTATGCTAAGAATAGACAAAAATGTAGTGAGTATGACGAGTGCAACCAGAAATCTCTGTGCCGTGTGAATTTTGTCTTCAGTTGCACGAAAAGCCGCCATAACCACGAGAAAGACGGCGTAGGCTACGATGCTTCTTTGAATGACAAAATATGCCTGCGATGTGGCATATGCATAGAAAAGGCTGATGACAACGAGAAGAATGAAACCACAAAGGATCATCTCCGCAGGAAAAAAGCCCTTGGTGTGTTCGACGTGCCCACCCCAAATGAGTAGACAAATCATGCCCACAACCGAAAGGATTGTCACCCACCTAAGGTATGGATCATGATTTGCTGCGGGCAAGAAAATGAGTGAGTCAAGCACAAGAATAACATAAAGCACGGCGCATCTCTCGAAGGCCGTGCTTTTATGAATAATATTATTCTTTTGTTTTCTTCTCTTTGAAGAGCCTTTTTTCATTTCTTCAGATGTGTGGGACACACCATGTCATATTCCGCATCGCTCAATCAGCAAGGTCTATATAATAATTATATTCAAATGGTTCAGTGACCGATGCACCATCCCTTTTTCTCTTTGTGGATTTTATCTGCAAATCGCTTTTTGGCTCTTCAAGAATCTTCATCTGCCCATTATTGTCCTGCCTCACGGCTTCATCGCCAAATATGTACTTGTAGGTAACACCCGGACCGGATTTCCCATCCTGTCTTGCAACCAAATTGTCATTACCGTCTAGGATTCCCCTGATAAGTAAATTCTCAATTTTTTTGTATTCATCGCTATTCTTTTGATTGATAACGATGTTCACTAAGCAACAATTTGGAATATTTCGCCCCCAGTCAGCAACAAATATATCATTCGCCGCGAACCTTTCACCAGACTCTCTCGTATCAATGACACTTCCCTCTGGCTCGACAGCAGGATAGTATTCCAATTCAACAATTTTGAATACTTTGCCATTCACCTCGCAAGTAGCACCCAAATACTTGGATACAGTCTCTTTTATGTCACTCATTTTCTCTTCCCTCTCAACTAATTTATGATTTAACAGGCTTCCTTATTCGTAGACCCAACGTCACTGCAAGGCCTGTGAAAGCTGCACCTATCAAAATCATAAACGGAATCATGTTCGAGCTGTCTCCGGTAGTGGGTTGTCCCTTAGCAATTTCGAACGTCAATGAAACATCTTGTCCATCTGTATACGGAACTATCACACTGTAGTTTCCGACAGGCAGTGTCTTGAGATACGAATCGAATATCGTAACAACCGTACTACCCTCTTCAACCTTGTAATGCTTCTCGTCAAGCACACTCCCATTGAATGTGATACCCCTCGCAGCATCGTATAAAGATAATGGCCTGTCGATATGGATAACAAAGTCAACGCCACCACTCTTGTAATACTTTGCTACCCCATTCTGTGCAGGGAATGTGATTTCTGGTTTTGGTGCTGGTTCAAGTGCTACCGCCGGTGCAGTAGGCTCAGTTGGGTTTTCAGGGTTCTCAACTGCCGGAGCGTTTGTGAGGTCCGCATTTATAGTTGTCGTCTGCTTCTCTTTTATTGTCACAGGAGTTGCGTCCTTTGCGTCAAAAACATCGTCGTACCATTCAGCAGCAACATATTTCATGTTATTATCAGCATCTAATGTGTATGCACGAAAATATACACGATAGTAACTCTTAGGCAGAAGACCATGACTATCTAATCTTGATGTTGTAAACGTTCCATCCTCTTCTACGATTCCACCACTCACTGGCTGTTCGTTCCAGTTCGGTACTTGTACCGGATCAACATTTTGATATACCGCAAACGAAACATGTACATTTGCAATAGCAGGAGCAATAACATTACCTGAGAGTGTACCACCTTTAAGAATTTTTATGGGCGATAATTGAATTACCTTTTTTGACTCAGAAACGGTAATTAGCGTCGCTTCATAATAGCTAGCACCTGCTCCCGATTCGGAATAATACTGCGAAGGAACACTAGAATCGAAAAATTTTATTACATAAGTACCCACCGATACATCCTGAAAACTAAATGCACCAGTCTGAGCATTATAGTTTACTACAATATTAGATGTCCCAACGCCTTCCTTACGCGAGAGGAACATTTGTAAACCTTCACTCGGATTGGTGACAACGCCTGAAATTGTTGCTCCCTCCTCTGCAAAAGGTTCAACACTTGTATCTTCCTCACTAACAGCTACCAAAGTATCTACATCTGCATCACCCTCCGCATATACTCCCGTAGGAATCACGGTAAGAACAGATGCCATCACCAAAGCAATGGCCACGAATGTTACCAGCCCTTTTCTCAAATTTGAACTATAGCTCTTCATAATTTCTCTCCCTTCAAAATTAGAAACTTAAAACATTTCACTTGTTTTATTTCATGTCAAATATTTGCCATAACGTTGCATGTCAATTATAGGACATACTATATATATATTGCAAGCATTTTTTGTCTAACAAATAAGAAAGACTAACAGGAGAGCGACTAGGGCAAAATGATTTCATACGAACCACTAATGATATTAATGAAAAAAGAAAATGCTACCACCTACACGTTACGTGAAAAAGGTGGTATTGGTAGTGCTACCGTTACTCGCATTCTATCTGGCGAGTCTATTTCCACAAACACAATCGATGCTCTATGCCAATTATTCAACTGCAAAATAGAAGATTTACTTGAGTTCATTCCGCCAGAAGAACAAAGTCAATAAAACATTCCTGCGTACCCTATCGAATACGGCAAACTTCATCATATATAACTCGCTGGAATAGCCTATTTTATGCATATTTCAGCGAGCTATAAACATAGATATATTTCAATATTCGCTTGCTATTACTTGATATTCGGTTATAATATTCATAGATAGCTCGCTGAAATAGTCTCTATATTGTATATTTCAGCGAGTTATACAAGGAGGCAGAATGAATATCATTGGACGACAACCTGAGCAAGAATTATTAAAAAAGTGCTATGAAGCAAATCATTCGGATTTTGTTGCGGTATATGGGCGTAGGCGAATAGGGAAAACATATCTAATCAAGGAGTTTTTCAACAATAGATTCACCTTTTATGTGTCGGGGATGGCAGATGAAAAAATGCAAACGCAATTGCAAAATTTTCATTTTGCCTTGCAAGAGCATTTTGAAGGAGATTTCTCTGCATCAAAAAATTGGTTGGAGGCATTTGTGCAACTTGAGCGTCTAATAAAGGCACAACATACAAGGGAAAAGAAAGTTGTTTTTATTGATGAACTCCCTTGGCTCGATACACCAAAATCAGGATTTCTTCCTGCATTCGAGCATTTCTGGAATAGCTTTGCATCCTCAAGACCGGATATTTTGTTGATTGTATGCGGTTCAGCTACCTCGTGGATGATCAGCAATCTCATCGACAACTACGGGGGACTCCACAACAGAATCACCGAGCAAATTGCCTTGAAGCCATTCACACTTCATGAATGTGAAGAATATTACCGAAGTAAAGGCATAGTATTTAACCGATACCAAATCGCCGAGTCGTATATGATTTTTGGCGGTATTCCATATTATATGAGCCGAATGAATAGCATGTATGGCCTCAATCAAAATGTTGACATGCTACTCTTTTCAAAAACCGCAGCCCTTGCTGGAGAGTTTAATAGACTTTATCACTCACTGTTCCGTCATTCCGAAAATCACATCAAGATTGTCAGACTACTCAGTGAAAAAAACAATGGACTGACAAGGCAGGAAATCACACATCAAAGCGGTATTCCTGACGGTGGAGGCTTGACAAAGGTTCTCAATGACTTAGAACAATGTGGTTTCATCGAAAGTCAAAACGACTACAATAAGCGGCGCAATGGGGAATATTATAGGCTGATTGATTTTTTCAGCCTGTTCTACCTAAAATACATCGAGAATAACAAAGGACATGATGAGCATTTTTGGACAACCTACCTACTAGACCCTGCACACCGAGCATGGTGCGGCTATGCATTTGAACGTGTCTGCATCGCTCATGCGGAACAGATAAAATTCAAACTGGGAATCAGTGGCGTATCATCAAATATCTATTCTTGGCGTAGCAAGGATGCGCATCCATCTGCACAAATTGATATGATTATTGACCGCAAAGACGGTGTTATCAATCTTTGCGAAATAAAGTACTCGGTAGAGAAATATACAATAAGCAAGAACGATGATGAAAACTTCACTCGAAGACAAAACGCCTTTCGCCTCGAGACTGGCACAAAGAGTGCCTTGCATCAAACGATGATCACGACCTATGGGCTGACAAACAACGCCTATCGCAATAACATTCAATCAGAAATCACATTGGACGACTTGTTCTAACCTGACATTAGGTTCGTCCACTCCTCAAGGGTCTTGTAGGTTGGGACATCTCCGTTTTTCTTGATGCGAAGTGCCATGAGGAAGGCTTCCGCTGTGTCCACGCAGGTGAGCACCGGCAGATTTCTCTCGATGGCATAGCGCCTGATTTCAAATGAGTATTCCCCTACGATATTCGCGAGGCGCGGCACATTGAGCACGGCGTTTATCACGCCGTCCGCTATTAGTTCCTTCGCCTTGGTGCCGGAAATAGGCTCACATTCCACGCCATGTTCTCTGAGGAAAGTCGTCGTGCCAGGAGACGTGTATAGCTTGAAGTCTTCCTTTATATACTCCTTTATTATATCGAGTGAATAGTCATTCTTGTCAGGGTCGCGCAAACTCACATAGAGTCCGCCCGATGTGGGAATATGGACGCCAGAGGCGAGGAAGCCCTTGTAACAGGCCCTTTTGTAATCCACATCAATGCCGAGCACCTCACCCGTAGACTTCATTTCGGGGCCGAGTGCGATGTCAACGTCCGTGAGTTTCGCACCTGAGAAAACAGGCACTTTGACCGCCGTCAACTTCATCTTTTTGTAGAGTCCGATACCGTATTCGCTATCCTTCAGTTTGAAACCGAGCATGGAAGCGACCGCCAATTTCACCATCGGCACGCCCGTCACCTTTGATATGATTGGCACGGTACGCGACGCACGCGGATTGACCTCAATCACGTAGACCTTCTCGCCGTCGAAAGCATATTGGACGTTCACCAGCCCTATTACTCCGAGCGCCCTTGTGATTCTGTTCGTGTAATCGATGAGGATATCGGCCACCTCGTTTGAAATCGTGTGCGGTGGATAGACGCTGATGCTGTCGCCCGAATGGACGCCCGTCCGCTCGACATGCTCCATTATCCCCGGAATGAGGATGTCCTCGCCGTCAGAAATCGCGTCAACTTCGATCTCCTTACCGAAAATATATTTGTCGATGAGCACGGGTTGTTCATGCGAAACGAGCACCGCCTCCTCAAGATATTCCTGAAGCTCCGCGTCCGAATAGACGACCTGCATCGCCCTGCCGCCGATGACGTAGGAGGGCCTGACGACCAACGGATAGCCGAGTTTCTGCACTACAGAAAACGCAGCCTCTTTGGTAGTAACGGAGTAACCAGGAGGTGTGGCGATGCCGAGCCCCGCGAGAAGATCGTTGAATTTCTGCCTGTCCTCCGCAAGGTCGATACTCGAAAACGAGGTGCCGAGGAGATTGATACCCCTCGCCGAAAGCTGCTCCGCGAGATTGAGAGAGGTCTGGCCGCCAAACTGAATGATGACGCCGAGCGGTCGCTCCTTCTTGATGAGATTCATCACATCGTCGATATGAAGCGCCTCGAAATATAGCTTGTCCGAGGTGTCAAAATCCGTGCTGACCGTCTCGGGATTGTTGTTGATGATGATAGCCTCGTAGCCAAGGTCCTTGATAGCCCAAACGCCCTGCACGCAGCAGTAATCAAACTCGATACCCTGACCGATGCGAATAGGACCCGAGCCGATGACGAGTATCTTCTCGTCGTCCGAAATACGGCTCTCGTCGTCCGTGTCGAAACACGAGTAATAATAGGGGGTCTTCGCCTCAAACTCGCCGCCGCAGGTGTCAACCATTTTGTAGACAGGGAAGATGTCGTTGTAGACCCTGATGTCGGTCAAAATACTTCTATCCGCACCCGAAAGCTCAAGAATTTCCTTGTCCACAAAGCCGATTTCCTCAGCCTCATAGAGTATCTCTTTTGTGAGAGCGTTTTCGCTGAGCGTCCGCTCCATCTTGACTATGCGATAGAGTTTGCCGAGAAACCACTTGTCCACCTTCGTGAGTTTGTTGAGACTCACGATACTGAATTTGTTTGTATCATCTTCGCGAGCACCCGTTGCCGCCCCACGCCTCAGAGCCTCGGCGAGAGCAAACAGTCTCTCGTCGTCTCTGGCCTCTATTTTGACGAAAAGTTCCTCGTCCGAAAGGGCGATTATTTCCGGCACCCTGAGCCCGTCGAGCTTGATTTCCAGCGATGTGATAGCTTTGAGCAAAGCGCTCTCGAAGGTTCGAGAGATGCTCATGACCTCGCCCGTGGCCTTCATCTGCGTCCCGAGTTTCCTCGAAGCCGTCTTGAATTTGTCAAACGGCCACTTGGGGAATTTCACCACGCAGTAATCAAGCGTCGGCTCAAAGCAAGCACTGGTTTTTTCCGTTACGTAATTTTTCAGTTCGTCGAGACTATAGCCGAGTGCTATCTTTGCGGCGAGTTTCGCTATGGGATAGCCTGCCGCCTTTGAAGCCAAGGCCGAGCTTCGGCTCACCCTCGGATTTACTTCTATTACTATGTATTTTCCCGTATCGGGATCCAAGGCGAACTGCACGTTGCAACCACCCTCGATGTCGAGACTTCGAATTATCTTCAAAGAAGCGTCACGGAGCATTTGATATTCTTCGTCCCTGAGTGTCTGAATCGGAGCTACAACGATGCTGTCGCCCGTGTGCACGCCGACCGGATCGAAGTTTTCCATACCGCATATAGTGATACAGTTGTCCTTCGCGTCGCGCATGACTTCGTATTCGATTTCCTTCCAACCGGCAACGGATTCCTCCAAAAGAATCTGCCCGATCGCAGAGTTTTCAATACCGCTCGTTACGTAAGTGTTCAGCTCCGCCTCACTGGTCGCGATACCACCTCCCGTGCCGCCGAGCGTGTAGGCAGGCCTGATTATTACCGGATAACCCACCTCTTCCACAAAGGTCTTGCACTCACGGAGCGTAGTCGCGATGATGCTCTGGGGTATCGGCTCGCCAATCTCGTTCATGAGGGTTTTGAACTCGTCCCTGTCCTCGGCGCGCGTGATACTGCTCTTCTTGATTCCGAGAAGCTCGACGCCATATTTTGCGAGAGTGCCGTCGTCGTCCAAGGCCATCGCAAGATTGAGTCCCGTCTGTCCGCCGAAACCTGCGAGAATTCCCTGCGGTCTTTCCCTCTCGATGACGGCTGTCACGGCCTCCTTCGTGAGCGGCTCCATGTAGACCTTGTCGGCGATGCCGGCGTCCGTCATGATGGTCGCGGGATTGCTGTTGACGAGAATGCACTCGATGCCTTCCTCCCTGATGGCCTTGCAGGCCTGAGTGCCCGCATAGTCAAATTCGGCGGCCTGTCCGATGATAATGGGGCCGGAACCGATCATAATTACTTTTTTCAGATTGTCTTTTTTAGGCATTTTTGCTATTTCCTATCATTTCTACAAAGCGATCAAACAGATAATTTGAGTCGTTGGGCCCCGGCGATCCCTCCGGATGATATTGCACCGAAAATACAGGCAAGCTGTTGTGTCTGATACCCTCGATTGTCCCGTCGTTGAGATTCAGGTGCGTAACTTTCATGCCGATGTCCGAAAGTCCTTCCTCCGCCACCGCGAAGCTGTGATTTTGCGAGGTGATTGCCGATCTGTCCGTTTCGAGGTCGATGACTCCGTGGTTTGCCCCTCTGTGCCCAAACTTGAGCTTGTATGTCTTGCCTCCCGCCGCGAGTGCGAGCACCTGATGGCCCATGCATATCCCAAAAGTCGGCAATTTTGGAAAGAGCTTCTTAGTAACTTCGATGCCGTTTGTGCAGGCCTCGGGATCCCCGGGGCCGTTTGAAAGGAACAGTCCGTCGGGATTCACCGCCATGATTTCCTCCGCCGTCGCACTATATGGGAACAGGTAGACATCGCAGCCTCGATCCGTCAGCCCAGTCAAAATGTTTCTCTTGATGCCGAAATCCATTACCGCAACCCTTTGGCCGGTCCCCTGAAAATGTAGCACCTCGTCCGTGCCGACGTCCCTCATATAGTCGGTCCTGAGCTCTTCCTTATCTATGAGCGATACCGCCTCGGCCTTGCTGATTCCCTCCGTGCTGATGACACACTTGATGGTTCCCTCATTTCTGACCGCCTTAGTAATGAGGCGAGTGTCTACATTGTATATACCAGGAATCTTCTGGAATTCGAGCCATTCGGAGATGCTCATTTCGCTGTGCCTGTTCGAAGGTCTGAAAGAAATGTCTCTGACCGAAAAACCAAATGCGTGAATTTTCTTCGACTGATAATCTATCTCGCTGACGCCGTAGTTGCCTATGAGCGGATATGTCATATTGATAATTTGCCCCTTGTAAGATGGGTCGGTGAGAATCCCCTGATAGCCAGTCATAGATGTATTGAAAACGAGTTCCCCGACATTGGTAGTCTGGTAGCCGAAGCCTTTCCCCCTAAAAACTGTTCCATCTTCCAAATAAAGTAGTCCATCCATAAAAAATCAGCCTTTCATCTTCCCATCACCGTCATAATTTACAACTTGCATAATTATACATTAGCATGCATATATATGCAATATCAAAACGTAATATTTTCTACAAATTTATCTTCGAAATCCTCCTGCTCGGCGAGGTTTAGACTAATACCGTCCTTCGCAATCTCTTTGACTCTCTCTAAAAGTTCAGGCTTCTGGCAAATGAGAGCCGCCCCCTCAATCGAGCTGTTTCCGATGAATACTATATTCTCTTTCGAGACCTCCGGTAGAAGACCGACGGTCTGCGCATTATCAATATTCAAATTGAGTCCAAAGCCACCGGAAATATAGAGTCTCTCGGGCAGCTTGCCGTCATTTTCCCTGATGAGAATTTCAGCACCGGATCTGATTGCCGATTTTGCAAGTTGAAATTCTCTCACATCCTCCTGAAGCAACCTAATATCTTCACTCACGCTGACGCCATTACTGCTGACTGAACTAGCAAAGGAACCACCTTTTGTCAGGCTCCCGCCTCTAAGCAGACAAGCCATAAGGTCTATAATACCGGAACCACAAAGCCCTTCCGCCTTGACACTCCCAATCACCTCAACAGCAAACCTTTCTTCCGTCGTCATTGCGAGCGAAGCGCGGCAATCCACTTTCGCTCTCGCCACAGAATAAATAGCCCCCGGCACCGCACTCATACCACAGCTGATATATCCCCCCTCAAGAGCGGGCCCCGCAGCAGCACTCGTCATCATAGTTTTCCCTTCGGCAGAATAAACAATCTCCCCATTAGTCCCCAAATCCATCAGCATAAATTCCCCTACAGGACAGACCACTTCATCAATATAAACCAATCCAGAGAGCACATCTCCGCCGATGAAAGACGACGCAAACGGAACAACGATGCACTCACAATCAAGCGTGTCAGTCTTGAATATCTCTGCATAATTATACTTATCCCCGATTTCATATTCGGGTACAAAAGGTGCGTCGGCAAGCGATGCACACCTGAGCCCCAGAAGAATATACGTCATAGCGGTGTTACCTGAAATGACAATCCTCTTCACAGACGTTTTGGACGTAACGGTTTCAGCCAAGAGATCGGCAATCTCAGAATCAATCTTTTCCGTGATGATTTTGGACAACTCACCGGCATCATCTTTGGACTTCTCTATGCGAGAAATTACGTCAGCACCAAAGGCCCTCTGAGGATTCGAAAATCCCTTGGAGGCAAGCTCTCGGCCATCAGTCAAATCGATTAATTTGACAAAAATGGTAGTAGTCCCGACATCAACAGCAACCCCCAAATTCCCATCCTTATTACTATCCTTACTCCCCAAATAAGAAGCGATGTCCTTCAGACTGAACCCCGTTACAACAATATCGTCCTCACGAGGCTCCGGAACAAGCACGCAAATGTCCTTAGTTACCCTATAGGTGCAAGCGAGGCGGAGAGGAATCCCTGCAATTACTCCCTCGTCAGCAATCGGCGCCACCCGCACCAAACACTTCCCGCACTGACCGCGGCCACCGCAATCCGCCGCAACAGGAATGCCGTTCTCCTGAAGACAAGTCAGGAGATTCGCCCCCTGACTTGCCTCAATTACCCTATCGCCACCCGCAATTTTTATCTTTATCGTATCATCTGCCACTTTCAATATGCTCTCTTTCTAAAAATTCCAATATATCCAATCCGCAACCACCTCAATCACATTGACCAAAACCACAAGAGCGATTATCACAATAGAGATAATCACCTTCTTGTTCACTTTGCGGCGCGGCTTTTTTGCGAAAAATGGATTCGTGCTGTTATTCCCATCATTGTAACGGTTGTAACTGCTTGCACTACCCAAGTTCCTGATACCCAATCGACTATTGCCCTGACTTTTTGCCCCAGAATGTCCGCTGTGCACCTGCTCCTGCGAAACCCGCGCGATGGGGATATTGACCTTGCCCCTATTAGTAGCGCGAGAAAACCGGTCGTTCCCGCAGTAAGCACAGAAACGATTGTGGTCGCTCATATAATTTCCACAACTGGGACACCGCATCGAATGCCTTCCCTATCCCTTTGTAGTCGGTGTCTGGTTCGGCAGAGCCTTCTTCTTGGTCACGCCGGTAGAAACATCGTCCTTGATGAGTTCCGTCAGCGAAGTCGCAAGCCCCGCGAGCCCCTGAATATTTGAAGGAATGATGATCTTTGTCGCCCTACCGTTTGCCGCCTTGCCGAACGCCTCAAGACTCTTGATGGCAACGACCGGCTCATTCGGCTGCGATTCGACGAGCATTTTGATACCGTCCGCCGTCGCCTTCTGAACGAGCAAAATAGCCTCGGATTCGCCGGTGGCTTCGAGTATCTGCTGCTCCTTGTTGGCTTCCGCCTCGAGGATTTTCGCCTGCTTGTTTCCCTCTGCGATGAGGATTGCCGATCGCTTTTCACCCTCGGCGCGAAGTATGGATTCTCTCCTTTCGCGCTCCGCCCTCATCTGTTTTTCCATCGCGGTCTGGATGTCCGATGGGGGAGTAATGTTCTTGACCTCGACCCTGTTGATTTTGATGCCCCACGGGTCGGTCGCCTCGTCCAAAACCTCTCTCATTCTCGCGTTGATATGTTCCCTGCTCGTCAAAGATTCGTCGAGCTCGAGGTCGCCGATGATATTTCTCAACGTCGTCGCCGTCAGGTTCTCGATAGCTGCGAGCGGATACTCAACGCCGTATGTGTAGAGCTTCGGGTCAGTAACTTGGTAATAGATAACGGTGTCGATTTCCATCGTAACATTGTCCTTTGTGATGACCGGCTGGGGCGGGAAGTCAAGGACATTTTCCTTCAGAGAAACCTTCGAAGAAATCTTGTCGATGAGTGGAATCTTGAAATGCAACCCCGTCTGCCACGTGCCGCTGTAGGCGCCGAGCCGCTCGATGACGTAAGCCTTGGCCTGCGGCACCACCCTGACATTTCTCAAAAGAATGAGCACCAAGATGATTAATAAAATGATAACGGTAATGAATGTTGGTATTGACATGATGATATTTCCTTTCTACTCTGCCTTTTCAACGATAAGCCGAACGCCCTCAACCGAGAGTATCTTCACGCGGCTGTTCGCCGCAATCGTTTCTTCCTGCTCCTTCGCCTCAGCCGTCCAAGGCACACCGTTCACCTTCACAAGACCCGTCTCGTAAGGCTTGATTTCCTCCATTACTACCCCGATTTTTCCGGCTATAGCATCGACATTCGTCTTCTCCTTGCCAAGTTTCAGGTGCTTCACCAAAATCGGTCTGGTGAATATCAAAAGAATGATGCTAACCGCAAAAAAGATGACAATCTGAATGGAAAGGCTCGCCCCAAAGAGTGCAGAAATAGCCGCCGCGATGCCGCCAACCGAAAACCAAACCGTCACAAATCCCATCGTGAAGCCTTCAATCACAGCAAACAAAACGGCAACAACAATCCAAACAACCGCCATATTCTCAAACATAGTCACCTCCAAAATTCAATCTTTGCTATCTAACATTCTTTCACAGAATTTATGCAATATCGGAACATCTGCCGATGCAGTCTCCCAGATTGTTTTTATATCCATCACTTGATAACCGTGAGCAAACCAATCCCTCATATACAATCACCCTATCCCTTTCAATATTGTAAATAAAGTCAGAATGTCTTCGTATCGTATCGGGCTGAGAAAAGGTCTCCTCTGTAACTAAATCTATGCTTGTATCAAAAGTCTCATCAAGGTCAGCGTAAAGACCTCCAATTTGGAGAGCGGAGGAAATATCCGATCCGGTCCTTCTAATCAAAAAATCAAGATCGCTTCCATCCTTCTCCTCGCCTCTTGCATATGATCCAAAAAGATAGACTATTGGAAGGTTATATCTCTCCGCAATCGGCTTTATTCTCTCTTTTACCTCATCAATTGAATAAATCATTTTAATCTTACCTTTCTGCATTGCTTTAGCAATATCATAATTATATCACTTATATGAAAATGTGCTCACAAAAATAGGTAGAGAGAATTTTCAAGATTTTTCATTCGTGTATCAGCTGATATTCTCGCCTTCCTTTTCTAGGCGTGAAACTACCACGGCTCCTTCGTCTGCCATCTCACGAAATTGCTCTATTGTCTGCTGCATTTGCGGCAATGCGTTCTGCCTGAATGTGCTTATGTCTTCAATCGCAACGAGTGCATCAGCAAACGACTTCTTCAGAGCATCAACGGAAATGGTTGACTCCATACTTTGACGGTGGATTTCAGCCCCTTGCTCCTTCAACATACGAGACGTAGATTCGATAATGTTTTCCGTCGTTTCATTGAGCGTCTGAATCTTTTCTATGAGCACCTTCTGATTGTAGAGTGCGCTAGCAACGATGACACCCGTTCTAAGTGCTGTCACCGTAACATTCTTCGCTCGCTCTACGCCCCTGATGAGCTCCTTGTTGTTCTTGCGAATCACATTCATGGAAAAAATACCCTGCTGATTAACCACAATCATTTGCTGCATATCCATAATGCGTTGGCGAAGCGGGAACAAAACCTCCTCTTGGACAAATTTGATTTTTTCTGAATCCGCTCCCTCATACTCAGCCTTAAGGATCTGCGCCTCCAAAGCTGCATCCATTGCCCTGCCCATTTCGACATCAGCCAATAGCTTTTTCGTGAGTTCGCTCAAAGTTTTCTCCTCGGTAATGAGAGTAGTGTTGTCATTCTTAAGAGTCTTGCTGCCGCTGTCAAGTGATTTCACGATATCAGCTATTGCCGCATCGGACTTTTGGTATTTCTGAAAATACTTACGCATTGGATTGAAGATTTTGCCCAGAAGCCCCTTCTTTGCGAAATCCAACTTACTTGGATCCAAATCCTTTATTTGCAAACGCAACTGAGCAAGATTGTTCCCGACATCACCGGCATCGTCCCCACCCTTAGACAAATCTACAATGCGAGTGCTGAGCAATTTGTTCCTGGCTGCCGATCTCTGCATAGACACAATACCGAATTCATCCAGCGGCTTCAAAATCTCCTGACGCGAATTGAGCGACTCAAAATCCTCGCCAAATATCGCAATGGCATTCACCTCTGCCTGCTTGCGAATCTCTGGATTCGCTGATTCTTCTTCAATTTCCTCGATCGATTCTTCCAACTCAGCCTGTATACCTGCCAAACTTGCCGTATCCAAAGTAAATTCTGCCATTGTATTATTCCTCCCTCATAAAACTTAAAACTAACTACTTATACTCTTTTATCGACTCTATTAAATTCTGCATATCCTCCATAAGTGCCTCAATTTCAGCCGTTGAAGAGCCTTCCCCAACCTCATTCAAATTGACGGACAGCTCTATTGCCAACCCCTCCGTTTTCTCGACTATTGATTTTGCCAATTCGCGTGCATTTGTGAGCTCATCGTCGATTCTCTCCGTGCGTTCAGAAGCGATGCCTATGATGTCATTCGCCTTGTTGATTTGTAGCATAAAAGCTGATTCGAAACTGTCCATTTCCTGTATGAATTTGTCGTATGTCATCTGGGGCGGCGGAAAACGCTTCTCGATGATTTCGCGTGCGATTTTCTGTTTTTCCTGATATCTATCAAGCAATTCCATAAAGAAGTCCACATCTTCCCTAAAAGCATCCTTATAACCATATCGAGAAAATTTCGCGCGAGTATTGCTTACGTCAGTCGGTGGAGTTTTCTTTCCAGTTCCATCGGTTTCATCGGTCTCATCCAACATGCTATCAGATGAGGCAGCCGCCTCAAATTGAATAGACAAATTTTCGTCTTCCTCAGCGTCGCCATACCGATACTGAATGTCAGGAATATCACGTTTTCCGGAAGTATCAAATTCATCAGGGTCAATGATACACAGTTGCTTCTTGATTGTTCTGCGCATTTCCTTGGCTGGCTCAAGGCAGTAAGTGATAAACTCATCGGGAGAAATATCCTTTTTCGATTCGACATGTGGGAACAGTAATTTTAGGAAAGCCTCCGTCAACCTTTTTATTGCAGTCAAATCGCGCTGATCCGCTTTTGGCGGGACTTCAAGGCAGCTATCCACAATAGCTGAGTATTTCAGCTCGCCTCTAAGTGCGTGGGCAACTTCGGCAAAAAACTCTGTACTTAGTGCCCAACCATCGGCGATAAGCCCCTGCGTCATACGAGGTATCTCCCAGCCAGGTATGAATCCGTGAAAGCGGTCAAGCGTTGCTGATTCACTGAAAATCGGATTTATCTCCATCATCATATTCACATCGGTGCTAAACTTCGCAGCCTCAATATTACCGAGAAGAACTATGCCGGCATCAGAATTCATTTGCGTATCAAAGCCCTTCACCTCACCATACTCCATATAGTGCTTCAAAGCAGATTGAATTTCTGTCGGGTCGTTAAAAATCATAGTCTGAATTTCATCGAATACGACAAAATCAAAGTGCATCAAAAGTCCAGGCTCCCTCGTCCTGTTGTTATAAAAAAGCGATGCTCTGGAAACGGTCCCCGCTGCTTGCAACCACCCACGCTTTGAAATAGTTTGATAAATATAGGTCTTACCGGTGCCCTTTGGCGCAAGCTCAATCAAATTTATATTTCTCTGCACAAATGGTAGTAACCTCCTTAGAAAATACAGCTTTGCCCTCTCGTCCTTGTAGCCATCTGGGTTGTAATCTACTGCCGTAAGGAGAACATCAATCCACTCACTTATGGAAAATTGACGCCGTTGTTTCCGATACTCAGCAAGATCGATATTGTATACACTGAACCTTTGATACCCGACGAGCCATACAATACCTTTTGGTTTTTTGGAATCAGAATCTTCTTGACGCTGAATATCGATTACACCCCAGTTTTCACTTTCCTTTAGGAGAATATCCTGCCACTTATCAATCACGGTACTCTTTATCAGTCCGCTCGCGCCATTTACCTTTCCGCCAAAATCGGGAAGTTCAAACTCCGTCGTCCCCTCCTTTATGTTGACCGTGATTCGTATACGTGCCAAAATGCGAACGGTTTTTCCGCTGTTCATTTGGTATTTGATTTTCTCAAACCCTTTTCTGTCAGGCAAGAATCGTTGCACATATTTAAATGCACCACTTTTGTCGAACTTCCCGTATTCATCTGAAAACTTCATGGTAATCCAGTCGCGCATATAGGATGGTAGCCCCATATTTCTAAAGAATGTTGTACGTTCGGGGCTCTTCAAAACGACAACCTCTTCACCTGCTTTTTTCCTAAATATTTCGCGCATCTTATTTTCTATGCGTAGTGTGGTCTCAGATTTCAATCGATGATGTTCTTCCTCTTCAAAATCGATATCGCTGTCGCCTACATCGCGCAAACCCTCCAGCTCATCGTCATCATTAAAATCAAATGATGAGGTGATAACTTCCGGTAGATTTACGATGGTTTCATTACCCTCATTATCAATATACCCAAGGTCTGTTTCAGCAAATTCTGCACCGTCCATCGCCTTAAGCTGTTCCTTCACTCGCCTCCTGCCAGTGATAGAATATTCCAGAAGCATCCTCATCTCCTCATCAGACATCACCATATCGGGGAACAACAATTTCGCAAGTCCGGAAAAGGTCTTTCGAACAGCGATAACATCACGCTGATTGAAGTGAGAATTCAAGTCATATTTCTCATCGAAGAGATGCCCGTAGTCTTTCTTTCTAAGCTCTCTACAATATTCAGAGAGATAATCAGTATTAAGTCCATAATGCTCGGTCAGAAGTTCCGGACGTAGCTTTGGCACGTCCCACCCTGGCACATAAAAGTGTATTCGATCAAAGAAAGCACTATCATCCCTCAGCGATGCAGGGAACGCCGCAAGCAGATGCGCATCGGAACCGGAATCTTCCGAAATATAATCCGCATTCCCTATCATTACAAGGGAGGCGTCCGCATTTACCATATTATTTTTGCCGGAGTATGATCCGGACGCCATATAGTCTTTGAAGACCTGCACCGTCTCTTTGTTTTTCAGATGCATTCCCGACACTTCATCGAGCGCGACGCAATCCCAATAACCTGCAAGACCAAGCTGACCGCTCTTCATATTGACGAAGAGATTTGCAGTCGTGATACTGCCACTGCTTGTCAAAATCGTATACGGAGAAATCTCCTTGTAGATATGGGACTTGCCTGTGCCCTTTGGACCAAGCTCGCACAAATTGTAATTGCGCTCTGCGAGAGGCACCATTCGCTCAATCAAGTGTAGACACTCAATATCGGTAAGTGCCGTAGGCTCATATCCTACAGACCTCAGGAGCAAATTTCTCCATTCCTTAAATGAAAATTCCTTTCTGCGCTCCGTGAAATCCGTGAGGTCGAGGACAGACATCTGCACGGGTTTGAGGCTGACGACGCGGAAGGATGAATCCGCTCCTTGATCGTATGCCATACGTGAAATGCACCAAATACCACTCGTAAGCATCTTCTCATAGCCCTTGATATATTCATATGGAATAAGGAAAGGCTCTGTAGATAGATTTGAAAACGTGCCGGTATATACATCTCTACGCTCATCAAACTTCGCAGATATTTTATCAATGACGGTATACTCACCGTTTTCTTTAATTCTTGACTTTATCTTTTCCCCCTCATCAGGACGCACGTAATTTTCGGACAGAATTCGCCTTATATTGTTCAACCCCTCCTGAAGAGCCTCATCATCCGTAGTGTTCGCATACATACCGAGCAGAAACTCGATGACGTATGCAGGCGCATTCGCCGTTCGTTTGAGCAAAGCCGTCAAGTCCTTGCGAACAGTCTTTCCTTGAAATACTTCATTCAATTTTTTATCTAATGTATCCATCTGTCTCCTACTAAAAACCAAAGTCGTCAGAAAATGCGAGATCCATAATCACCTCATGTCTTAATATCGCCATTCCACTCTTTGTTTCCTTGATAACGAGTTCACATCGCTCACCAGCGGCATACTTTCTGTTTTTGAAAGTGAATCTGAGCGAGAACATCCTGTCCTGCGGGTTCTTAGCCTTGCTGTCCGCAACATAGGTATACTCGTTTGATATACTTGTTCCAGATCCATCTAAGAAAGATATTTTGTATTCCGCAGGTACAATACTGTCTCCCACAGCATCCGATTGCATGAAGTCAAATGAAATGACGAGATTTGTGATTTTGTTCACTACGCTAACCAAAGCAATTTTGACCGGAATAGTCTCAACCTTTCCTTTTTCTACCCTTACCTCAATGACGGGCAACAGCATCTCCTGCGGCGAAGACCCGCCATGAACATAATTCTGCCCACCTCCGGAAACCTTGAATATATGCGAGCTAAGTGGCACCGAAAGAAAACGGTCTTGTCCAATAGAAGATGATTGCCTTGAAGAGAACTCCATCACTCCTTCGACATTTGCTCCGGATTCAGACAGAATAAAGCGCCTTTTCATAATAATAGGATGAAATCTCTTCGTGTCTATTTTGTCGCTCTCCGGAAGCTTGTCCCTCTTGTATAAAAAGCCGTGGTCTGCAGTGATGATGAATTTTGAGATGGACACATTGCTTGCAAGCCTTTTGATCATACTGAATATCTCATCAACGGCTTCTGCGCAAGCGGTGAACACTTCATTTTCCGTTGCAGCATTGTCCCCTCTGGCGTCAATTTGATTGTGAAATATGTAGACGACATCCATTCCATTGAATAATTCTCGTTGCTCATTTTTGCTACTTGTGATGTCATCAAAGCGAACACATCTGCTTTGAGGCATTTTCTTTTGCAAAGTCTGTTCTCTCTTTTCAAGCGTATCCGCCTGAGCACCATCGAGCAAAACGCTTCCATCATCCTGTAGGTCAATTCTGTCGTGCGGCAACAATGCTGCGACTCCTGTCGGGGTGAATGATGGTAGCATCCCAACTTCGGCATGAATCATTGCTGCGCAATTTGGATAATCCGCAAGTTTTTCAAAGAGTTGTCTACCTACCTCATAGCGCAGAGCATCCGAGATAATTACTGCGGTCTTCTCCTTTGTAGTCGCTATATGGTTGAAGAAAAAATCTTCTGTACGCCCTATTTTTCTATCAGCCCCATCCACACTAATGGCACGATTCCAAGCAGGAATAATTTTTTCAAGATATTCATTGGAATATATTCTTTCAACAAGCAGGCGAAGCTCTTCATAGTCATCTGCATCGGCGAGACGATCAAGCGCCAAGTAGAAGGAGCGATAGTTTCTGTCAATCCTAAAATATGTTTCAGTATATTGGTTTGCTATTTCGACTATTTCGTCTGAATATTGATACCCTGTTGCCGAAATCACCTCGATTGCTGAGGCGAGAAGATCATACTCTGCTGAAAAAGTCTCTCCAAAATGCAACTTGCTACGTATTGCACAAATTTCAGAGATATCGTGTCCCGCAAGCTCGGCATTTGTGTCCTCGGCAAGCAAGTGATCATTAATCCAGCCAATCAAAATCTCGTCAACCGATCCGAAAATATAGCATCCGAGCAAGGCTTCCGTCGGCAGTTCTGAAAGTGTAGCAGGAACTTGGTATTGACTTGAAACACGACTTGCAAGCGCATCGTACATTTCGCGATATAAAACACTGTTCATAAGATTGCTTATCAAGGCAATCACATTGCCATATTTTGCGGAAACAAGGTCCTTCCATGCTTCAGGCGTATCATCGCCAAGCTGCTTGCTTGCACAAGTAAGTAGCAACATTGCGGCAAAGGAACTGATCGATGACTTTGTATCAGCATATCCAAACTGATCGTCACAATGTCTCCAAAACGCTTCTGTCAGACCATATTTTTCAAACTCCAACAGATATTTATTTTCATCGTCCAAATCAGCCCCCAATACTGCTCTTGCCACCTCGTCAAATGTTGCTGTAGTAGACCTCGTCAATACACTCATCAACGCCACTTCAATATTTTCGGGCGTATCATTCTCAATCTCAAGATTGTCAAACCGTTGATTGCGCTCTTTTGATTCAAAGAATTTGCTGTACTTTTGCAATACAGGTTTTAGTTTCTCAGAAATCCCTTTTTCCGCAGCAAGCAGTGAGACCTTATCAGCATAAAATCGCTTTGAATAAAGAAGCGTATCTTCCAGATGATTGTCCCGCACATCGGGCTTGGGAAATGGTGCATATATGAGATAGTTGGACTTTGCATCCCGACGTTCAAGTAAATATTTTGTATAGAACTGATTGCGTTCCTCAAGCAGATGAATCTTCACGCTTGGAATTGAAAGCGCATCAATATCCTCAGCAAACTGCCCCTCATCGTCATACCAGAAGATAAGGCTGCGCGTGCTCCCAGAAAAGGCTTCTTTCAATTTTTCTTCAATATGCGTCAGATTCATCGTTCCCTCTTATCTTCACTTATTTGATTGGTGAAAGAACAGCCAATTTTTTGCCATCCCTATCTGTCTGTATCTTTTCGTAATTGACCTTCACGCCATCGTCAAGGTTGAGCGATATTCGAGCATTTGCAAGATGCCCGATCTTTTCATCATATTCGGTCGTCTCTTTCACCTGCTTCTGCAATTTTTCAAGCCTCTTCTGTGCAACGGATATCTCTCTCGCACTTTCTGCATGTTCGGCAGTATCCTGCATCCTTGCAATTTCAGCCTCATAGATTCGTTGCAACTTGTGCAAATATTCCACACGCAAGAGGCCAACCGTGTCCTCTGTATAGCGGTGCAAATAGATAAGTGCCTTAAAACCGTTCGCCTTACCACTATCAAAGAGCCAATAGATAGGTCTTTTCTTGTATGTCTTCACGTGATCCTTATAAAATTCCTTCAGGAAGTAATTGCGTATGACCTCGCGTGCTGTCACGCCTTTGTCTTCAAGGGAATCCGCGATGAACCTAATATTTTCTTCAACTGTCTCCTCCCCATAAGCAATACGAATGAAATCTACAAAACGTGTAACTATATCATCCGACAGATACTCGGTATCAGTGATTGGCAGAACATTGTCAGCATCTGGGATATAAGATTGATACTTGCTTTGATCCCAGTCGCCACCGGCGTATGCAAGTCCTTCCACGTCAAGAGAATATCTACCAAACATGCAACCGACCGCATAGGAAATAAGGCTGACAATCATATCTCGTTTTGTGAGCACATAGTTGCTACCTTTCATCTCATCGGGGACATCATCCTTGCTGTCGTAGACTCGGTGTACAGTAACATCTTTTGCTGCAACATCAGGAGTCAGCTCATCAGCAAGTCCGTAGATATCAATGAAGATGCGGTTGAGTTCTTCTTCGTTTGCCATTAGCTCGTCAAAGCGAGCATTAGCCTCCGCCTTCCACTCTTCATACTTATCCGAAATCAATCTACCCATAAATATCCTTTCCTTATCATTGCGAGCGTAGCGCGGCAATCCATTGTTCTTTCAAAATTTGCTCTTGCAATATATTCCCGTCTTGTTATACTGAATATATAAAAGGGTTACCGCACTTTGTCTGGCGGTCTGTCCCTAAAAACTTAGTTTAGAACCGTCTCAGCAATGAGGCGGTTCTGTTTTATAAAAACACATCTGCTTCATACCTCAACTCACTAGTACAAGTTTTGAATTTTTCAAATACTTGTGTGAAATTCTCTAACCACTTCTCATATTTATGTTGATTGGCGTCCGCAGTCGGACACTTTTCACAGGTTGAGAACGATAGTTTCCCCAGTAATGGGATTTCAATTGTTCTTTGAGCTTTTGAAACCGCTACATAATCATTTACATGATGACTGATAAATTTTCTTAATATTGATGAAAGTTCACCTATGAGATTTTCAAGCTCAATATTAATGAAGATGAATTTATTGTCATCAACCCAATCAAACAAACATTCCATTTCAGCGAATAAAGTTGTGCTTATAGGATCAACCATTTTAAAATAATCATAGAAGGCTTCTATTATCTTGATGACGCCTATGGCTTGCTTGTAGTCATACTCAATTTTTGCCAATTTCTTTTCAAGCGCTTGAGACGATAGTTGTCGCATAAAGATTTCATGGAAAATTTCAAATGTTGTTTCCTTAATGCGCAAAAACAAATCGTTATCATTATTATATTGATAATAGGAAATTCGATTTGCTCTAATTAACTTACCAAATTCATCCTGCTCAAAGCAATCCTTGGGAGACTTGAAAATTTTTGAATCGTTTTTAATATAAACATGAAGCGGTATTTCTTTGTCGAGAGCAATCTTCATCTCCTCATGCAAGCCAGACATCCCTGTATCAGTTGGCGTACCGTACTCATCTCTGATGATAACAATAACGAAATCTGCGTGCGCGACATCCTGCCGATACACCGACGGACTCGTTGATGGCGTCAAATTTCGTTCATACAACAATGGCTCTGCACCTATCCCTGTGAAGAAGGCTCTTAAATCATCTCGAGTCTTTGCATTTTCAGTAAATGTTGAACTAATAAAAATTCTTGGTTTAAAAATCATTTATGGACCTTTCTTTTACGGAACACTCATAGATAACAATACTAATTCTTAATATATTTTTACTGCGTCCAATCGCTCCAGCCGCAATCTTTGCAACTGGCATGGTAATACACTTCATCGCGTTGGCCATCTAAGTGAGATGCGAAGTTTAATCTGCTACTACCACATTTAGGGCATGCTTTGAGCGGAAACGGCTCTGATGAATTATCATCAAATATGACTTCGTGGTATTTCTTGACTACAGCCTCAATAAATGTTCTACTCGACGAATTTCCAGTGACAGCTTCGATAATGTCATTTCGGTCCTGTTCCGTGCCCTCCGAGTATCTTATATACCGAATATCTGCTAATAGTGAAGGCAATTCCATTTCATCAAGAAGAACGGGAATAAGTTTAATATTTTGATCCTCAACTATGCGAGGAATGGATGCGTTCAATTCTCGTTTGACCCAATTAGATTCTTTAGCGTTTTCAGACCATAGAAGCAATAAGTGAGTGCAGTTTTTTAGTCCTTCCGATACTTTTTCTGTAATGGAATCGCCCTGTTCGACTGCCCATTCATCGAACCACACGTTTATACCTTCTGCCACAAGGAATAGTGCTATTTCTCTCGCAATCGGTTTGTCGCTATTATTATGACTGATAAATACACTTTGCATATGACCGCACCTACAATAATGGATGGGACTTGAAATCCCATGAGGTTTCAAAGACATCCCAGTCAACACATGCTAAATTAATATTATCTGCGACTATACGTTCTATTTCTGAACATTTCTCACTTCTATAGACGACAGGAATTCGAGCGATATCTCCAGCATTAGTGTTCATTGTGGGACTTAGTATACTTGCATACAGCTGGGCAGGCTTTGTATTCAAAAAAGCAAGCATATACGCAAAATTTTCATCTGTTGGATAGCAACAAATTCCCGCCGCATTCTGCATAAAATATGCAGGATAGAATCGCAGACTAATCGCACCTGTAGTTATTAGTGACCAACTAATAGCCGACTTAAAGTTCCACTGTAAGTTTTGTGGTCGTGATTTCAATCTCCCACCTTTTTCTTTGAAATTGCGAATTTCAAAGCCATCGTTATCCCAATTGACAATATATTGATGGTTGCCATACCACCGTCTAAACTCACCGCCCTTGTTTATTGGATACCATTTTTTTTGTGAAAGGCCCTTGAATGATATTTTTGTAAATGATATCTCCTGCCAAAAGCGGAGAAATCTATCATTATCCCCAGTGCTTAGCCCCGGTTTCGGAGGACATACAGATTGAATTAATGGACAAGTTTTATAATGCTCAAATACCGTTGAGTTTGCCCAGTAAACAAGCGGAGAACCAGGCACTGCATGAAGCACATCCGGATTAAAGACATATCGGTATTTGCAGTTAATATCAGCTATCGCTTCAAGGGCCTTTTCAGATTGAATGCTTGCTCCCTTAAATTGTTCTAATCGAATATTAATACTACTTTCGTGTGTAATAGCTTTTCTTGCGGTAAATGTACAAATTGGGACATAGGCTTCTTCAAAAAATGAATGGTATTCAGGCTGTATCAATGATGTTAGTGCATACGAATATAGGATGGTCTCCCTTATAGATTGGTAGCCTGACAAAAACATCCAAGTATATGATGTCATCATGCCTATAATTCCATTTGCTCGGCTCAGTTCAAAGCAGCGTAAAATAAAAGCTGCAAATAAATCTGCTTTACCATCAATATAATTTGTTTCCACAAAAGAAGTCATTTTTACAGACATCCCACCGCTCCCCAAATATGGTGGGTTTGTGCAGACCACATCGTACTTCTTCGTGAGCAGACGCTTGAAATTCCAGACTCGCAGGTCTTGTTCGTAGTTCAGATCTTCTATTGAAATTTGCACATCGGATCTTTGTGGCTTTTCTTTTTCTGCATCCCACTGCTCGTCAATTTTCATTAGTGAACCAAACTCTTCACAGTCTTTGTCCCCTGTTGGGTGATAGACTTGCGGAGTTGTCTCTCCGTTCAAGATACGGCGATTGTATTGACGCGCCTTCATCATAAGTGCGAAATAAGATAGTTGATAGGCTCTCTTGTCTATGTCCAGACCGTATAGATTGTTTTCTAAAATCAGTTTTGCTGCATCACGGCTTGCGTGTCCTGCGCTTTCATATATCTGCATTAGGACGTCGAATGCGTATACTAAGATGTGTCCACTACCCATGCAAGGGTCTATAAATTTTATGTCTTCTGGCGTCAGATATTTGTATGTTGCTCTGATTTCTTTTAGCTTGGCTTTGACTTCAGGGGTCTGCTCAGCTTCTTGTATGTAGTATTTCCAATTGTTTGCAATAGCTGTAGGACTGGATTGCGGGTCGGAGCCCGCAATGACGGGAGTTAGCGTATCGCTAGATTGTAGATGTTCTATCCATAGGCGTCCTAAGGAGTTTTCTATCATGTAGCGAACAATCCAATCAGGTGTAAATAATTGTGTTGCTGCAGGTATTTTCTCTTTTGAAATCTTTATATTCTTTTTCAATCCGTCAAACACATCCTGCTTCGGCTCAGTATTGTAGTACTGATACATCCATCCGATGATTTCTACGGCTTCTTTGAAGTCTTCTTCTGCAATGTCGCTTACCAAGTGGGCTACTACACCGTTGGGGTCGGTGAAGGACGCGGAGAAGAGTAGTTCTGTGTGGTCGTCCGTCTTTTCGAAGAGTTCGGGCAGGATTGCATTCAGCGCATTGCACTGCTTGATGAAGAGAAGTCTGAATAGTTCATCCGACTTGCTTTCATCTTGTAGTTTTAGGACTTGAGCTCGCTCCGCTTCGGTGAACGCCAGTTCGGCATCAAATGGTGTGCTCACCAAATCCGGCTCCGCTTTTCCGGCTTCTGATGAAAGCACTCTGATATGCGACGGCAAATAGTCGTTTACTTCCATAAAGCGGATTGCTATCAAGCGATTGAACCATGTATAAGATACTTCCTCCACCAGAGCATCATACGCGGTGGCAAAGTCAGATTGTTCCGCCTTCGCCTCAATCAAACGAACCAATGAGTTGCGTTGCGAAATTTGCCTGCCTGTGATGCAGTAGGGGTCTTTTGTTCCAATATTGAAAAACTGTGCGTCGCCTGTTGACTGTGGCAATGCATCCGCAATTCCACCCTTTGTGATGCCGAGCAATCCCGCCTTGTATTCGACGTTAGAAATTAGCTTTGTCCTTGCCCATACCGCAAAATTTTTAATCGCTGTCTTGTCCATCTGCTCCCCTAAAACTCAATGTTCAAAGTCTTGCCGTCAACTAATTCTTTCTTGATTCGCTCCCGCAAGCTTGAAAGATATGCGTCTAATTCTTCTTCGTTTTTGATTTGCCATGTCTGTTCTGTTACGGTTTCTCTAATGCTTATGTACTTTTGCGTAGATACGGGTGGAGCGACTTTAGGTGTCTCATCGGTGTCGGTATGTGGATTGCGGGTCGGAGCCCGCAATGACGAGTTGTCCTCTGATTGAGATTCGCTGCCTAATTCTGGATTGCTAAGTGCCCTCTTGGGGTATCGCTTCGCTCGCAATGACGGGTCTGCGGTATCGGCTTGCAATGGCAGTTGGGACTTGGCTTGCAGGTCTGCGATGTCCGATAGTAGCCTTGTCTTTAGGGTGTCCGCTTCAACCTTTATGATTTGCAGGGTTGCTACGTTGTTGCAGGTATCCAACTTCTCACTTAAATCGTCAAACTGCTTATTGTATTTCTCCTCACATTCATCCTTGGAATCAGATTCATCTAGTTCACTTATTACTCGCGTGCGCGCCGCCTCAATAGCCTCTTTGATCGGCGGTTTCATGGAAGATAAAACTCCGCTGTAGGCGTACATGAAATTTTCTCTTAGCTCAGGCAATTTCGGAATATCCGAGTACGGAACTTTTTTGAGAAGAATTTCCTTGATTGCATTCGCCAAGTCCTCCACTTCCCTGTTGACAACAAAGGGTTTGCTTTCTTCCCAAATCTCCATATTCTTTGCAGAGAGGTCAAAGAATGTTTTCTGCTCTCCCTGAACTTGGGTGTTGTCCTTGCTGTAGAAAAACGCATTGACTGCATCATAGTCCTCAGCAAAGTCTCGCAAGGCATTTTCATTCTTGGCAATCTGCTCATAAAACGCACTTACACTTTCGATACCAAGGGTGCCTCGAAATAGTGCTATTCCCTCTTCAACGATGCTTTTGCTCGGATATGGATATAGCTTTGACCCATTTTCATATTTCTCTAAAAGTCGTTCCAGACTGTCCAAACGCCTGCTACCCATCTTTTCAAAATACTCCATGATGGAATCGTCATCGTCCTTTGCTCCGGACGAATGAAACAGCTCCTGCATCACACTTCTCACTATTTTCTTTTGAGCTTCATTCACTCGTTCTCTGCGTGTAACAAGCAATTTCTCTGAAAACTCTTTCTTCGTCAAGTATCTATAGATTTCATCCTCGGTATTTGAGCGCGTTGATATGTTCTCGCCATTTAATGATAAAGAGACTTCAGCATCCGCAAACAATTTTGCTATAAGCCACCGGACATCGTCTTCCTCAAAACCGTAGGGCACTTTTCTGAATCTATCCATCAATGATTTAAGCGAAGGATGCATATGTGCTACCGACTGAACAGTGATATAAGTCAGCATATCGCTCAGTGCATTGGCGTTTTGCTCAGCAACTTCAGCCATTGAAATCGTTTTGTTCAAATTGCCATCAAGCAGTCCACGAATATCTGCAGCACTCACCGCTGTGTCCATATAAGGGAGCTTGTGAAATACCGTGCTTATCAACAGCTCAAGCCCTTCCCCTATTCTTGCAGACGGTTCTTTCGCTCCAATATTTGCTTTGTCGCCATTTACATAAATAGAGGCGTCCTTAAGTGCTTCTTTGAGAAACAGGTGCGCGTTGTCAGCTCTCTTGCGACCGTCTGCAGCCTTCGCTTCCTTGATTTGCTCAAACTTTGACAATGCTGCAGAGGAAGCTGTTTGCATGTATTTCTTGATTCGCATTGAATCCCGAAGCTCGCTTACGAAAGCCATATCATCAGGCAAAAGCACCACAACTTCTTTGCCTTGACCCGACTTCATACGGATTGTGGAATCATCGAGATTGTCAGAAATAGGAGTAATGATACGTAGACCAATCTCGCTACCCTGACCGGATTTACTCTCAAATTCGTCGACGTATTTGCTATAGGGAAAGCTATATCTACCGTTCATCTTGGAATATCGATGCTTTGAGTTTCCAATCAGTCCCTTGTCGTCAAATAACATACTGGCTATCTCGGCAGTCACTGCAGAAAGCTCTATGTTTTGTCCATCAATCTCACGATTGATTTCCTGCTCTTCATCAGTCAGGAAGACATACACGTTTCCGTTTTTCTGAATCAATTTTTCCGAAAGCAGTACACTAAGAGATTCCTCAACCTTTCTTTTGAGGACAATTCTATCTGCATCGATGGAGTCCACCATTAGGCTGGTCAAATTTTCTACATTGGCCTCTATTTCATTAACGTACTTGATCATGAATAGGGCCTTCAATACATTTACCGAGAAACAGTCATCCTCACGAGATGGGTTGATGTGATCGTTCACCATCGCCTTGAGAATTACTCCGGCATGACTGTGGTCAAGGAATTTATGAAGGGCGTCATAGAAAATGTAAAACGGCACAATCTCCCCTTCGCTCTTATCCATAATTTTCATTGCGGATTCCTTGAATAGCGCGAGCATTGATCGCTCGCCTTCCGATAGATGTTTGCCTGATGCGCCGTGAGTCCTTATGGATGTTAGCACGCTTGCGAGCAGATTGAACTGATAAGGTACGAAAGGATAGACGGCGGCGAAATCACTACCGTTCTTATATAGTTTTTTCTCAGCTTTGTCATTGAAGACAATCAAATTTTTGATAATGGTCTCGTTTTGTTCGTATAGCATTTTCAGCGCGGCATCCGCTGTTTCATTTTTCTCGAGAATTCGTTTTCTTATTACTTCGTCAACATTTGCGGATGTGAGAGAAATCTTTGTATCAAAACGGCCCTGTATCTTCGAAAAATCATTCGACGCCCTCGCGCGCATATCTTTCACAATATGGTCAATGTCCTGCTGACTCGTCACAATGACCCAAGCCTTGCCCTGACACATCGTGCCCAAATCCTCAGTTACGGTCTGGAGGTTCAACATAAGATCTGAATTGTCGCCGATATATTGCCCAACCTCATCAACAAGAAATATCACATGATGGTTCGCGCCTTTAATCTTTATATAACTGCTCACCATCGATGCGAATTCTTCTATGCTGATACTGTACGTGCTCGTTGCCTTTTCGAACCAAGCCGAAATGGCATCACTGCTCATAATACCCATATTTGTGAGAGCTTCTTCGATGTCATCTCTAATGAAGTCGAAGTCCTGTCTCTGATCCACCCATTCAGCACCCGATTTTTCCTTAAATCTCTGCTTGAATGATTCGTAATGCCCCTGTGCTTCTAAGTATCTTTCAAGTTCCGCCAACGCAGGAATTGAGCCGCAATAGCCCAACATTTCATTGAAAACTTTCAGGAAGACCAGCACGATTGCATCTTTCGAGTTTTTATCTGCCACATCGCTTTTGGAGTCGATATTGAATAGCATAACTTTGGTATCCTCTGCATGCTGTGCAACCTTCTTGATGTCGGCAAGTGTCATCGGATCAGTGATTTTATTCTCCTCTGTGAAATAGTCTGCGGCACGCTTGCCACCGACCTCTCTATTGTCCAGTAAGTATGAAAGGATTTTGAGAAAATGAGATTTGCCGCTTCCAAAGAAGCCCGATATCCAGACACCCATTTTGTCGGTATCACCAATCAATCCGGCTTTGTATGCATCGAAGAAATCGTGGAAGTGTTTGTTCAGTTCGTTTGTGACTACATACTCTTCAAGCTCCTGGCAAATATTCTCGTCATCGCTTTGTCCAACTTTGATAACGCCTTTGATGTCCCTACTGATGGACTTTTTGAACATATCCTTTATCTGCATAGTGTTTATATTCCCCCAATCAATCTACGAGACGAAATGCACGATAATAGTTATCATCCTGCAAGGTTCCAAATAGCATCAATTTCTGCTCATCATAGCGCCCTGGATAGAACATCACTACAGGGATGTCATCTATCGCTTGATGAAGATTGTTCAAGACTTTATGTGAGCGAAGTACCGGATATATTTTTCCAATACCTGTGATGAAGATGACGGTTTCAAATTTGACTGTTGCATCTTCTTCACGTTCAGCAAGTCTGCTTCTAATTTTCTCTACAATCAATCCGGTATTATCGCTGAGCTTTAGCATATTACCTACCGCCCGAACAATTCTGTCCATTCCTTGCTTTTCTTCAAACTTAAAACATTGCTCAAGAAACTGCTTCTCTTCCAAAATATCAAGCACCATATCATAAAGATCAAAGACCTCAAGGGAGAAACCGAGTGTTCCCTCGGTGGTTGCCTTGCCTTGCAATCGTTTGATATAATCTCTAATGATGAGTTCGTCCTTCGGCGGATAGTCAAAGATATAATAGCCAACCTCGTTGCTCAATCCACGATTGTGACGAAAAGCGGTATCCTCAATCATTGATTCCATTTGATTTAATCGTTTTTCCGTATCCACAATTACTTCAGTTAAACTCCCTCATTCAACACACAAAGATGCTTCTTCAATACGCCTGACTAGATGATGACATTACATAAAATTATACTTTATTATCGAAATAATACCAACTACAATGTGTTTTTTACTCTATATGGATTCTGTATAGGGGCAATATGCATTGCTAAAGTACTCATATGAGGGAGTGTATACCAACTATGAGTATTGATTATAATGAAATTGGAAAGAGGATAGCGAGGCGTCGCCGCGTGTTGGATCTGACCCAGGCGGAGTTGGCCGAACGTGCGAATTTGAGTACGACTTATACGGGCAATGTGGAGCGCGGGGCAAAGTGTAGCATTGAAACGCTTATGAAGCTTTGCTCGGCACTCGATGTAACGCCTGACTATATTTTGATGGGGATAGATAAGGAATATCGCAACGATTCTCTGGACGAAATCCGAGACCTAATTCACCGTAGCGACAAAAGAAAAAGGCAGTTCATCATAGAATTCATAAAATGGTACGCAAATCAAGCGCAGGAATAAAATAGAATTAATTGTAAAATAATAGTTGACATGGTATATTTTAGGTATTACTATCCTCTATAAGCACTTTTGCTTGACTACCCTATTGAATAGGGTATAATAAGGGGGAGAGAAATGATACCAGACTTTATTAATACCATTGAGTTCGATAAACGATGGAAGGCATCAAAACATATCATTCACAAAATGATTGCTACGTTGGAAAAGGAAGTGACGGAAGGGAAAGCATGCAATGAAAAATAATTATGCGAATAGTATCATCGCAGGCTTACAGGAAGCGATAGATGATCAAGATGGCAAGATAGAACTTAGGCGGATAAAGGCCGAGATTTCCCCTGTAAAAAATTATTCAGCGGCAGATATACGTAGAATAAGGGAGAATGCCCGAATGTCGCAGGCTGCATTCGCTTTCGCACTTGGTGTGTCAAAGAAAACCATTGAGGCTTGGGAGGCGGGAACAAATCACCCTCGCGGTTCATCGGGCAGGTTGCTGGAGATTATCAACAAACGCCCGCAAATATTCAAGGAACTACTAAAGTAGAATTTTACGGCAAAACGATCAGGTAGACTTCTATTTTTTCCGTTGCTATGAAATCTTCTATTGCTGCGGTTGCCACCTTTATGGCATCCTCTTTGGGATAGCCGTAGATGCCGCTTGAGATGAGGGGAAAGGCTATGCTTTTGCAACCGTTTTCCACAGCCAATCTGAGCGAGTTTGCATAACAATTTCGAAGTAAGGCCTCTTCGTTTTGCTCACCGCCGTTCCACACTGGGCCTGCCGTGTGAATGATGTATTTTGCAGGTAGACCGAATCCGGACGTGATCACTGCCTCGCCCGTCTCGATTGGCGATAGTTTGTCGCAGGCGGCTTGTAGTTCTCGTGGCCCAGCGGCTCTGAAAATCGCGCCGCACACGCCCCTTCCCATGAGCAGCGCGGTGTTTGCGGCGTTGACGATCGCGTCGACACCTAAGGTCGTAATATCCTGCTGTATTATTGAAAAAGATCCTGTCATTTTCGCCTCCCAAATCCGATATCAACGGCATAAGCCAACTATTATGGTATAATACAATTAGCGTTCAAGCAAGAAGGAGTGAGGAATTTGGCTGACATTTTCAAAGAAATTATAGATGTATCTGTTTTAAAAGGTCTGGATGGGTACATTTTCGACTGGTCCAAACAGGCCAGTTTCTATTCAATTACAGTAGGATTGGAAGAAAACAGCAAATTTGTCGGTCTAGTTGAATATGAACGTGATAACGAGAACAAGTTTAATTATATTCACCTTATTGAGGCAAAGGAAGACTTTCATGGCAAAGGTGTTGCTGGTAAATTGCTGGCATATGTTGGTTTGGATTCAATAAAAACAGAGTACGAGGGATTTGTTGTTTTTGAATCCAAAACTCTATTATATGACTATTATGTTGAGCATTATGGCGCAAAACCTTTGGGTGGTCGTAGGCTTTACTTTGACACAGAAACCACCAAGAAACTGATCCGAAAGTATCTAAATTTGGAGGTATGATGTATGGATAAGGCAGTTAAGGATTATATTGCAAAATATGGCGAGACGATTGAAAGCTCAGGAAAAAAGCCAAACTTTGATCTCCGTGCGGCAATTGATGAATCGAAAAAACTTGGTCGTCCTCTAACGCTGATGGAGCTTGCAAAGTTCGAGAAAAAGAAGGATTCTCCTTCATAATAATTCAGTGAAGAAGATTTTGATTCTATTACCGAAGGGATTTGAGCTGCTCGAGGCCGCCGCGTTTACCGACGTGTTCGGTTGGGCTCGCGTCGCTTTCAAGCAGAAAGTAATGACGGTAACTTGCGGGCTCAACCCAGACAAGACCGTTCGTGCGTCATTTGGTGACGGGGCCTCAGTAACTTCGGGAAATGCAGTAACCGAGCAAGGGCTGAAGGTGAACTGTGCTGTGTCAGTGGACGAAGTAATTTCCGCCGATTTTGAGGCACTGGCTCTGCCGGGTGGCTTTGGGCGTTATGGCTACTACGAGGAAGGTTTTGACGAACGCGTTCTGAATCTGATTCGCGATTTCAACACTCAGAAAAAACCCATTGCCTCTGTGTGTACCGCCTCATTACTTCTCGCAAAAAGCGGAATTCTTGAGGGCAAAATGGCGACGACTTACAGGCATGAAAACGGGAAGTTTCTCCGGCAAATTTCGGAGCTCGGGGCTGTAGCTTGCGAGGAGGAGTTATTGGTCACAGAAAATATTATCACTTCATCAGGGCCCGCGACCGCACCTAAAGTTGCCCTAAAATTACTCGAAATGCTCACATCACATGAAACTGCACAGCAGGTTCTTTTGGCGATGGGATACGGCGAAACACAACGATGAAAACCCACGCGATCATTCCAATATTCATTCCTCACATCGGCTGTCCGCACGACTGCGTATTTTGCAATCAGCGCAAAATCACGGCGAGACTTTCCGCACCAACGACCGCAGAAATAGAACAGCTCATCGAGCGAAATCTATCGACAATCGAGCCTCGCGGAATACGGGATGTCGAAGTGGCGTATTTTGGCGGAAGTTTCACGGGACTTCCGATTGAAGAGCAAAACGAACTTCTAAAACCGGCCATTCGCTACAGGTCGCAGGGCAGAATCAAGCACATCAGGCTATCGACCAGACCGGACTACATAGACGACGAAATTGTCTCAAACCTTCTGGCACAAGGCGTAGATATAGTGGAGCTCGGCGTGCAAAGTTTCGACGATGAAGTGCTTGCGGTCTCAAATCGAGGCCACGACGCCAAATCCTCGGAAACCGCTTTCGCGCTTCTCAAAACTGCGGGCATAGAGGTTGGACTTCAGCTCATGGCGGGCCTTCCGTGCTCGACGCCGGAGCGGGACATTGCCTCCGCAAGAAGGGTTTCCGAGCTGCGGCCCGATTCAACCAGAATCTATCCTACAGTAATTCTCAAGGATACGACCTTGCACGATATGCACCAAGACGGAACTTACGTGCCGCCCACTCAGGACGAAATGGTCGAAACCGTGAAGCAGATGTATCTCATTTTGGAAGATGCAGGCATCACAATCCTGCGCGTCGGACTCAAGAGCACCGATATAATAACAAGCAATGGCGATGCTGTATCGGGAAGCTACCACCCCGCTTTCCGTCAGCTCATAGAGAGCAGCATTGCGAGAGACAAAATCGAAGCTGAAATTGCCAGCAAAATGAAAGTCTTAGGCGAAGGCACATCAAGTCTTGGTGAACTGACCATATACGCAAACCCGAAAAATATATCCTGCGCCGCCGGACACAAGGGTAGCAATAGAGACTACTTCGCCAAGAAATACCCAAATCTCTCATTGAAATTTATATCAAACAGTTCCATTCCGGAAGGCACGTATGAAGTGTTAATATAGACCGCCAAATTCGTCTATCAGGTTCAGCACATCTGCAGCGTTCTCGAGCAAGTTGACGCTGTTTTTCAGCTTTGACACGCCGGGAAATCCCTTGAAATACCAGCCAACGTGCTTTCTCATCTCACGGACACCCACATATTCACCTTTGTCCTCGCAGACGAGGTTTGTCTGGCGAATGAACATATCGGCAATCTCACGAAGGCTCGGCATCTGAAAGTCCCCGCCATTACTGAGTGCACAGGCCTCCTTGAATATCCATGGGTTTCCGAGTGCACCCCTTGCAATCATTACCGCGTCGCAGCCCGTGTATTCCATCATGCGAATCGCGTCGGCACCCGTCCACACGTCTCCGTTGCCGATAACGGGAATCTTCACAGCCGCCTTGACCGCGCCGA
Organism: Eubacteriales Family XIII. Incertae Sedis bacterium; assembly: GCA_031261345.1. Lineage (GTDB taxonomy): Bacteria > Bacillota > Clostridia > Peptostreptococcales > Anaerovoracaceae > JAISKC01. Next base: position 15,784 of record JAISKC010000086.1, on the reverse strand, counting down.
TGATGTCCCAGTCGGCCGGCCCGTGATAGAACTGCTCCCTCGTGCGGCCGTGCACCGCGATGGCGTCCAGCCCCGAGTCCTCGAGCACCTTCGCGACCACCACGGCATTGACGTGATCCTTGTCCCAGCCGCTCCGAATCTTCGCAGTGATGGGCTTGCGCGTTTTCTTCTTCATAGAGGAAATGACCTTGCCGGCAAGTGCAGGCGTCTTCATCAGAGCCGAACCCTCGCCGTTATTCACGACCTTCGGCACGGGGCAACCCATATTCACATCGATCAAAATGTTCTCCCGCTCGTCCAAAATCTCCGCCGCTTCTGCCATGATTTCGGGCTCCGAGCCGAAGAGTTGAAAGCCCACGGCCGTCTCGGCAGGCCCTATTTCGAGAAGCCTCGCGGTGTTCTTGTCCCTGTAATGCAGGCCCTTCGCGCTGACCATCTCGCTATAAACCAAGGCTGCACCCATTTCTGTGCACAGCCCCCTGAAAGTCTTATCGGTAATGCCCGCCAATGGGGCGAGAAAAAATGGATTTTTTAAATCAAACATCCCATGCTTCTTCTTTTAGCTTTAGCTTTCTTGCATCGTTATTTTTGCGATTTTTCTCGTAGATGATGTGCAGGCCCTCGAGGGTGAGCAGTTTGTCCACGACGTTGATACAGTCGATACCTTCCTCGACCATATTTGCCACGCCGCCCGTTGCGATGACCTTCACGGGCTTGCCGCTCTTGTCGATTTCCGCGAGTTCATCCTTCATTTTCTTGGTAATGAATTCGACCATGCCTCTGTGTCCGAAAACTATGCCGGACTGCATGCTCTCGATTGTGTTCTTGCAGATGACAGACGCCGGCTCATCAAGCTCAATCCTCGGAAGCTTTGCCGTCTTTTCAAACAGCGCGTCCGAAGAAATCTTGAGCCCCGGAGCAATCGCTCCGCCCACGTAACGCCAGTCGGATGTAGCGGCGCAAAATGTCGTGGCCGTTCCCAAATCTATTACTATCAGCGGGCCCTCGTACTTCGTGAGAGCGGCGACGGCATTGACTATTCTGTCCGCGCCGACCTGCGTTGGATCGTCATATATTATCTTGAGTCCGGTCTTGATACCAGGGCCGATGATGAGTGCACGCTTTTTGAAATACTTCATCGCCATGTGCTGAAGAGTGTAGAGCACGGAAGGCACGACCGTGGAAATTATCATATCGCCCACATCGTCAAGCCTGAGCCCCTCATAGTCGAAAAGCTGCTTTATCATCATGCCGTACTCGTCAGCACTGCGGTAGCCTTCGGTCTCCATTCGCCAGTTCTGGACGAGCTCCCCGTCCTTGAATACGCCGAGTACAATGTTCGTATTGCCGACGTCAAAGGCGAGCAGCATCTTGTTGTTTTCCATCGCTTCTTCTATATTTCCTTCTATTTAAATACTATTTGATTGAGATGAGTACATCGCCCGGATTGACGGTGGCACCCTTTTCTACGAGGATTGCGTCAACGATTCCGGCCTGTGGAGCGACTATCTCGTTTTCCATCTTCATAGCTTCGAGAATGAGAAGTACATCCCCGTCCGAAACCGCCTGTCCCTGCGAGACCAAGACGTTCAAAATGGTGCCTGGCATGGGCGACTCGACCTCTACTGCTCCGGCCGATGGTGTAGATGAAGCCACAGGCGTTGCCGGTGCGGGCGCGGGTGCGGCAGGAGCAGAGGTAGGAGCCACGTGTGCTACTGCAGGCGCGGGCGCAGATGAAGTGATTACAGGCGTTCCACCAACCTCTTCAACCTCAACCTCATAAGCTGTACCGTTTACAGTAATATTGTATTTTTTCATTTTCTTTCCCTCCTTATCATTGCAGACTGACGATGACGAATCGCATCGGTCGTTCCAGCGATGCCCCATGCGGGTCTGATACCGGCAGCCCTGTTCAATTTCCGAATATTTAAGCCGGACGAGAATTCATCCGCCGCTTCGTAAGCTCTTACCGCAGCCGTTATTGCGGCTACTATACTATCGTCCGGTGCCTCGCTCGCACGAACAGCTGCCGTGATAGCAGCTATAGTCTCGGGGGCAACCTGACCCTTATCCGCGCCCTTCAAAACGACGGCTGTCGGCCCCTCTTTCTTTCTTCTAAAAAAACCCATAAACTAGCCTCCCGAATACCTAAAGTGGAATATTTCCGTGCTTCTTATCCGGAAGCGACTCACGTTTTGACTCGAGCATATCGAAGGCCGAAATGAGTCTCTGCCTAGTGGTCCTCGGCTCGATGACGTCCTCGACATAGCCAAGTGCCGCCGCCTCGTAGGGGTTGTTGAACTTGTCCTCATATTCGGCTATCTTCGCCTCGCGCATAGAGATAGGATCGGCCGCATTCTTTATGTCGTTCTTAAATACGATGTTCGCCGCACCAGCCGCACCCATGACGGCAATCTCGGCTGACGGCCACGCATAGACCAAGTCGGCTCCAAGCTCCTTGTTGCACATCGCGATATAGGCTCCGCCGTAAGCCTTGCGAAGTACCATAGTTACCTTTGGCACGGTCGCCTCGCAGAAGGCGTAGAGAAGTTTCGCCCCATGCCTGATGATACCGCCTGATTCCTGATCGGTTCCAGGCAAAAATCCCGGGACATCCTCGAGCACGAGCAAGGGAATGTTGAATGCGTCGCAACGTCTGACGAAACGAGCCGCCTTGTCCGACGCGTTGATGTCGAGTGAGCCCGCCGAAACACTGGGCTGGTTCGCCACCACGCCGACCGTATTTCCGCCGAGTCTGATGTAGGTCGTTATGATATTTTTTGCGTAATGAGGGGCAACATCGAAGTGTCTCCCATCGTCCGCAATCTTTTCAATTATCTTGATGACGTCATATGCCTTGTTTGGATTTTCGGGAATGATATCGTCAAACTCGGGAATGAGCCTGTTGATATCGTCCGCCGTAGGTACACTTGGTGCCGTTTCCAGATTGTTTGCCGGCAGATACGACAGGAGCTCCTTGACCTGCGCAAGTGTGTCCTCGTCATCCTTGCCCATAAAGTGGGCGACGCCGCTGACCGTGTTGTGAGTCTTCGCCCCACCCAGTTCCTCGGCAGTTATCTCCTCACCCGTTACAGCCTTGATGACCTGTGGCCCTGTGATGAACATCTGGCTCGTCTTATCCACCATGAAAACGAAGTCCGTGATGGCCGGCGAATAGACCGCACCACCCGCACAAGGACCCATTATTACAGAAATCTGCGGGATCACGCCCGAAGAAATCGTGTTGTTTTTGAATATCTTGCCGAAGCCGGAAAGAGACGGCACACCCTCCTGAATACGGGCACCGCCGCTGTCGTTGAGGCCCACAATCGGAGCACCCACCTTGAGCGCCATCTCCTGAACCTTCACTATCTTGTTCGCGTGATACTCGCCGAGTGAACCACCCAAAACCGTGAAATCCTGCGAGTAAGCATAGACCAAACGGCCGTCAATCGTGCCATATCCCGTTACGACGCCATCGCCCGGAGCGTGTTTTTCAGCCATGTCAAAGTTGCTGCTCCTGTGATGCACAAAAACATCGAGTTCGACAAAACTTCCCTCGTCGAAGAGAACATCCAGCCTCTCCCTCGCAGTCAACTTGCCCGCATCGTGCTGCGCCTTTATGCGTTTTTCTCCGCCCGCATCGAGCACTTTCCGCTTCCTGCTTCGGAGTTCTTCAAGTTTTCGTGTCGCCATTTCTTACCTCCTTTAGTCTTCCTCTGTCAGTCTAACCCCTTGCTCCTCATCGCCTTCCGGAGTCTCATCGTCTTCCGAATCCTCATCGCCTGCATCCTCGCTTTCATCTACGAGTTCCAAGCTTTCCGGCTCTTCCTCCTCAGGCTCCTCCTCGGGCTGAGCAAGCATTTCCTCCGTCTCGGCGGCTTCCTTCGCATCCCTTGCCTGCCGAACTTCGTCCTCGATCTTGATTTTTTCAGCCAAGCCATCGACCGTGATTTCGCCCGAATATAGAGCTTCGAACTGCTCGCCGTCGAGGGTCTCAATGTCTAAAAGTGCCTTCGCTATCGTGTGTAGCTGTGCGATGTGCCCCTCGAGAATATCCTCAGCCTCTATGAATGCGGCGTTTATGATAGACTTGATTTCCTCGTCAATTTCCGAGGCGACCTCCTCCGAGTAAACCTTGTGGGACGTGAAATCCCTGCCGAGGAATACTTCGTCGGATTGGCTGTAATTGACGGGCCCGAGTTTCTCGCTGAATCCATACTTTGTTACCATATCTCTGGCGATTTCGGTCGCCCTCATGATGTCGTTGCTCGCACCCGTGCTGATGTCCTTCAGCGTGAGTTTCTCCGCAACCCTGCCGCCGAGCAAATGTATGATCTGTTCCTGCATGTCTGTCTTTGTACCATAATATCTATCCTCTTTGGGAAGCACCATCGTGAATCCGCCGGCCCTGCCTCTCGGAATGATGGTAATCTGGTGCACTGGATCCGTGTTCGGAAGCGACCTCGCGACGATTGCGTGCCCAGCTTCGTGATAGGCCGTGAGCTTTCTCTCCGCGTCGCTTATCACGCGGCTCTTCTTCTCGGGGCCTGCGATGACCTTCGTGATGGCCTCCTCGACTTCCTCCATGCGAATCATGCGGCCGTTTCTTCTCGCCGTGAGAAGCGCCGCCTCATTGAGCATGTTTTCGATATCCGCCGGCGTGAATCCTGGCGTCCTTCTCGCGAGCACCTTGGGCTCGACTTCCTCGGCCATCGGCTTGTTTCTGGAGTGAACCTTGAATATCGCCTCCCTGCCCTTGATGTCAGGAACTCCGATAACGACCTGACGGTCAAACCTGCCGGCTCTCAGTAATGCGGGATCGAGTACATCCGGCCTGTTCGTTGCCGCGAGTATGATGATACCGGAATTGTCTCCGAAACCGTCCATTTCTACGAGAAGCTGATTGAGAGTCTGCTCCTTTTCATCGTGTCCGCCGCCGAGACCTGCGCCTCTCTTGCGACCGACAGCGTCAATTTCATCTATGAAAACTATGCAGGGTGAATTCTTCTTTGCCTGATCAAACAGGTCTCTGACCCTCGAAGCACCTACGCCGACAAACATCTCGACGAATTCCGAGCCGCTGATTGAGAAGAACGGCACACCCGCCTCTCCCGCAGTAGCCTTGGACAGATATGTCTTACCTGTTCCCGGGGGGCCGACGAGCAAAATACCCTTTGGAATTCTCGCGCCGAGCTCATTGTATTTTCTGGGATTTTTGAGGAAGTCAACGACCTCGCTAAGCTCCTCCATCTCCTCATCAAGACCAGCTACATCCGCGTATTTTATCTGCTTTGTGTCGTCCTTGTGAAGCTTGGCCTTACTCTTTCCGAAATTCATGACCTTGCCACCGCCACCGGCTCCCGCACCATTCATCATATAGTACATGAAGAATATGAGAACGCCCATTATGAGAAGCGTCGGAAGCAGACTGGCAAGAATGCCGCCGCCCTTTGGCTTCGGGCTCGAAACGTCCTTGATTTTCCCGTCCTTCATCTGCGGGAATACGTATTCATTATCCAAATAGTCGATTTCAACGAGGTTTGCCGCATAGGCGACAGCCTTCGTCTTGTCCTTCAGTTCAACCTCTATGCGGGTCCCGTTCGTCTCGTATTTGACGACCTTTTCCTGCTTCAAATACTTCGCAATGTCCGAATATTGGACGTCCTTCGGAGCATCATCCCCGAAGCTCTTCGCGAATATCGTAACAGCAATGATGACTACCACAATGACGCCGAAGTAGGTAATGTTCCTCTTTTTGCTCATCTTCAAAATCTAAATCTCCGTTCTATATTATCACGCATCGAAAACGTACTATTATACATGTACATACAGCGTAAATTTTACCACAGCGAACGATTTCAGACAAGGGAAACAGCCAGTAATGAGGTCGTTTCCTGCGTGGGGGCAAAGCTACGGGACTTTCGTTTTTCCGGCACCCAGAGCACCTCGGTAGGTGTAGCAAGTAATAATATAGTATCCCTTTCGTGTCTATCAACCTTCAAATCGACAAACAAATCCTGTATTTTCTTGGTGCCGGACATGCCGGTAGGTGCAATCCTATCTCCATCACGTCGAGACCGAATCAAAAGAAAATCGGCCTTAGCTTTAAGCAAATCAAAATCCAGCAGCAAATCCCCCTCCGTATTCCCGTCCTTATTCCCCTTCTTTGGAGGGGTGTCGGCCAAAGGCCGACGGGGTGGTCTTCCCTGAGTTCCAACCATAGAAAACGAAAACCCCAAATACTCCACACTCTCCCCATCACAAAGCGAAGCAATCTCATAAAGAGAAACCTCAAAATCCCCCCCGCCCCGTGCACCATCAGTACTGTCATTGCGGGCACCGACCCGCAATCCACCCTCCGGCACCAAAAAAACCGCATCATCATAACTGATAGCAAAACCAAACCCATGAGGCAGATTGACAGACTTTCCCGTCCCCGAATCCTCAAGCAGCCGCTCAATCGCACGGATATGCACAGCCTCAATATCCTGTTTCAGTCCAACAAGCGAGAAAGCCTTCACAATGAGCCGATGCCGAACAGCAGGATGAAGCGAAACCAAAAAATCAACCTTCACCTTTACACAAAGGGACGCTTCGTTTGTGCAGTCCCTATCCCCGTCATTGCGAGCGAAGCGTGGCAATCTATTATCAAGCGTGAAATGCTCCGCAATCAGCCCATCGGTCAACACATCAAAATAGTCCTTATCCGTGGCCGCATTCGCAGAGAGTCTCCCGAGCTGCTTCTTAGCCGTGCCAGGCTGATAGGAAAATTCTCTGTCAAGCATTGGCAATACCGCCAACCGTATCTTGTTTCGTCCATAATCCTTCTCAAGATTCGTAGAATCAATCTTTGCAGTTATCCCCAAATTAGAGAGATATTGCTCAATCGAAGTCCTATCCGTCCTGAGCAATGGGCGGACGATGTCGGTCCCCCGCTCGCTCACTCTTCTAAGAGGTATCCCCGAAAGTCCATCAACCCCCGTGCCCCTAAGTATGCGCATCATGACGGTCTCAGCATTGTCATCACTATTGTGAGCCACAGCAATAACAGCCACCCGCCCATATTTCGCACAAACATCCTCAAAAAAATCATACCGAACAATCCGCGCCGCCTCTTCAACCGTCAAACCCTTCTTGTCCTCAAGTTCCCCCGCGCCAAGCACAACCACCTCAAGCGGAACCCCATTTTCCTTGCAAAGCTCCCTGACGTAGCCCTCGTCCGAATCGGATTCCTCACCCCGAAGCCCATGATTCACATGGGCACAGACAAGCTCAAACCCGAGCTCCCCCTTAAGCGAATTCAACAAATAAAAAAGACAGACCGAATCCGGCCCGCCCGAAAGTCCCAAAACCACAACAGAATTCTCAGGAATAAGCGAATACTCCCCGATCAAATCTTTAACATAATTGCGCAATTCCATAAAAGTTTCCTGTCATAATGTGCAAATCCAACCCTGTCATTGCGGGCCTGACCCGCAATCCAGTCCTTCTAGATCCCATAAAACCTTTTAGCATTGGCAAGCGTAACCGCCGCCACCTCTTCATAGCTGATTTCCCGAAGCTCCGCAATCTTCCTTGCCACAAACTCAACATAGACGGGCAAATTCTGCGTTCCGCGATGAGGCTCCGGCGTCAGATAAGGCGAATCCGTCTCAATTACCAAATGCTCGAGCGGCACCTTCGTAGCCACCGATCGAGTCTTCTTCGAATTTTTAAACGTAACGGGTCCAGCGACAGAAATAGTCGCCCCCTTTTTCGCAAGCTCTACAGCCTGTTCCCCCGAACCGGAAAAGCAGTGAAGAAGCACGCGGGCGTCCCGAATTCCCGTTACTGGATTCGCGGGAAACTGCGATTTTCTCTCATCGGAAAAAGCACCCTCCTCCTCGAGTATGGCGACCGCCTCGCCCTTGCTATCCCTGTCGTGAATGGTGATCGGCATACCGAGCTCAAGCGCGAGCCGTATCTGCTTTCTGAACGCGTCCCGCTGGACAGGAACAGGCGAAAGATTCCTATAGTAATCAAGCCCGATCTCGCCGATGGCAACGACCTTCGGGTGTTTTGACATCTCGCGAAGCTCGGAAAGCCCCACAGCCGTCAACTCCGATGAATCGTGAGGGTGAACGCCCACGGCCGCATAGCACCAAGAATTTTTCTCGGCGTCCTCGATTGCAACGCGGGAGCTCGCCATATCAAAGGCAACATCAACGACATAGGCGACCTCCGAAGCCCCAATCCGCTCTATCCAGTCGGCCTTCTCCAAAGGTGTAATGTCGTCGGAGTTGATATGCGCATGTGTATCAAAAAGTATCTTAGCCATCGCTTACCATTCTAAAATCGCATTTCTTAGTTTGTCATTCTGCGCGAAGTCGCAGAATCCAGCCTTGACCTTTTGCATCCTATTATTTAGGCGCACTCAGAGCCTCAAGCTCCTCGAGCTCCTTCGCGACGTCAATTCGAGGGAAGAGGTTCGCACCCTTAGTTACATAGTATGAGGCATTTTTGCCCCAAACACTCGCATCGCTCCACTTGATTTCCTCGCCACCAATACCGAGCTGCTTCCGTATCTCATCGCTCGAATGATGCATATACGGCTGAATCAAAAGCGAGATAATCCGCAGCGCCTCCGCCAAATTGTACAGTACAGTCTTGAGCTCCTCAGCCCTACTCTCGTCCTTAGCGAGCACCCAAGGCTCGGTCTCATCGATGTATTTATTACTCCTAGAAACGAGCACCCAGATCTCTTCGAGCGCCCGATTGAAGGCGAACTTGTCCATATGCCCCTCGACCTTTGCAGCAACGCTCGTCGCAAGATCGGCAAGATCCTTTCCGAATTTCTCCGTCGCCCCGCCATCAGCCGATTTGTCAGGCTCAATGTGGCCGCCGAAATATTTGTCCGCCATGCCAATCGTCCGAGACAATAGATTGCCGAGATCGTTCGCAAGGTCTGAATTAATCCTATTTATCATAGTCTCATTCGTGTAGAGCCCGTCCTGCCCAAACGAATACTCGCGAAGCAGAAAATACTTGAGTGCATCGACACCGTAACGCTCAATCAGCTTCACCGGATCCACGATATTGCCCTTAGACTTACTCATTTTCCCGCCGTCGAGAAGAAGCCAGCCGTGGCCGAGCACCTGCTTCGGAAGAGGAATGTCCAGAGACATCAACATCGCCGGCCAGATGATAGTGTGGAAACGAACGATTTCCTTACCGACAAGATGGACGTCCGCAGGCCAATACTTGTCGTACTTTTCTTGCGAAATCCCATCGCCGACTTCGGGATAACCGAGCGCCGTAACGTAGTTTGTCAGAGCATCGAGCCAAACGTAGATGACCTGACTCTCGTCTATTGGCACCTTGACGCCCCAGTCGAAAGTCGAGCGCGAAATGCAAAGATCTTCGAGCCCCTGCTTCACAAACTGAACCATCTCATTTCTACGAGTTTCCGGCTCGAGGAACGACGGATTTGTCTCAAACAACTCCAAAAGTCTATCCTCATACTTGGAAAGTTTGAAGAAATACGCATCCTCTGACGCCCACTTCACCGGCCTACCGCAGTCGGGGCACTTGCCGTCAACGAGCTGTTTGTCCGTCCAATACGACTCACAAGGCGTGCAATACCAACCCTCGTATTTCCCCTTGTAGATGTCGCCCTTCTCATTTATCTTATTGAAAATCGCCTGAACGCGCTTCTCGTGCCGCGGCTCAGTAGTCCTGATGAAATCATCGTAGGAAATCTCCATAGTCTTCCAGAGTTCCTTTATACCGTCAACGACATTATCGACATACTCCTGCGGAGACACGCCCGCCTCGTCGGCAATCAGCTGAATCTTCTGCCCATGCTCATCGGTTCCGGTCAGAAACATGACATCGTATTCCGCCAGCCGCTTAAACCTCGCCATAGCGTCCGCCATCACCGTGCAGTAAGTGTGCCCGATGTGAAGATTGTCACTCGGATAATAAATTGGGGTCGAAATGTAATAGATAGGTCTTTCAGTAACTTTTGAATTTGACATATGATTCTGCCTCCAAACAAACATGGCCAGTAATAGTAAGACAAGGCCAACGATAAAGCCAGCCAACCCAATACCTACCGGTACGTATACATATATCCAATTATTATATCAGAATTAATGCCGTGATTCTACCTGCGATACAGCACTTCACCGGTTCGCATTATTTCGGCAGCGAAACCACTCCTATCTTCTGTCATATCAACAAGAATAGGTTCGATATAGGAACTGACGCGTCTCGTGAGCTTCCAGAGCAAAGAAGAAATATGAAGGAAATCACCTTCAAAACCATTAAAAATAACGGCGACATCAATATCACTATCATCCTTAGCAGTATCGGCAGAATATGAACCATACATGACAATCTGTTCTGGCGAGACTTCCTTTTTCACCTCCTCAGCATACTGCTGAGCAATAGCTATGGCCTGTTTTTTATCCACGTCAGTAACTCCTCTGTTCGTTCGAGAATATTCCTACAAGTTTCCTCATCGAGCGTTTCCGCAAGGCGATCCTTGTATGATGGATAACGTGCCTCAATATTTAATGGAAGCAGTATATCAATCAATGCCTCTTGTTCATCTGAAAGAGCCGAAGTCAGATGACCTTCTTCCGCCAATCTATTCAAATTATGCACTTTTGGGGGCATCTCACCACCCTTTGCGATTTCTGATTTAAAAGCCTTCTCTATTGCCTGATGACACATAAACCCAACATACAAATATCTATGTGTAATCAACATAGCTTTTGCTGTTTCAAAATCGTAGTCCGCTATTTCGAGCCAGTATTGCCTTTTTTCATTATCCATATCATTGTCCTGTTGTTTCACTTTTCCGCAACATATACATTTACTATATTATATACCTCAAATGCGAAGAACGATAGGGGACAGGTCCGCTGTCTTACTTTTTTCCAGAAAACAGGACAGCGGACCTGTCCCCTATCTTGTCTTTAAATAATTATAAACTAGGCAATGGTAAAGCTCGTGCCTTCATCAATCATAACCATTATAATTGAATGAATATTGACAGCGTTCGCAAATGAATATTTTTTTTGCGTTTTCTATATATTTACTCTTGGTTATTTCTACTTCTCTATTTGCATTTCTAAAATTTTCCATAGCTACTCTGTCACTATAGCATGGTCCAGATGTAACTATTGCCGATTTCATTAACTCCTCAGAAATACCTACTCTAAATGATTGATACTTTTCTTCGCTTGTTATCCTTAATATCAGACGCAATTCTTTTTCATAAGCCCAAGCATCATCTTTTATACAACCAATCAGACTATCTCTGACATTCACCCTACTAAAATTCGTGTTTTTCACCGTGCTCCAACGTATGGTTGTTCCCTTTTGATCAACAATATTTAAGTTATCACAATATGCCACTGCCAAATGCCCAATTTCGACATTCTCGTAGTCGATGCTTTTCCATTCATCATTTCTATTCGCTTCAATACTATATTCTCCTTTTTTCAAAGCTCTTATCCATTTTTTGAATTCTTTCACCCGAATCGATATTTTCACCCCTGCTTCGGGAGGGATTGCGTACATACTCCACATTGCAATACTTTCTGACTCCTCAGCCATAAAACACTTAAAAAACAAACCTTCCCATTCCGCTTCTGGAAAAGCTTTGTATTCTATTTCATCGTTCATATCAGTTGCATTCGCGAGCCAAATTTTTCCACTACTGAACATTTCTGTTACTCGTTCAATGTTCGTATACAAGTGAATATACTTCTCATTTTTCTTGATTCGGTCCGCTGACTTAAGGTACGATTTCAACTTTTCAACATCAGAAATGCGATTGAATCGATTACTTTCTTTTTTCCCATTTTTACTCCCCATTATTCTATGCTCCCATTTTCACCTATCACTTCACAGTGATAGATTTGGTCTTTATGCTCTTTGTGCCGACCTTTACTGTGATGGTTGCCTTTCCCTTACCGACTGACGTGATTTTCCCTGCATTGTCTACAGTCAACACGGTCTTCTTTGATGAAGTGTATGAAACTTTTAGGTCGGAAGCACCTTTCTGTGCAAGATTAATTTTCAGTTGAGCAGTCTTGCCCTTTGCAAGCACGTTATTTTTCGGTGTTCCCGACAAGGTGAATTTCGCCAGCTTTACTGCCTTCTTTCCTACAACTATATTCACTGCAAGTTTCTTACCATTTGCCGTGGTGATATTTATTTTTGCTTTTCCCGCTTTGATACCCTTTATTTTCCCCTTTGAATCCACTGTCACAATTTTCTTGTTCGATGATGTGAATGTGGTCTTTGCCCCCGTGATAGTCTTGCTCCCATCGTCAAGTGCAACGGGCAACGTCAAGGTCTTGCCTTTTGTTATGTTGACAGTGCTCAGTGGTGTGCGAATTTTCGTTACATTCTTCACCACCTTGATATCCTTGTAATGAGAGATCTTTGACCCGTCGTTCGCTGTAGCTGTAATCCGCACAGTGCCTTCTTTGCCCTTGAATGTAACCAAACCCGAAGTTGCATCAACAGTGGCTATGCTTTTGTCAGCAGACGACCACGTAACCGTTTTATTCTTTGCATTCTCGGGTTCTACATTAACCGTATGCAACATTGTATTCGCACCTACCGCCTTATATTTGTGTATAGTCGTGGCATTCGCAATGGTGACTTTGCTTACAAATCCGACAACGGTAGTTCCTGTCAAAGTCCCCTTGTTATCAATAGTTCCTTCGGTGCTGTCTATCGAACCTGCATTGTTGATAATGCCGGAAGCGTTATTTGTGAGCGTCCCGCCATTTTTTATAGTACCATTATTTGTAAGCACCCCATCATTTGTAGTAGTACCGATTATTGAAATTGAGCCGTTGTTGGTCAATGTTGTGCCATTCGGTATCGTGAGAGATCTGTTATTTGGTATTGCCAACGTTTCCGCATCTCCAACAGTCAAATCACACGGTAATGTTACATTTCCATATACGGAACCTTCACCATTTACAAACACCACACCTTGAGGTAGCGTCTGAAACAAGTCAACACTGAAGCTCTGTACTCGGACAACTGCATTACCATCAATTGAAAATTTGTTATTCAGGTTAAATCCGTCAGAGCCAACACCAATTTCTCCAAGAACAGTGACTGAACCGCCAAAGATTGAAATCTCACCACTTCCGCTCAAACTACCGTCGGCACCACTACGTGCACGTGACGATCCCCCACTACCTAGACCTCCTAGACCTCCAAGTCCAATACTGCCACCACCAATCCCGTCGACTACTGTAACCGTACCCCCATTAATGGTAATAGTTCCACCGTTGCCACTGTCGCCTCCTTTGCCACCATAACCACCGCTATAACCCAAACCGCCACTGGTGCCACCACCATTACCACCATTGCCACCATTGCCACCAGTACCTCCGCCAATACCACCTATAACAACTATCGCACCACCATTGATTGACACAATACTTCCGTTACCACCATTGCCAGCATCCCCTCCACTTGTACCGCTAACGCCACTATTTGTGCTGTTACCACTATTACCACCATTGCCTCCATTGCTACCGCCAATACCTACACTATCGGTACCGCCAGTAGCAGTTATTTCGCCACTGTTGATGATAACAACGCCACCATTGCCTCCATCACCTCCGATACCGCCACTAATACCGCGACCACTATTTTGCCCGTTAGTACCATCAACACTGGGACTTCCACCAATTCCTGCAGAGAAATCACCACCTGTTACTGAAAGCTGACCTGTACCATCAATCGTAATCTCCGCATCCGTGGTCTGAATCCCCGCTGACTTATTTGATTGTAATGTGTTTGTTCCTTTGAGATGCAAATTTGCAATTGCACCGCTGTTCAGCTGAATTGCAGGCGAATCAACATTTGTTATACTCGCACCATCCAACGTAATATCCGCCGTAAAACCACTGCCAACAATAATTCTAACCGTTGTAGTATTGCCGGAAATCGTCAGTGGTGTATCTGAATTAACATAAAAAGCGTGGTCATTGTACCAATAATCACCCGTACTATCACTCGTGCCCAATTCCGGTTCACCGCCAGTTGCTGTCAATGTGACTGAAATACCGCCCGAACTAGCCGCGTGAACAGCCATCGGCATACCAAATAAGCCAACTATGAGAGTCAACGACAACACTATACTCAATATTCTTTTCATTTTTCCCTACCCCATATTTTGAAATACTACTAATGGTCATAATTCTACACTATTAGTAGCACGCATGTCAATTGCTTGGATTGATATAATTAATACAGTATTACTAGCTTGCTGGGAATTTGACGGAGAAAACAAATGCAATATATTGACTACAAAGCTATCGGCCAGACGGTGCAAAGATTACGCAAAAATAGCAGTTTGACGCAGGAGCAGATGGCGGAGAAATGCAATATTTCTACATCATACTTGGGGCACATAGAGCGTGGCACCCGCAATCTTTCGCTTGAATTGGCATGCAAGATTTCCAGTGAATTGAATGTCAGCCTTGACGCATTGGTTTTGGACGCAATATCTCCGGACGAGAGCATACTTCCGAACATCGCCTCCGCCGTGAAAAAGCAGGAGGCGGACAAACAAAAACTTTTCATTTCTCTGGTAAGGGTGATGGCGGAACACCTCGATGAGATAGACGGCTGAAAGATAGGGGACAGGTCCGCTATATTGTCTCATCAAAATCCGATATCTCAGCTAATTCCCGCAATTTTCTTTCCAATACAGCTTTGTTGGGGAGGTGAAGCTGATAGTCGGCTACCAGCGCTGGAGACATGCTACGACTCAGTGCATATTCGACAACCATCTCATCTCTACCTGCGCACAGAATCAGACCAACGCTCGGGTTTTCATTTGGTTTTTTGACATCTCGGTCAAGTGCCTCAAGGTAGAATTCCAACTGCCCCATATGCTCGGGTTTAAAATCCGTTACTTTTAATTCAATTGCAACAAGGCACGAGAGTTCACGATTATACAAGAGAAGGTCGATATGGAAATCCTTGTTACCAACTTGAACACGATATTCTTCGCCAACAAATGTAAAATCTTTACCAAACTCCAAAATGAAATCGCGTATATTGGCTACGATAGCACTACGCAATTCCTTCTCTCTATGTGATTCAGGAATATCGAGAAATTCCAGCACATAACTATCTCGCAATGCGACGAGTCCGGATGCCTTATCAATGAATGTTTTGTTCTTCTCATCAGATATCATCGTGCGCTCAAAAATCATACTGTCAATTTGACGTTCCAATTCTCGGGATGAGTATTTGTTTTTCTGGGACAAACGCAAATAAAACTCACGAGCCTCGTCCGTTTTCGCACGCGACATTATCGTCAAATTATTAGTCCAACTGATTTCTCTCAGCAGTGCTGAGAGTTTTTCGTTGTCCTTATACGTCTCAAAAAACTGCTTCATTCTCCAAATATTCTGTTGGGAAAAACCTTTGATTCCAAGATATCGGTGCTGAACGAAATTAGCAAAATCACTGACGACCGATTTACCCCACCTCGCATTTTCCACCTTGTTCGATACATATTCGCCTATATCCCAATACATATTAATTAGCTCTCTATTTACCGTGGCATAAGCCTTTTCATGAGCATTGTCAATTATTGTAAGAATCTCTGCAAAGTCCTCATTATGATTGTTGATTATCGGATTTCCTGCCATATATATTCTCCATATTGTTCGTAACGTATATATTTACTTTATTATATACCTCCAATACGAAGAACGATAGGGGACAGGTCCGCTGTCTTACTTTT
>JAISKC010000072.1 GCA_031261345.1 Eubacteriales Family XIII. Incertae Sedis bacterium | reverse complement strand
CAAGTTCAGAAACAGGGAGGTTTCCGAGAATGAGGTGGACTACAGCAATGCCGTAGCAGGGTAAGGCAGGTCCACATACACCCACATGCCGGTCGATGTTTCCCCACATCGACCGGTTTTCTCTTTGCCGTTTGCGGAAGACTTGGAATAGCCTCTCAAATTTTGAGTCTTGTGAACGCCTATCATTGAATTTGACAGAAAGACTCGGAAAACGGCGATACAAAAGTCGGAAATCCGCGCTTTGCTATTTTGCCCATATTGCGCTCAAAGGTGCTAAGAACATATCAGAACCATACGGGAAAACTTCCTCACCGGAATAGAGTACAATTCCGCATATAAATCTGTTACCCGCCAAATCACGAAGTGCCTTCATGCCTTGAAAATCCTTTTGAGATACTGATTTCGCTGCCTTGACTTCAATTCCGATAATCCTACCATCTCTTAATTCAATTACAATATCAACTTCTTTTTTATCACGGTTTCTGAAATGAAATAGACTATATTCTATATCGGACCATGTCTGTTGTTTCACTAATTCAGACAAAATGTAACTTTCCAGAATTGGTCCGAATATTTCGCCATTCATTACATCATGAAGTGCTTCCTGATCGAGTCCGTTGAAATAACATGCAAGCCCTGTGTCATTGATTGAAATCTTCTTTTTGCCAATAACACGATTAGATAAATTCTTTCCCCATGCTGGTAGTTCGTGTATGAGATACAAGTCTTGGAGCAAACGTAAGTATGCATGAAGGCTACTTTTCGGAATTTGAGCTTTTGCGGAAATATCAAGTACGTTCAGTTCACCTGATGTCTGGGCGGATATCAGTGCCCACAATGCCCCCAGTTTATCAAGATGAGCAAGACCAGAGATTTCGATAGCATCGTGATCCATAATACCGTTTGCATAATTTCTGAAAAAGGCGTTGCGCCGCCTTTGATCTCTGTTAATTACCTCAGGATAGCCACCAATGGAGGTGTAGTCCGCATATTTTGATCTGTCACATGGTATTGCGGACTTCAGGAAAACGTCAACATCACCTTTCATTAATTTTGTGACAAAGCTATCCTCATATCCCTCAAGTTCGCCTCTACTGAAGGGCCAAATTTTTATGGTTTCTGCACGTCCCGCCAGAGACTCATTTGCACCAGATACATGCAGTAAATCAGCTGAACCCGTTAGAATGAACTGAGCTGGACGGCGGTTTTGATCCACGGAGAGTTTTACTGCTCGCAATAACTCCGGACAAAGTTGTAATTCGTCAATCGCAAGCGTTCCTTCCGAATATTGATTACAAAATCCGACTGGATCAGATTTTGCAACAGTCAAAGCCGCCGGATCGTCTAAAGAAATATATTTAATGTTTAAATCTCTTGATACCATTTCAATCAATGTGGATTTACCTGTTTGTCTTGCACCTTGTATCACAGCAACAGGTGTATCTGCAAGAGTTTCGCGGAGTAGTTTTTCCGCATTCCGTCGGATTAAATTATGGTTAATTTTTGGCATAGTCCCTCCTGAAAATATTACTCTACAGTTATGGTATCATAATTTGTTTTAGTATAACAGAAAAACTCGGAAAACGGCGATGCAGAAGTCGGAAATTTGCTAAACAATACTCACGACCTTTGGATATGGAATAGCCTTTCAAATGATGATATACTGTTGCTATATTTCATCGCTTGGGAGGCTATATTTTATGAACGATTTCCTGAAAGACACATTCAATATCGACGATAGGGTTTTGAGCCTTGTGAACGCCTGCGAGGCTGAGATTTCGGACGTTTTGGGGGCGCATAAGGCCGTCTGCGAACACAATCAATACAAGGTGATGGCGGCACTGCGGGAAAATCGCCTTTCCGATACTCATTTCGGCTGGAATACGGGCTATGGCTACGATGATGCGGGACGGGAAGTAACCGAGCGGATATTTGCGGAGGTGCTCGGAGCTGAGGCTGCGCTCGTTCGCACGCAGATTGTGAACGGCACACATGCTCTCGCTATCACGCTTTTCGGCATACTTCGGCCGGACGACGAGCTGATTTTCTGCACGGGAGCACCCTATGATTCGCTCATGAACACTATCGGCATCACCGGCGAGGGCGAGGGGTCGCTATCTGAATTCGGTGTTACTTACAAGCAGGTGGAGCTGACGGGGACGGGCGAAATTGATTTTGACGCGCTGGCCAATGCCATTACTGACAGGACGAAGGTCGCCTTTCTTCAACGGGCGACGGGCTACAGCGACAGGCCGGCTATCACGATTGAGAAGATTGGGCAGTGGACAGAATTTGTGCATAAGTTATCCCCAGAAATCGTTTGCATGGTGGATAACTGCTATGGAGAATTCATCGAGGAACTCGAGCCGACGGACGCGGGCGCGGACGTGATGGCGGGGTCTCTCATCAAGGGTATAGGCGGCGGTATCGCTCTCTCGGGCGGATATGTGGCCGGCAGGGCAGATCTCATCGAAAAGATTGCGTACAGGCTCACCTGCCCCGGAATAGGCGGCGAATGCGGGCTCACCTTCGGACAGACAAGAAACATGCTACAAGGGCTGTTTTTGGCACCACAGGCCGTTTCCAACGCACTGAAGGGTGCGATTTTGTGTGGGGCGGTGTTTGAAAGACTTGGATTTCGGACTTTTCCCGCCGCCACTGACAAGAGAAGCGACTTTGTGGAGACCGTGGCTTTGGGAGAAGAGGGCGCACTTCTTCTGTTTTGCGAGGGAATTCAGGCGGCTTCCTGCGTGGATGCCTTTGTCAAACCTGTATCGGCCCCGATGCCTGGCTATGAGCACGATGTTGTGATGGCCGCCGGTGGCTTCGTGACGGGCTCGACGATTGAGCTGAGTGCCGACGGGCCGCTTCGGGAGCCCTACAATGTCTATTTTCAAGGCGGCCTCACCTATGAGCACGCAAAATTGGGAATAATGAGCGCCCTGCAAAAGCTCGCCGATGGAGGTTTCATTGACATCAGATAACAAGATCAAACTCATTTCGATTGCCAAGATGGTATTTCTCATTTTGCTCGTGCTTGGGATTCCGCTTTTCTGCTATCTTCACTTTCCGCAGCTTTCCGAACTCATCACGAGCAAAACGGCCTTGGACAATTTGCTTGAGGAAAACAAGCTCGCCGGAGCCTTTATCTACATCGGCCTGCAGCTGATTCAGGTCGTCATCGGCTTCATTCCGGGGCAGATAATCCAGTTTGCCGGCGGCTACGCTTTTGGCATATTTTGGGCATACGTTCTGTCCATTACCGGTGCCTGCGTCGGAACTTTCATATCGTTCACCTTGGCGAAGGTCCTCGGCAAGGACGTCGTAGTAATGATAGTCAAGGAGAAGAATATCAGGCGTTTCAACAACCTCATGGAGTCGAAAAAGGCCTTTGTGGCGATAATTATCATATATTTATTGCCAGGATTGCCTAAGGATTTGTTCGCTTATGTGGCGGGAATTTCGGACGTGAAGATGGTGCCTTATGTGTTCACGAGCATTGTGGCCAGAACGCCTGCGATGGTTGCGAGCCTCATCATGGGGTCGCTCCTTCACGATGACAAGTATATGGCGATGGTGGTATTGGGAGCGATAGTCGTGGCCGTTTTGGCAGCTTGCGCAATTTGGCGAAAGAGGTTATATTCAGTTATTGACAGGATGTATTGCAAGTTTACGGGGCAGTAAGCAGTAAGAGATGGATTGCCGCGCTAACGCTCGCAATGACGGTGTGTGGTGGTGTATGACGGGGGTGGAATCTTATGAGTAATGATGTTTGCAGGGATGATCTTGGTGAATTCGGGTATTCTGTTCGGGGCAAGGCACAAAGGAAGTTGGCCTTTTTCCTTATTTACATACTCGTCGCCGTTTTCATTGCGTTTGTGTTCTTTCTTCCGAGTTCCTTCATGAAGAGCGTTTTCAAAACCGACAACCAATTACTCATCGTCATAATGGGCCTTGTGATCGTCGCGTTTTTGTGCGTCGCTGCCGTGAATTCTTTTCGGGAGTTCAAATCAGCCTGCGTCAATGTGTACGACAAGGGCTTCGTGATTTGCAGTGCCCTCTACGATACTCCTATCCTCTATAAGGACGTGTTCGCGATAGAGTGCTTCGACACCTCGCCTTTCAAGAAATATATACAGGTGTATAATTCCTACACTCTGGAATTTTTCGACAGGGAAGACAAGGGTCTCGGACAGCTCGAATCGGCAACATTTCGGTTTCCAACAAAGGATTATTGGCTCTCGCTTGACCCGAATGAGGCCGAAGTAAAGGAAAAAATTGCCTTCATTCTCAAGTAACTGTGTAATTATTACAATATTTTGGGTTGAATATTTGTATATTCTATAAGGTATTTATCTGAAAATTGTGATAACGTAGCCATAAGAATTAACTTTATCACACGGGGGTAATTTAATATGGGTAACAAATACGCAACATCAGTATGGCTCAATGGCAAAATTCTTACAGTTGATGACGAGTTCAGCATTGCAGAAGCGTTGGTGGTCAAAAACGATTACCTGATTTATGTCGGCGATAACGAGACCGCACGGAAGTTCATTTCGCCTGAAACAGAGGTCTTCGATCTCGAAGGCAAAACCGTGTTGCCTGGACTCATGGAAAGCCACACTCATTTTTCTTGGCTGTCGAACTCTCTGACCGAGATAGACGGCCTTTTTAAATCCAAGGAAAACATATTGGACCAGCTCAGGGAAAAGGTAGCCAAGGCCGAAAAGGGCGAGTGGATACAAGGCCGCGGCTGGAATCAGGACAATTGGGACGAGAAGGTCTTCCCGACAAAGTTCGACCTCGATGAAGTCGCTCCGGACAATCCGGTCGTGATGATAAGGGCGGACTATCATTCGTATTGGGTCAATTCGGCGGCACTCAAAATAGGCGGAATCGACAAGGATACGAAGGCTGTAGACGGGGGCGAAATCATCAGGTTTGATGACGGCGAACCCACGGGTGTCCTCATAGACAAGGCAGGCGAAGCTGTTACTAAGCACGTCCCTCCTTATCAGGGCGAAAAATTCCAAGAGGCTCTCAGGCTCGGGCAGAAACACTTGGCTTCCTACGGTTTTTCCGGCGTGATGGACGCTGGTGCTTCAAGCGACGAAATAGCGGCATTCAAGCAGTTTGCGGACAACGGCGAGCTTGACATCAGGCTATACGTATATGCCAAGGAAGGCGATACGGCCAGAGAGTATTACAAGAAAGGCGCTGAAATCGGTCTTTACGGAAATAAGATGACCATTCGCGGCGTGAAGTTCTTCACGGACGGCGCTATCGGCTCTCGCGGTGCGGCTATGGTGGAAGACTACGCGGACGACCCTGGCAACAAGGGGCTCTTCATGTACACCGACGAGCAATTCTACAATGAAGTGCGAGAGGCGAGGCTGAACGGCTTCCAGATTTCGGCCCATGCGATAGGCGATGCTGCCGTCGAACAGGTCGTCAATACGTTCAAGAAGGTTTTGGACGAGCTGCCGGACGAAAATAACAGGTGGCGTATCGAGCACTTCCAGACTATTACTAAGCAGACGCTGAGTGATACAGTCAAATACAAATTCATACCGAGCATGCAGTTCACGCATTGCACTTCCGATGTCGGACCGGCGAGAAAACGCTACGGAGAGGGCGAGCGACTTGAGCGCAGCTACCGTTGGCGCGATGTCCTAGACGCCGGATTGCATATCGCCGAGGGCTCGGACGCTCCCGTGGAGTACGTCAATCCTTACCACGGGTTCTACGCAGGCGTCGCACGGAAAAATCGTGCCGGAGAGCCTGCTGACGGAGGATATCCCGGACAGTGCTTGACAAGGGAGGAGGTAATAAGAGCGGCAACCATTTGGTCAGCCGAAGCACAGTTCGAGGAACATATACGGGGGAGCCTTGAGATCGGCAAATTTGCAGATTTTGCTGTTATTGACAAGGACTTGCTTACGTGTAACGTTGAAGATATCAAAGATATTCAGGCACTCAGAACGGTCGTCGGTGGCAAAACCATCTTCGAACGTGAGGCCGAATAACGTTATTTTACATTTTTTAGGATAGGAGAGTATTATGGCTAAAGAAAAGGCTGAAAAGCCGGTTCGCGAACGTAAGCGGCCAATTAATCCAAAACCGTCACTGGCAATATCATGGGCAATTATCATATTCTTTGCAGTAATTTTCCTCATTCAGGTCATTTTCATCGAGGCAGGACCTGATACACATATGACGATGATATTTGCTTCTGCATTTGCAATTATTCTACTCGTAATCAACGGCACGACGATCGCCAAAATTGAAGAAGGCATCATACACGGTTGCAAAATCGCGACCATTTCGATGATGATTCTGATGTTCATCGGCGTCATGATCCCCGCTTGGATCGCTGCCGGTACAATACCCAGTTTGATTTACTGGGGTCTGCAGGTACTCAAGCCTCAGATTTTCCTCATCGCGGCGCTCCTCGTCTGTACCATCTGTACAATGGCTACAGGTACATCATGGGGCACAGCGGCAACGTTCGGCGTAGTCATGATGGGTATCGGCCAAGGACTTGGCATTCCACCGGAATGGACTGCAGGCGCAGTCGTCAGTGGAGCTATCTTCGGCGATTCGATGTCGCCAGTATCCGACACGGTCAACCTTTCAGCCGCCGCTTCGGAGGTCAACATCTTCGCTCATCTGAGGAGCCTACTATGTTGCTTTGTTCCGGCCTTTGTCATCTCGGTCGTGGTATTCATCTCGGTCGGTATCAAATTTGCCGGTAATGAATTCGATGAAGGAAATGTCGAATTACTTATGAAGAGCCTCTCGGAAAACTTCAAGGTTGGTCCGGGGCATGCGATTCTCAGTTTGGTTCCAATCGTCCTCGTCATCGTCATGGTCAAATTCAAGATAAGTGCGCTTATGACAATAGCTGTCTCCGCACTATCCGCTATGATTATGGCTATGATCATCAACGGTTTCAGTATCGTTGAGATGATGGGCTACATGAACTACGGCTTCGTTATTGACACGGGAAATGCTGACGTTGACAGACTCGTCAACCGCGGCGGACTCCAGTCGATGATGTGGACTGTATCACTCGGCTATCTGGGACTCAGTTTCGGAGGTATTCTCGAAAAGGCCGGTGTCATGAGTACGATACTGAACAGTGCGGCGAGCATTACGAAGAATATCAGAAACCTCGTCATCGTTCAGCATCTCGCTGGTTGGATCACCATAGCGTTGTCAGCAAGTCCTTACGTTGCAATGCTCATCCCGGGACGCATGTTTGCAGATGGTTATGACAAGCTTGGAAAGAGCAGAACAATTTGCTCAAGAACTTGCACGACTTCAGGTATCATGCTCGATCCGTTCCTACCGTGGACACTCGGCGGCGTATTCTTCTATGGTGCTCTGGGCGCAAGACCAATCGCGATACTCCTCATGTGCGTGCCGGTCTTCGCAATCGGCTATGCTATCACGGGCAGGTTTATGCCGGATGCAAAGGATAGCGATTTGCCGACGCAGGGACTCAAAGGAGAGCTCGAAGCCGGTTTGGAATAGAATTTTCCTGAATGGGAATGTGCTCGCAGTATAGAGCACATCGATAAGAATTACATAAAAGAGCGAGGCGCAATGCTTCGCTCTTTTACTGTCTGTCATAGTGAGCACTGTGTCGTTGCACAGCACAGGCTCCGCGAAGCAATCCATTTGTTACAGTAATATTACAAATGAACGATTGTTCGCCTTTTCACTTGACACGAACATCTGTTTCGGGCTATTATTATCACATAAAGAACAGATGTTTTGGGTTACGACATTGAGGTGAACATGATGAGATATGAGTATGCAATGGTGATGGAAGCAGCAAACGGGACTCCTTTGGTAGAGAAGAGGGTGCTGAGCAGGCGCCGCCGCATTACCAAGGAAAGCAGAGGCCGTGCGAATGCAAAGCTGAGACTTATTGGCCTTATTGTTTTGTCGGTAATGATGATAGGTCTTGCCGGAAATCTGCTGTTCGGGCCCGAGGTGTCGGCGGCAGATGAGGTGAATATCATCACGGTTACGATAGGAAGCGGGGACAGCCTTTGGAGCATAGCCGATGAATATGGAAGCGATGAGGCTGATGTCAGAGATACGATAAAGGAGATAACCGAGCTCAATGAACTAAACGTGCAGGACAGCCTGTTTCCAGGCATGACGCTGAAAGTGCCGGTCATTTCAGAAAATTAGTTTTTGCTTTTCATTGCAGTTGGGAATTTCATTTGATATAATATTTTATAGTTGATGGAGATGCAGTTGCAGTCCATTACGAGTAAGCCATTATACACTTTTATAGGGGGCTGATATGGAAAACAGAAATACCGTAGTCTACGGGACAGAAGATAAGGGCGATCAGAAGTCTACTTTTGATATTCTTAAGACTGTGTACGAAGCACTCGATGAAAAGGGATATAATGCTGTTGACCAAATGGTTGGATATATTCTTTCCGGAGATCCTTCCTATATCACGGGTTACAACAACGCAAGAAATCTCATCAGACACATAGAGCGAGACGACCTTGTAGAAGAACTCCTGAAAAACTACTTGGAAAAATAAATAAGAATGAAGATGAAAGCGTATTTTCAATCACTGTGTGTAAATACGCAGGATTTTTTGCGTCTGGCAAGGCGGAGGAATGAGCGAGGAGGCGCATGCTTAACGTATGCAACGATGAGCGAATGACGACAACGCAGTCCAGACACAAAAAAGACAAGTATTTGGCTTTAGATGTTGGAGATAAGACCGTGGGCGTTGCCATCAGCGATGAGCTGGGGACACTGGCTCGGGGTCTTTTTACGCTTGAAAGGGTCGGCATCAGAAAAGATTGCGGCAAAATCATAGATTGTATTCGCGAAAACAACTGTTCTGTCGTCGTCGTCGGCTTGCCACTGAACCTCGATGGAACGGATAGCGTACAGACGGAAAAGGTCAGGGAGTTTGAGAAGATGCTATCCAACAAACTCAGAAGCGTAGCACTGCAAGATGTGCTCGTGGAATTCTACGATGAGAGGTGGACATCCAAAATCGCAGACAGAGTAATGATGGACGCAGGAGTCAGCAGAGCGAAAAGAGACGAGATCATAGACCAACAAGCCGCAGTGATAATCCTACAAGACTACTTAGAATCCAAACGCAAATAAAACACACTCCACGAAGCAATCCATCCAAACACAATATTTAAGGAACGAGTTGAAGAGCAGGTAAGCCCTAGTCAAATTGAGCAATCAACTCTTCGTTAAATATTGTGATGTTTTGGGGATAGTTGCAGAAGAAATATGACACTATAATAATTATATATGCAACTATTCCCAAAACATTGATTTTAGGAATAGTTGCAGAATTAAGCGAACGCGTACTATTTGACAATTCGGTATAAAAAAGCCCCCTTTTCATACCATATTCCGGAATAGTACGCGTTTCACATCATTCTATCTTGTAGCCTTAAGTATCTCCTCCGCTTTTGGTAGTATCCCCGATACTTTGCTTGTATCGCTTCCACCGGCTTGTGCCATGTCGGCTTTTCCGCCGCCGCCACCGCCGACTACCTGCGCAAGTTCCTTTACAAGTTTCCCTGCATGCAGTCCACTCTCAAGCAGATTGTCGGATATTGACACGATGATCGTTACCTTGCCGCCCACCGTCGAAATCAGGACGATTACCAAGCTATCTTCTTTTTCCTTGAGACCGTCCGCAAGCTCTCTCAGTTCGGGTATACCTAGGGTATCTGAAATACTGGAAACGAGCTTTAAATCGCCAATTTGGACGCCGTTTTTCAGGAGGTTTTCGGCATCTCCGCCCATTTGGTCCTTGCGGGCCTCGTCCAGCTCTTGCTTCATCAATTTCGACTCAGAAACCACATTTTTGACCTTTTCTACAAGTAGATCCGGCTTAGACTTAAGTATTTCGGAAATTTCCCGCAGGGTTGATTCCGAGGCTTCAAAAGGTGCAAGCAAATTTGTACCCGTTATAGCTTCAATTCTACGCGACCCCGAACCGACCGAAGCCTCTGACAAAATTTTGAACGCACCGATTTCGCCACTGTTATGCACATGTGTGCCGCCGCAAAGCTCTCTGCTGAAATCTCCGACAGAAACAACCCTGACAATATCGCCGTATTTGTCCTCAAACAACCCCGTAACACCGAGTTCATTCGCTTCGGCAATCGGCATTTCAGTCGTATTTACCGCCCAGAATTTGTCAATTTCTCGATTTACGATCGCTTCGATTTCGGATAGCTTTTCACTGCTTATCGCTTCAAAGTGAGTGAAATCAAAGCGCAAAGTCTTTGAATCGACAGAGGATCCGGCCTGCTGAACGTGGCCACCGAGCACCTGTATGAGTGCTTTGTGAAGCAAATGCGTTGCTGTATGGTTTCTTGCAGTCCTGCCGCGATTGATTGGGCAGACCTTGCCAGTGACCGCATCGCCGACCCTTATTGAGCCCTCTTTGATTAGGGTCTTGTGCAAAAATACATCGCGAACCTTTGAAACCGAAGATATTTCAGCTTGTATATTTTCACCGACAAGCTCTCCAATATCGGACGCCTGACCGCCACCTTCGGCATAAAACGGTGTTTTGTCGAAGATTAATTGAACAGTTTCACCTTCCGTAGCCGAAGAGACAAATTTACCATCCTTTACTATTTGGTTTACTGTAATATCTTCCTGTAAACCGAAATAGCCAACAAAGTTAGTTTTTGGCAAATCCTTAATCAAATCGTCGGATTTGTACCATGCTTCCTCGTCGGTTGACTTCATGTTTTTGCGTGAAGTTTCCTGCTGCTTGCGAAACTCAGCCATATATCCATCTTCGTCGATTTTTAGAGAATGTTCCTCGGCAACCTCGCGAGTCAGCTCCTGATTCAAGCCATAGGTATCGTACAGCTTGAATACGACATTGCCGGACAGAACTTTGCCGCCGCCAGCCTTGAGTATGCCGATTTGCTCATCCAAAAGAGCCAATCCTTGGTCGATTGTTACGGAAAATTTCTCCTCCTCAATCCTTATGATTTTCTTGATATAGTCCTGTTTTGTGACCAATTCCGTGTATTCATGTCCGGAAACCTCAATCACTTTGTCCGTGAGTTCGTGCAGGAAAAGTGAGTTTATGCCGAGTTTCTTGCCATGTACGACCGCCCTTCGAAGCAGCCGTCTGAGGACGTAGCCCCTGCCTTCGTTTGAAGGAACGACTCCATCGGCGATCATGAATGTTACAGAGCGGATATGGTCGGTAATAATCCTAATGGAAATATCGGTCTTTGCCTCGCCGAGCTTGTATTCAACGCCGCTAAGTGCCACGACGCTGTCCAAAATGTGCTTGATTGTATCGACGTCGAAAATCGAGTCCGTTTCCTGCATGATACAGGCCAATCTCTCAAGCCCCATTCCCGTATCGATATTCGGATGGGCAAGCGGCGTATAATTTCCCGCCTCATCCCTGTCAAACTGTGTGAACACATGATTCCAAAACTCAACATAGCGATCACATTCGCAGCCAGGCTTGCAATCAGGCGATCCGCAACCGTATTCCTCGCCACGGTCGAAGTAGATTTCAGAGCATGGTCCGCACGGACCGATGCCGATTTCCCAGAAATTATCGTCCTTACCGAGTCTAACGATACGCTCCGGATCGATGCCGACCTTGGAAACCCAGATATCATAGGCCTCGTCATCATCCTCATAAATCGTCGCCCAGAGCTTGTCTACAGGCATTTTCAAAACCTCAGTGATGAATTCCCAACCCCAAGTGAGGCTCTCAACCTTGAAATAGTCGCCAAAAGAGAAGCTGCCGAGCATCTCAAAAAACGTGCCGTGCCTCGAGGTGATTCCAACGTTCTCAAGGTCGCCCGTTCGAATACACTTCTGGCAGGTGGTCATCCTCTTTTCCGGCGGCTCAGAAAGCCCCGCAAAATACGGCTTCAACGGCGCCATTCCACTATTTATTAGCATCAAACTCTTGTCCTTTTCGGGCACGAGCGAGAAGCTCTTTCTGGGATAATGCCCCTTAGCCTCATAAAATTCTCTAAAAAGCGTCCTAAGTTCGTTCAAACCGAGTTTTTCCATATCATATTTCCTCATCAGCCATCATTCGGCGAATCAATAACGTGCCTATGTATTATACATTACCGCGGTAATACTGACAAACCGATTCCGCTCACTTTCCGCTCACTTCTTCTTGAATTTTGCGGAGACCTTCGTGTTCTTAGTAATGTAAAACGTGCTCTTGCTGCCCTTGATCTTCTTGCCGCCGACAGTGAAACTTGACAATTTGTAGCCCTTCTTCGCCTTCGCGCTCACCGTGACGGAAGCTCCAGGTAAGTACGAACCGGCCCCCGTGATGGTTCCGCCTTTCGACTTTGCGGTCGTTACTTTGTACAGTCCCGTCTTTATTGGAATGCTATATAGCGTTGCTTTGCCGGAGGCTCCAGCGGCTACCTCGTCCTCCGAATTGCCTTCAAAAGGAAGTGCATGCGCGACATAGAACGTTCCAGAAACCGCGATGCCCTGTGCCTCATAGCCCCCGATATTTCCGGAAAGTTCATATGCCGACGCCTTGAACTTATTACTCGATACATCGTAGGTATACGTGTCCCCGAGGCCATCTGAAGGCAGGCCCGAGAAAATCAAGCCGCCATTGTTTTGCCCGACCGCCGCAGTGTAGTATGGAACCTCTTTGTAGTAATAGGAGATTTCCTCCCACGAATCATAAATCTCCTTCACGCCTTCATCGCCGGCCGCCTCTTCACCGACCGGTATTGCCAAGGCTGAGGGTTTCAAAGCCCCTGCGATGCGAGCGCCCTTCTTCCATGATTTCCCATTGAATACGAGGGTTTCGGGCGCAGTTCCGGAAGCCTCCTTGTCGTTTCCGCCCAGACTCAATATGAGCTTGTTTCCGACCTGTCTCGCTATCGACAGAAATCTTCCTTCATCGGCGGGAAGAGCTGGGCCCGCCGTCCATTTTTTCGTCTTCGTGTTGAAAACCCTGACACTTCTGCCCGCTACCCCCGTAGACTCGTCATAGCCGCCGATGTAATAGAGCTTGCCGTTGTATGCCGCCAACGTGGAATGTGTGAGATTGGAAAATGCGCCAGTAACACTTGAAGCCTTGCGTTCCGCGCCTGGTCTGTCCGACACCCAAGCCCATTTGTCCGTTTTGGTATTGTAAGCCACGAGGGAATATTCCGCCGTCGCGTTTGTGCTGAGCGACGCTATGATGTAAATTTTTCCGTTGAGATATACCGGTTCGCTATCGAATGATAGGTTTCCGCTCGCCTTCTCATAATCGGTCGCGCCAGGGAACATCTTCGAAGGCACCATATCTGCACCGTACGACCACGATTTTGTCTTGCGGCTGAGTATCGAGCCATCTTCTGCCAAGTAATACAGTTTTTTGCCGTCCGTTGCGAAACCTCCGCCATTGTAGTACGGTAATTTGTTCTTCACTTTTGTGAAAGCTTTTCGTGCATTTACAAGATATGCGGTCGATTTCGCGGTTTTGCCGCCGCTTGTTACAGAAAACTTGACCAGATGATTGATCAGACCTTTGCCCGCAATCGTTATCTTTGTATTTGTGCGGGAAACCGGCGTTACAGCTTTGCCGTTCGCAGTAATCTCACCGGAAGTGCCGAGTGCAACACCTTTGATAATGACCTGATTATTCGAGACTATCGCCGACTCAATATATGGCCTTGCCGCCTTATATTCCTCAAAGTTCAGAACACCGCCTGATGCTGTTACGGACGCCAGTGCCCCATCCTCCTTCACGAGATTCTTCAAGGTTTCGGCAAGCTGCTTCGGATCGCCGCCATGTTTGTAGGTTTTGAGCAAACCTATTGCTCCCGTTACAATAGGTGCTGCCATCGATGTGCCGGAATAGAAATCATATTTCCCAAAATCCTCCCTATTCACCTCTGCATTACTGATTCCGATGTCGTCCAAATTGATAGAGACATCGTCTTCGGAATTTGCGATGTACGTGAGCACAAAGGCTCTTTTTTCACCGGAGGCCTTCGCAGCTGAAAAAGATGTGCCGCTGAAATGATCCCAGTAATTCTGCGGAGCATCGTAACCGGATCCCGCTATAGTATTCATCGAATCGAGGTCGTAAGATTTCACAGTTTTGTATTTTTCGGGAAGTTCCTCTGTGCCTGAAAGCTTCGTTTCCGTCAAAAGCAGCACTCCGCCCCATTCAAAATCACTGAAATAATCAGGGCCGGCAGTAATTTTTGACATGATGCTGACATCCACGGGGGCAGAGGTGCTCACAGCTTCATAAGGCACATATAGATGATACACATCGCCCTGCTCAGGACCGAGTATCTCCCATTTCAGAGAATGCGTGTCGCCCGATGATATGCCAAACCAGTTGTCGTCTGAAGCCTCCACACTCTGATTTGTCAAAGGAACCCCATCTTCCGAATGTCCGTCCAGCTTATAAGTCGCATCGAGTGAAGTCGCAAACTCACCATCGTAATAGGTACTCAGCGATGCCTGCAGTTCATCGGAATAAATCGTAGGATTGTAGACCGGTGCGGAAACTGTTGATAAAATGTCGGTGCCAGGAGCGGCGAGATCCACGCTGTTCTGTCCATAATTCGAGAAGTCGGCAAGCTCTCCTTGCTCGTTCGTAGCCGCCACGTTGATGACATAAGGGCTGTCTACATTTCCTGGTAGCGTAGGTTTGGCGTCGGAATCTGAAGTTTCATTTCCTGCAGCGGCCACGGAAAGGCAACCACCTGCGCCGACCTTGTTTATTACCGACTCAAAAATACCGGAGGTCCCTTCAGCTTCCGTGCCCCAAGAATTGTTGACAGCTACGACGTTCACACCCAATTTCTGCGCCTTGAAAATATATTCATAACCGGCTATCGCAGAGTAAAGATCGCCACCCCACGGCCCGATGAACCTCAGCGCCATGATTTTGACATTCTGGTTGACACCGCTTATGCCTATGCTGTTGTTCGCCTCAGCACCGATGATACCGGCGACGTGCGTGCCGTGGCCTTCGGTGTCTGAAGGGTTGTCGTCATTACTATAAAAATCGTAGCCGTGCTTGCCTTTGAGCCTGGCCGTGTTGGTATTTGTCCATAGCCTGTTCACAAGATCGGGATGTGAAAGATCGATACCGGTGTCCAAAACGGCGATAACATTTTCCGCGCTGCCCTTCACACCGTCGCTCCAAATTGCAGCAATATTCACATCGTTTTCCGGATTACTATCGTTTTGTCCATCATTTGAAAGGCTCCATTGAAAATCCGAAAGCGGATCAGCCGTGAGGGCCGTAGGATAGACAAGATAATTCGGCTCGGCATATTTCACCTGCGGAAGCTCGCTCAGTGCGGCGACCAAGTCGGTCGTGGAATATTCCTCCGACGTCGCCTTCAATACCGAAAAATTGTCTTCCTGTTCAGGTTCAGGCAAGCCCAAGGCATTCAAATCGCCTTCGGTGTCAGAGTCGGTGTTGCCAGAGGTAGGCGCTTCGCCGTAGAAATCCAATTCTCCTTCAAGCTCGATTCCCGCAGGGAGACTGTTTTCCACCTGCGCCTCCAAAGCCGAAATAGAAGCTCCGTTCTCCTCATTCAAAATGACGAGGGCCTCACCGGCTTTGTATTCCTCGCGCAGAGGCTTTTTGCTCAAAGAATTTGTGGCAGCCTCCTCCGCGGCATCGGAAAAAGTTCCGGTTGGCAAACTCAGACCGAGCACCAAAGAAACAACCAAAATTGCGGATATCAAACGTTTCATCGAAAGCCTCCTTTTAGGCACAAACTAAACTATATATAACATATATCATTATACAGGTATACAGCCGCCTTGCGGAAGAAACTCAAAAAACAAAGAACCGGCTTCAGTTAGCCGGCTCTTCGTTGCAGTTAATTGTGAAAGGAGAGTGATAATAAACTAATAAACTTCGTTTACTATCTACTATATATATACCCCTTTTATCTTAAATTAAACATAAATTGTGAGAAATTTTTGTAAAATTTTTGTGAAGTCGCAAAAACCCACAAAAATCAACGGGTTTTGCGTATAATAAAATTATGAAAAAAAACGAACTCGGAAAAACTGGACTGCTCGTTTCGCCCGTCGGCATGGGAATTCTCACGATGGGCAAGACTCAACTGAGCCTCGCGCTCGATGAAGGTGCCGATCTCATTCGCTACGCCATGAGCAAAGGCATAAATTTTCTTGACACCGCCGAGTATTACGAAACCTACCCATATATCAGGAAGGCTCTGGAGAGAGGCGATTTTGAGCCAGTAATATCGAGCAAGTCCCTCTCCCCTACCTATAGTGGAATGAAGACCGCAATTGAGAATGCGAGGCGGGAGCTTTGCCGCGATGTGATTGACATCTTTCTTTTGCACGAGATCAGGCAGGAACCCGACTTTGAGTATAGGCTTGGCGCTTTTGAATACCTTATGGAAGCCAAGGATAAGGGTATAATCAAGGCGATAGGGATTTCGACTCATCATGTCTGTGCCGCCGAAAAAGCCGCTGAAACGGCCGAAATTGACGTCATATTCCCACTGATAAACTATATGGGTCTCGGTATCAGAAACGGTGAAAATTCCGGCACAAAGGAAGATATGGCTGCTGCCATCGCAAAGGCTCATGCGGCAGGGAAAGGCGTTTTCACGATGAAAGCCTTTGGCGGAGGAAACCTGCTAGCGAATTACCGCGAAGCCCTTGACTATGTAGCGGGGCTCAAAGGCGTGAACAGCACAATGATCGGCATGGGCAAGTATTCGGACATAGACGCCGCCGTGGACTATTGGGGCGGCAAGCTTGAAAAGGAATACCAACCGGATATTTCGGGCAAGAAAATGTATATCGACCAAGGTGACTGCGAAGCGTGCGGTGCCTGCATAGAGCGTTGCACGAGCAAAGCCATAAAATTCAATGCGCAGGGACTGGCAGAAATAAATACCGCAGCCTGTGTAGGCTGCGGTTATTGTGCAAATGTATGCCCAGTCAGAGCCATTATTTTTCTTTAGACCGGTCATTGCGGGCTCGACCCGCAATCCAGAAATTAAGGACTGGATTGCTTCGCGCCTGTGCCCTCTAGGGTATCGCTCGCAATGACATATTAATGAGGCCACGCTCACTTCGTTCACTACGACAGCTTTAGCTGAGATGATCAGGGAGCTGGGTCCCTTCTACGTCGCAGCCGTGATGGTCGTCGTCTTCGTCGGCGTTCGGGTCAAAGCCCTCGAGCCCCTTATAGGTCTTGCCGTTCTTATGTGCGTAGTCATAAATCGCACTCTTTATTGCATGGTCAGCAAGCACCGAACAGTGGATCTTGATTGCCGGCAGCCCGCCGAGCTCATCGAGAACGTTCTGATTTGTTACCTCGAGCGCCTCGTCAATCGTCTTGCCGATGATCATATCGGTTGCAACGCTCGAAGACGCTATCGCCGATCCGCAGCCGAAAGTCTTGAACTTCGCATCCACGATCACATCGTCCGAAACCTTGATTGAAATCTGCATCATATCGCCGCAGACAGGGCTGCCGTAAGTGCCCACGCCGTCCGCATGCTCAAGCTCGCCCACATTGTGCGGGTTCGAAAAGTGTTCTATTACCTTGTCATTGTACATACCCATTTGTTACTCCTTCTTATAACTTGTCTTTTTCACCATAGCCTGCGTTGCTGCTCTCTCCTCCTCGAACGCATACGTAGAGTATGCTTGTCTCGTCGTCGTTCGCGCGCCTTGTCTATGGCAAAAAATCCTGCGTTTTGCTGATTTTCTGTCAAATTAGAAATCTTTACTTATTCATCTTGACGTCCCAAGTCGTGTTTGCGTCCAGAGACGAAATACTCCGAAGCTTTGAAACCGTCTCCTTGAGAACATCTATCGTGTAATCTATATCCTCCTTGGTGGTGAAATCGCCGATCGTGAAACGAATCGATCCGTGAATTTCCTCCATAGGAACACCGATGGCCGTAAGCACATGCGATGGTGTAAGCGACGCCGACGAGCACGCGGAACCCGTAGAAACCGAGATGCCCTTCATGTCGAGCAAGAGCAGAATTGCCTCGCCCTCGATGTATTTGAAAGTAATGTTTGCATTTCCTGGAAGACGACTCTCGAGGCTTCCGTTCACGTGGCAGTCATCGATTTCACCAGTAACTTTCTCGATGAAGTAATCCCTGAGGGTGCGAACCTCCTCGATATGCTTCACCAAATTCTTTTCTGCCAGCTCCGCCGCCTTGCCGAAGCCCACGATACCGGTGAGATTTTCCGTGCCTGGCCTCTTATTACTCTCCTGCCCTCCGCCCTGAAGGAATGAAGGAAGGTTGAGCCCCTTTCTAATATAAAGTGCCCCGATACCCTTCGGCCCATAAATCTTGTGGCCGCTGATACTGAGGAGATCGACGCCGAGTTCCTTCACATCTATATGCACGTTTCCGAGTGCCTGAACCGCGTCCGTGTGGAAAATCACACCATGCTTCTTCGCAATTTCGGCGATCTTCGCGATGGGCTGAATCGTGCCGATTTCGTTGTTCGCAAACATTATGCTGATGACCGTCGTGTCTTCCCTGATGGATTTTTCGAGTTCTTCAAGGCTGATGAATCCATCCTTGTCCACCCGAAGGTAAGTAACATCAAAGCCCTCTTTCTTCAGGTAATCCCCGCTGTGAAGGAGTGCGTGATGTTCGATTTGCGTAGTAATGACGTGCTTTCCCTTGCTCCTCTGCCACATGGCCGTGCCGATGAAAGCCCAGTTGTCAGCCTCCGTGCCCGAAGATGTGAAGAACACCTCGCTGGGCTGTGCGCCGATGAGCGAGGCGACCTGATCCCTCGCCGTAGCTATTGCACTCTTTGAGCTTTGCCCCACCTGATAGAGGCTCGACGGGTTTCCGAAGCTTTCCGTGAAATACGGAAGCATGGTCTGCAAAACCTCCTCCTTGACCGGCGTAGTAGCCGAATAATCCAAATATACACGTCTCTCGTTATTTTTTTCACTCATAAATTTTACCTATTCCTTTATCCTTGTCCTGTCATTTCTGTCATTTCTGTCATTGCGGGCCCGACCCGCAATCCACATTGTCATTGCGGGCTCTGACCCACAATCCATTGTCCTGCCATTTCTGTCATTGCGGGCTCGACCCGCAATCCACTTTCTCAAACTAAACATCCGACCGACAAGCCGTACAACCGCCGCAGGCATCCGTCATTTCACCGTCGCAATCCTCGTCCACAATCTCAATCCCATCGAGCTGCGACTTGAAAACATTGCGAAATACAGTCAAATATTCTTCCCGAAGCGCGTCCTGTTCGGCCTTAAGCTCCTCAGAAAGCTCCTCAGCCTTCGACAGCCGAGCAAGCTCATTTATACGTTCCATCTTTTCCTGACTAAGCATTTATTCAATTCTCCAAATCTATCACTTCGCGGCAAACAATACTTTATTTGTCCACATTACATTCCACTAATATCAATTATACATAACTAACCATGTTTCATCAATATAGATTTCATCAATAGAAAATCCAATAAATCCTTTGCAACCACTTTGTCACCAAAAAACCACCCCGATAGAGGTGGTTTCTTGGTGATTTTCAATTCTGGACTTCGTCAGGCTCCTATTAGGCTCCTATCGCATTGTCATATGTAGTCTCGCCTTCATCATCATCGCTATCCTCTTTATGCCTCCTCGCCTTGTATACGATGAGGAACACAATGTGCACGAGGAATACTATACCTACATACAGCGTCCACTTGTTTATCCACACCATCGGTAGGGTCAGATCGTCAAGAATGAGCCAGACTATCGGTGTCAATATACCAAGGATAATAGTAGCCACCTTGAGCACCTTGCTGACCTTCTTCCTTTTCTCATCTTCATCGTCCGCATCGCTATCCGCGTATGCTTCTTTGTCCTCATCTTCATTTCGGTATATACGCCTAAATATGGCACCGAGTATCAGTAATAAAGAAACCAAGACGGCGATAAGAGACATGATCAATGACAGCAAACTCCACGCACCTCTTCCGAA
>JAISKC010000058.1 GCA_031261345.1 Eubacteriales Family XIII. Incertae Sedis bacterium | reverse complement strand
TTTGTCATCATATCCTCCAATCCAAGAAAATTTCCCAGATAAAATTCTACACCATTCCGTCTCATACTAAATTCCACACCCTCGTCCACTGTGGAACTTACTTTGGGAATTTACTGTTTTTTGAAAATTTTCACATTGGGTTGACTTGCCCGAATGAGGTTGATATAGTACAGCCAGTCAAACGATATACAGAATCATTATTATTTTTGAGGCGAGAATAGATATGTCAGGTTTGAATATAGGAATCATTGGTTGTGGCTCCATCGCGAGACAAAGGCATGCCCACGAATACAAGTTGAACCCCAATGCGACAATCGTTGGATTTTACGATTTCGACCGTTCGCGCGCCGAAAGCATGACCCTCGATTTTGGCGGCAAGGTCTTTGATACAGCAGAAGAGCTTATTTCCGACAGCAGCATAGACGCCGTCAGCGTGTGTGCCGCAAACAAGTATCACGCCGAGCTCACCATTGACGCGCTGAACGCGGGGAAACACGTTCTCTGTGAGAAGCCGATGGCTATCAGCCTAATAGAGTGCGAGGCCATGGTGAATGCGGCGAAGAAAAGCGGCAAACATCTCCTCATCGATCAAAATCAGCGTCTGAACAATACCCACATCAAGGCAAAACAAATACTCGAATCCGGTGAACTTGGCCGAGTTATCACTTTCCAGAGCACTTTCTCTCATAAGGGACCGGAGTCTTGGAGCGCGGACAAGAGCGCCAACACTTGGTTCTTCAAGAAGGATGCGGCGTCCTTTGGCTCGCTCGCAGACCTTGGCATACACAAAATCGACTTGATTCGTTATCTGGTAGGCGGCAAGGTGAAGGAAGTCTTTTCCGCTATGAACACCCTTCACAAGACGTTTCCGGACGGGACGCCCATAGAGGTGGACGACAATTCGGTAGAAATTCTCACCTTCGATGACGGCACGATGGGCACGGTCACCACAAGCTGGACCAATTATGGTGAAGAAAACAATTCCACCATCATTTACTGTGAAAAAGGAACGATGAAAATATACCTCAATCCGAAATATTCACTCGAGATTGAGTATTTGGACGGAAAAAAGACTCATTACGAGATCGACCGCATGCAGCAAAACGACGATGCCCAGCAGACATCCTCCGGCGCAATCGACACATTTGTGTCCGCAATTCTTGAGGATAAAAAGACGCCGCTCGATGCCGACGATGTGATAGATTCGATGCGTGTGGTATTTGCCTGTCTTGATTCTAGCGAGAAGAGAGTGCCTATCAGCCTTACCTAAAGTCTTACCAAATTTGGTCATACGCAGTTGATGAAATTCGTCATTCTGCTGTTGATAGTAAGTTAATTAGAAGAATAGGAGGAAGGAAGATGAAAAAATTATTAGTAGTAGCGTTGTGCCTCGTTATGGTATTCACGCTCGCAGGCTGCGGCGGCGGCAGCGAAGACTCAGGCTCAGCAGGCGGTGCGGCCACCGGTTCCACAATCTATGTGCTCGGACCTACACCTGACCACGGTTGGACAGCACAGGCAGGTACTTATGCTGACCAAAAAGTTGCGGAAATCAATGACGCCGGAACTTACAAAGCCGTCTACATGGCATCATCATCAGGCGAAGAGCAGGATGACAACGTGCAGACAATCATTGCCAATGGCGATGCTGCCGGCGTGGTATTCTTCGCGCTTGACGACAGTGCCAAATCCGGACAGGAAGCTCTGATCGCAGAGAACATCCCGTTCATCTCATTCGACCGCATCATTGAAGGTCCCGACAAATCCGCTATCCTGAACTTCTCAGGTGACAACTGGCAGTGCGGCGCCGGCATCGCATACTGGCTACAACAGCAGGGTCTGAAGCCTGGAGACACACTCGTCACGCTCATCGGCGACAACGGTACCGTTTGCTCACGCCGTCAGGAAGGCTTCGAGCAGTTCCTCAAGGGCGAAATTCAGTACAGCGACGAAGCAACGGGCCAGAGCTATGATTCGACAGAAACATGGACTCAGGAACAGCTTGATACTCTGACAGCCGACTACAAGGTAGTTTGCGACTGGAGTGCAGATGGTGCTTACGAATATCTCGAGCAGAAACTCGACGATATCGTTGCGACCGCAAAGGGCAACAACGGCAACCTCTTTGTCTTCTCACAGGACGATGAGATGACGTTTGGTTTCCTCAACTTGCTCGAAGGAAATGCAGCAAGCGACGCCACAAAGGCTGACCTCGAAGCATTGAACGTCTACGTATCCGCTATCGGTGGTATGGCTGAGCTTTATGAAGTGTTCGACGGAACTTCCTCGCAGGCACCTATCGCTGACAAGTATTTTGACAATGTGATGTCGGTATACTTCTCACCATCGATGATGAATAGCGCTATCGATTACATGCTCGATTACCTCGCGGGCGATTGGTCGTTCTCGACAGGCGACGGATTCTATGAGCCCGTTTGGATCGTTGATCGTGACAATGTTGGCGACTATGAAGGATTCAAGGGCCACGAATAAACCAGTTCATTGACCAGTAATACAGACCCGATAAGATGAATCGCCGGGGATGTGGGGCGCACCTCGCATCCCCGGATTTCTGAGGTGAATTTTGAGGTAATGGGAGAACCCTATGAGTATTCTCGAATTGAAAAATATTTCGAAGTCTTTCACGGGCACACAGGTGCTCTTTGGTGTGGATTTCTTTGTGGAAGAGGGGGAAATTCACGCGCTTTTGGGCGAAAACGGGGCGGGCAAGTCCACGCTGATGAATATTCTCGCAGGAGTGCTTCCGATGGACAACGGGTCCATCACATTTGATGGGCAGGAATATTACAATCCATCAATACAGCAGATGGAGAAGGCGGGTCTCGCCTTTGTTCATCAAGAACTTAATGTAGTAAACGATCTCACAGTGAGTGAAAATATATTTTTGAACCGCGAAATAGTAGGGAAGACGCGCAAGCTCAACAAGAAGGAAATGCTCGCTCAGTCGAGGAAGCTCTTCGACGACCTCGGAGTGGATATAGATCCTACTATTTTGGTAAGTGAACTGAAGACCAGTCAAAAACAGCTTTTGGAGATATGCAGGGCTCTTTATGCCGATGCGAAACTCCTCATTCTGGACGAGCCGACGACGGCACTCAGCAACGACGAGATAGAGCGGCTCTTCGGGATTTTGAAAGCCCTGAAGAAGACCGGCAAATCGTTCATCTTCATCTCTCACAAGATGCCGGAGATATTCGATTTGGCTGATAGGTATACGGTCCTGAGAAATGGAAAATTGATTTCCACAGGCGACATCAAGGATACGACCACCTTCGATATCACCTGCGACATGGTGGGGGAGCAGTTTGTGGACAAGGAGACCTACGCCGAGCACGAGCTTGGAGAGATTGCCCTTGAGCTTCAAAACTACTCGGGGCAAGGCTTTTCAGATGTAAACCTTCGGGTGAAGAAGGGAGAGGTGGTTGCCTTCACCGGTTTGGCTGGAAGCGGTGCAAGCGAGCTCATGCAATCTATGTTCGGCGCCTTGCGGGTAGAAAGTGGAAGCATGTTCTTCAAGGGCAAGGACGTGCGCGGCAACATTACCAAGTTCATGAAATCTCACATCGCTATGCTGCCGACGAACCGCAAGGAAAACTCGGTGATACCGGATATGACAGTTTTGGAAAATTCCTATATCGCCGAGCACAGTCTGTCTCGCAAATATCCCGTCATCAACAAGAAGAGGGAAATCGTGAAGTATGACGATTTGAAGGGGAAGCTCAACATCAAGGCGCAAAGTCCCGACGACCTCATCACCTCACTCAGCGGCGGCAATCAGCAAAAGGTATTTTTGGCAAGGTGGCTCAATACCGAGGCCGAAATCCTCTTGTTCGACAATCCGACACAGGGCGTGGACGTCGGAGCCAAAGAGGAAATCTACGAATTGATTATGAGATTTGCTGAGGCCGGCAAGACGGTAATCATCAACACGCTCGAAATTCCGGAGATAAAGAAGGTATCCGACCGATGTGTGGTCTTTTATGCCGGTCGGGTGGTGAAGATATTTGACCATGAAGAAATTAATGAACGCGATGTCATGCTGTATTCGACGAATGCTATTGATGCTGCGGCGGGTAGTGAAAGTATGGAGGACAACTAAATGGAAGCGAAAAAGAGGAACAAGCCACTCAAGATTGCGGGGTCACTGTGGAAAAAATACAGCTTTGTTCTCGTGTTTATTCTGATTTTGGTTGTCTATGCCATTACCATTTCTTCCAACGGCAACACGTTCAACTGGGGGCATATCTCGGGTATTCTTTCAAGCCAGAACACCGTCATAGTTGGCACGATGGCCCTTGGTATGGGCTTCGTCATCATTACTGGGCAAATAGACCTTTCCGTCGGCTCGGCGTTGGTGCTCTGCTCGGGTGTTACCGTCGTGGTCTTCAACATCACCAACAACATATTCCTGACCATACTCGCGGCGCTCGGCTCGGGCCTCATCTTGGGCTCAATCAACGGCGTTTTGGTCGCGTATGCAAAGATGCCGCCGTTCATCGTAACGCTGGGCACGATGCTCATCTATCGGTCGCTCGCGCTGTCGCAGGTTCGGGCAATCAGCCCCGACATTACCGGCTCATCGTCGAGCCAATTCGCACTGCTCAGCGACAACAGCAGCTACAACTTCCTGCGAATGGTCTTCGGAACGGGCAGCCTGAAAATCGGTGCATTTTCAATCCCATACGTAACCTTCCTGTTTGTGGCAATGGTGATAATCTTCGTCTATATCTCGAAAAATACCAAATATGGCAAGAGCGTCTATGCGACGGGAAGCAACGAAAAGGCGACGCACCTCGTGGGCATCAAAGTCCAGAGGGTGAAGTTCTCGGTGTTTGCTTTGACCGGCCTTTTGGTCGGCGTGGCAAGCCTCATTCAGGTCTGCAAAATCGGAAATATCACGCCTGCTTCGTCCGCACAGGCCTACGAAATGTATGCGATTGCGGCGGTAGTCCTCGGCGGAATCAACATGATGGGCGGCAGAGGAAACGTCGTCGGAATCCTCTTCGGAGCGCTTTCCTATACGACCATCAACTTCATCATCGTCAGCATACCGTCGCTGTCAGCCGATATACAGAACACATTCCAAGGCTTGGTTCTCCTGCTCGTCATACTCGTTCAGACCGCAGGTCCGGCCATAAAAGAAAAGTTCACCGGCAGAAGAAAGGTGGTAACGCAACTGTAATCCTATGCTCTAGGTGGTTATTTCTATTCGTCTGGTGGCTGTTGCTACGGTGCCGTCGTCCCTTGCGTTTTTCCATTCAATTGTGTATTCGCCGGGGGGCAGGAGCGACAGCTCATCGGTGAATGAGGAGCCATTTCCGCTTGATACCGTCTTTCCGTCCCCGTCCACGATACGCCAATCCTCGGCGGTACCGTTGTCGGTCTTTAGCGTGGCAGATACGGGGTTTTGTATGTCGGTCGTGCTACCGTCTCCACCTTGCAGGACAATCTCCAGTTTTGGCGTGGCGCTCGGCTTCACGGTTTCCTCCGCCTGAGGAGGGGCAGCTACATCATCAATCGCCTGATCGGAAAGAAGCCTCTCGGGATTGACTATGAAAACTGCGGCCATTATCACTATCACGGTAGAAATAAGTATCGCAAAGACTGCTCCCGTGCCTACCTTCGGAAGGCCTTTCCGCCCTATGTTTTTGGTAGCATCCGAACTGCCAACCTGCTGCTCAATCCTGCTGTTGGTCGATTTCACGAAGTTACTCACCTCATCGGGATTGGCGAAAAGTTCGACCTCATCTACGAAGAAAGCGTGAGCGAGTGCCGGCCCGAACGCTACTCCGCGCAGGACATCATCGCCTCTATCATCAATTTTCGAAGTATCCTCGAGCATCTCTTTAAGTTTCTTCTTACCTTTCAAAATATTTGTCGATACCGTGCTTTCGGTTACACCCAACTTGCTCGCAATCTCACCGTAGGAGAGTTGCTTATAGTAATAAAGATAAAGTGCTTCCCTATAGCTGTCCGGCAATTTTTGCAAAGCCTCCATGACTTCACGGTCAAGCTCCGTCTTCAGCAGGCTTGCCTCTGGGACGTATTCATCATCCGCCTCAAGAAACATCAATGAATTTTCGTCGCCGCCTTCGTTTTCTTCAATACGCTTGCTCAATTTGTTGTGATTGTGGCAGGCATTTCTCACCAGACTGTGAAGCCAGCTATCAAAAGCAAACGCATGCTTCAGCTTCTTTATGCCGCTCAGCATATTCAAGACGGCATCCTGCGCCACGTCCTCGACATCGTCCTGTGCCCAAAGATACTTCCTTGTCAGGAACAGTATGGTCTGTGCGTAACGGGCGTAAAGTTTTTCGAACGCAAGCGTGTCGCCCCCTTGAGCCTCTTCAATCAGCCGGAATTTTTCATCCTGAGCAACCTGCATATTCGCCTTGTCATCTATTAAAGACATTTTTCCCCACATTTTACTGCCACAACATTAAAAACAATTCAAATAGTAGTGCTTTTACCCCCATTCGTCAAATTTTATTTTTGCTCGGCATTAAATTTTATTTTTGTTCGGCATTAAAGAGTTAGTCATTGTGGTAATGAATTAAAATCAATTATTGTAAAATAATGGTTGACATGGTGTATTTTGTGTGATACTTTATGTGAATGGTTATTGTTTTGTGATTTGATTTGGGAAAGTGGGTATGGTTTGGGGATACATAAGGTGAAGGATAATAGTTTGAAGTTGATTCTTGATGATCACGAGTTGTTTGTTGAGTTTTTGCGGGATTTCATTGAGGTGGATTTG
>JAISKC010000010.1 GCA_031261345.1 Eubacteriales Family XIII. Incertae Sedis bacterium | reverse complement strand
ACATATCCAAGAAATACGAGGCAGTGCACTCACGCTATTGAACCGCCGTGTACCGAACGGTACGCACGGTGGTGTGAGAGGTCGGTAGCCCAATTAATGGGCTACCTCCTACTCGATTTTGACCCTTCTTCTTTGACCATTTTTTTGTCCTTGCATTGGGGGGTGGCTTGGCGTTATAATACTTGAGCACGAAAAGTGCAGCATTCTAATTTAATAGGGCATCTTGCCCGAATGCTCTCTGTGCCGCAAGGGTGGCACCATTCAGTCCGGAGGGAGGTGAAACAGTGAATCGTTACGAGATATTGTTCGTCATTGCAGCAGCGCTGGAAGACGACAGGAAAGAAGCAATCATCGAAACCGTCAAGGGAATTATTTCTGACGGCGGCGGTGAGGTAATTGATGTTGACAATCAGGGCATCAAGAAACTTGCGTACCCCATTCTTAAGAAAAACGAGGGACACTATGTGCTCATTAATTTTAATGCGCCTACAGAGTTGCCCAAGGAGCTTGACAGAAGGCTCAGAATTTCTGACGATGTGGTCAGACATATCATCATCAACAAAGATGAGAAATAGAAGTAGAGGTGCTATATGAATTTAGTGGTATTGATCGGAAATCTCGCAAGAGATCCCGAATCCAGTGTAGCAAGTACCGGAAATACGGTCACGAGATTTACTCTCGCAGTGAACAGACCCTTCAGAAAAGAGGGACAGCCTGAAGCCGACTTCATCAGATGCGTGGCATTTGCCAAGACCGGCGATTTCGTCAAAAATTACTTTTCAAAGGGCAAGAAGATTGCCGTTGAAGGGACTATACAGACGGGAAGTTATCAGGACAAAGATGGCAAGACCA
Source organism: Eubacteriales Family XIII. Incertae Sedis bacterium (assembly GCA_031261345.1). Taxonomy (GTDB): domain Bacteria; phylum Bacillota; class Clostridia; order Peptostreptococcales; family Anaerovoracaceae; genus JAISKC01. Next base: position 18,404 of record JAISKC010000010.1, on the reverse strand, counting down.
TTTACACTACGGACGTAATAGTGAACAGAGCCGAATTTGTTGAAAAGAAGGGTGATGGCGGCGGATCTTATTCGAGACCTACCGGCGGAGCACTTGGCGGCGGAAATGATGATCCTTTCGGGGGCCAGTTCCCTGAGCCACCGGCAAAGGTTGACGAGCCACTTTTCACAGACATTGACGGCGATGACGATATGCCGTTCTAACACTTGAAAAAGAGATCCTGCGACTTACGCGCAGGATGACAAGACGAAAATACGTACGCAGGATGACAAGGAGAAAAAATAATGGAACAAAAGCAAAGACGCAGTGGCGGCGGCGGTATGAACCGCAGAAAAAAGGTATGCCCCTTCTGCGCGGACAGAAACTTGAAAATCGACTATAAGGATGTGGATACACTCTCAAAGTTCATTACTGAGAGAGGAAAGATACTTCCCAAGAGAGTCACCGGTGTGTGTGCCATACATCAGAGAGAGTTGGCAAGGGAAATCAAGAGAGCACGAATCGTAGCCCTACTTCCCTACGTTAGAGACTAAGGCAACCAGCGGAGAGACCACCAAACGGCACAGCCAAGAGGTGGTCATTTACTCTATGCCATAGGATTTCCGTACCTGTACCCCAGACGGGGCGCATGCGGAAATGGCGGGCAGGTATACTGATGGGTGAAAAAATACTTAAAAAAATAGCGTTCCCGTACAGCATCGCGGCAATTTTCATATTGTGGGCGGCATTTGTATTTATCCGTTTGGGTTTTGACGTGATATTGACGGTTGGAATAGCTACAGCTCTATACATCGTATTTGCTGTAGTGGTTTTCTTCTACCACAAAACAGGCGTGGTTGAATACATCGCGTCGGCGCAGGAAGAGATAGAGGATACGCTCAGATACTCCATAGAAAACCACCCTTTCCCGCTCTGTCTTGTGAATGGCGACGGTCTCATCGCTATGACAAACGAAAAATTTAAAGAGATTTTTCCTGATGCCAAAATTCTCACGACTACGATTTGGGAGCTTATCGGCGAAGAAAATAGACGGAAGGTTTTGGGAGATGACGAGGCGGCAGAACTCACGCTTGCAATCGATGGAAGGGATTTCAGAATTCTCACCGCTTACGTCAACAAGGATAAGAGCAAAAGCTCGATGTATTACTTTGTTGATGAGACGGAGTTCGTCGAACTTGGGCAGAAGTATGATGAAGAGAAACTTTGTTACTGCTATCTCAACGTGGACAATTATGACGATCTTTTGAACGCTTCGCCTGACGAGCGGAAGTCGATAGTGGCGGCTTCAATAGAGGTTTTGGTGAGGCAGTTCGCGGGTGTTATCGACGGCTCATTACTCAGAATCAGCAGGTCTCAGTATCAGATCATATTCAGTAAGAAATACTATCAGGAGCTTGCAGATGAAAATTTTCAGATATTGGATCTCGTGAGGAAACTTGATACGGATGCAGATTTTCCGGCATCGTTCAGTATCGGCATCGGCATCGGGGCGGAAGCGCCCAGCGAGGCGGAAGAATACGCGGCCTATGCCCTAGACCTTGCAAGGGGAAGGGGCGGCGATCAAGCGGTGGTGAAGAGCTCCGGAAATGTAACGTATTTCGGCGGCAAAAACCAAATTATCGAAAACAGAAACAAGGGCAAGTCGAGGGTGATGTCGCATGCTATCATGCAGATGATAAAGGCCTCAACGAACGTCATTATCATGGGCCACAAGACGGCGGATATGGATTCATTCGGGTCGGCAATAGCGATGTCCCACATGGCGAAGTGCCACAACAAGCCCGCCTACATAGTGCTCGACGATTTCAACCACTCGCTCACGGAATCTTACAATTTGGCGGTGGAAACCGGCTATTATGACTTTATATATAGCGAAGATGCGTATAGACTGGTAAATAGAGAAACGCTCCTCATCATTCTCGACACGCACGTGCCGGAAATGGTGGCCGACCCGTCCCTCATCGGCAAGGTTGACAAGAAGATTCTCATCGACCACCATAGGAAAAGAGAAGGCGCAATCGTTGGCACGACGCTCTCGTACATGGAGCCGAACGCCTCATCGACGTCGGAGCTCGTGGTTGAAATATTGCAGTTTGACGACGATATCAAGAAGCTGTCGAAGTTTGAGGCGGAGATGCTGCTCGGCGGTATCATCATCGATACGAACGGGTTTTCAGTAAAGACAGGCGCTCGGACTTTTGAGGCGGCTTCGTGGCTGAGGATGAATGGAGCTGACACGACGGCGGTCAGGCAGCTTCTCCAAAGTGATATGGAGGACTTCAAGCAACGGGCGAGTATCATTTCAAATGCGGAGTTTACGAAAAACGGGATTGCCATTTCAACAGACGAAGGCGTTCACGACAATGCCCCCATCATCATCGCACAAGCGGCCGATGAGCTTCTGGACATCAAGGGCATACGAGCGAGCTTCGTGGTTGGAGAAACATCAAAGGAAGTCTGTATCAGCGCTCGTTCACTCGGACATATAAACGTGCAGCTGATAATGGAAAAATTCGGAGGCGGTGGACATTTGACCATGGCAGCAGCCCAGGTGACAGATGAGTCCGCAGATGAAGTTTTGAAAAAGCTAATGAATGAACTTAATAACTTGGAAGGAGAAAAGGAATGAAAGTAATACTGATAGAGGACGTAGCAGGCACAGGCAAGGTTGGCGACATCATAAAAGTGGCGAACGGATTTGCTCGGAACAAGCTGTTTCCGTCGAAGCTCGCGATAGAGGCAACGGATGCAAACATCAAGAGTCTTGAGCATAGAAAGGCAAAGATTGCGGAAATCAAGGCGGCAAGTTTGGCTGAAGCGCAGGCTCTTGCGGAGAAGGTGGAAGGTCAACTTGTTACACTCAAGCAGAAGGCGGGCGAGGGCGGCAGACTCTTCGGATCCATCACTGCACAGGATATCGCCGATGCCGCACACGAGCAGCTTGGATTCTTCCTAGACAAGAAGAAGATCGAACTCGATTCAACTATCAAGGATATCGGAACACACGATGTCGTCATCAAGGTCTATCCTGAAGTGACGGCCACGATAAAGGTTGCTGTAGAGGCGGAGTAGTTGCCGTTCCGAACTTGATTCGGAATCTATGGATTGCGGGTCGAGCCCGCAATGACGGGGAGAACTATGGATTGCGGGTCAGGCCCGCAATGACGGGAAGAGCTATGGATTGCGGGTCGAGCCCGCAATGATGGGAGTGAATTATGGCTGATCGGATAATGCCTAATAGTGAGGTCGCAGAAAGATCCGTTCTTGGAGCGGCACTTCAGAGCGATCGAGCGATGAACGAAATAGTGGAGACTCTTTTCAAGGAGGACTTCTATTTTGCGCATCACGCGGAAATATTCGAAGCCATACAGACACTCTATCACTCCGGCGTGAAAGTTGACCTCATTACCGTACGGGAGGAGCTTTCCAAAAAGAAAAAACTGGAACTCGTGGGCGGGACCGAATACCTCGGCACCCTCTCCGACGGCGTTCCTTCACCTCTGAACGCTCTTCATTACAAGGACATCGTCAAGCAAAAATCAATCCTTAGGAGCCTCATCAGCACCTCGGAGCAAATCATCGAGCAGAGCTATGCCCAGAGCGATGACGCGGAGGATATCGTTGAGGACGCCGAGAGGGCAATACTCGAAATCTCGAAGGGCGCGCAGAAGAAGGATTACGAGACGCTTTCGGAGGTGCTCTCGGAGAGCAACCGAATATTGGATGAGCGCAAGGGCAAAATGGGAGAACTCATTGGAATTCCAACGGGATTTCCGAAGCTCGATAGGCTTACGTCCGGACTTCAGCGGTCCGATTTGATCATTCTTGCGGCTCGGCCTGGAATGGGCAAGACGTCGCTGGCTCTGAATATTGCGATGAATGCCGCGAAAACGGCGGGTGCTCAGGTGATGATTTTCAGCCTTGAGATGGGCTCCGTGCAACTCGGAAACAGGCTGCTTGCGTCGGAGGCGGGGGTCGATTCCTACGCCATACGGGACGGCAGCGTATACAAAAATAAGGACGATGTGGAGAGGCTTGCGGAGGCGACGAGCGTGCTGTCGAGCGCGCCTATTTTCATCAATAGCACGTCGGGCATTTCGATAAATGAGATAAAGAACAAATGCCGCAGGAAGAAGGCCAAGGGCGGCCTCGACTTGGTCGTCGTTGACTATCTGCAGCTCATGGATTTCGGCGGAACAGGTAAGGCTTCCTCCCGCCCCGAAAACAGGCAGCAAGAAGTCGCCACCCTTTCGAGAATGTTGAAACAGCTCGCGATGGAGATGGACTGTCCTGTGCTCGTGCTCTCGCAACTCAGCAGAGGCATAGAATCCCGCACGGGCCACAAACCCATGCTCTCGGATCTTAGAGAATCAGGTGCGATTGAGCAGGACGCGGACATCGTCATGTTCATTTATCAAAAGGAAGGCAACGACAAAGAGGACGGTAGCGGAGGCGATCCCGAGGATATTCGGCGTCTTTATATAGCCAAGCACAGAAACGGCGAGACCTCAGAAATTCAGGTTCGCTGGGTTGGCAAGTACACGAAGTTCGGACACTACAACCCAGAAGACGATGTGCGGACTTTGGTCTAAGCAGTTTAAGGAGAGAAAATTATGAGCACTGTTGCAGTTGTTGGCTCCCAGTGGGGAGACGAGGGCAAAGGAAAAGTCATAGATTATCTGGCCACGAAGGCGGATATGGTCGTGCGTGCAGCCGGAGGAAACAATGCCGGACACACGGTCGTGATTGAGGGAAAGAAGTACGCCCTTCACCTCATTCCTTCAGGCGTGCTCAATCCGCAGGCTGTCAATATCATCGGCAACGGCGTCGTATTCAATCCGCAGGCTTTCTTCGAAGAGATTGAAGGCCTTCAAAAAGATGGCGTCGCCGCCGACAAAATCTTCGTCAGCGACCGCGCTCACATCGTATTTCCATTTCACATAGAGCTGGACAAACTCTATGAGGAGGCGAAGGGGGAGGATAGTATCGGCACGACGCTGAAAGGCATCGGTCCATGCTACTCTGACAAAATTGCAAGGGTCGGCCTCAGGACTTGTGATATGCTCGACATAGATAGCTTCAAGGAAAAGCTCGCCGCTCGCATAGATGACGTGAACAGGACGATCACCCTGCTTCTCTCCGGCAAGCCTGTTGACAGGGACGCTATCGTCGATGAATTTGTTGATTATGCCAAGAGATTGGCTCCATATATTGTGGACACGGGAGTAATTGTGAACGAGGCCATCAAGGCCGGCAAAAATGTTTTGTTTGAGGGTGCTCAGGGCAGTATGCTCGACATAGACCTCGGGACTTACCCGTTCGTAACAAGCTCGCACCCCGGCTCTGGCGGTTTCATGACAGGAGCGGGTATCGGCATCAATTCCATAAATGAAGTCGTAGGAATCACTAAGGCCTATACCACGAGAGTTGGGGCAGGACCTATGGTAACTGAGCTTGCGAACGCCGTAGGTGATGAGATAAGGGAACGCGGACATGAATATGGCGTTACGACCGGCCGTGCGAGAAGATGTGGCTGGTTTGATGGCGTTGTCGTGCGTTACTCTTCTCAGATAAATGGGACGACGGGAACGGCGCTCATGCTTCTCGACGTGCTCGATGAATTTGACGAAATTCAGATTTGCTACGCCTATGAAGAGGGAGGAAGGACCATAGAACACTTCCCCGCAGACCTTTCATTACTGGAAAGATGCGTGCCCAAGTACAAGACGGTCAAGGGTTGGAAGACCGACATCACAGGCTGCAAAACGTACGACAGCCTTCCTTTGGAAGCGAAAGCGTATATCAAGGAGATAGAGGAAGTTACGGGTGTTCCTGTCAAAATCGTTTCGGTGGGTCCCGGACGAGATCAGACGATTGTAAGAGAAGAGATTTTGTAATTGAGCTTTAGGATAGAGGATTCTTCAAATTATTTTTTGGACGATACGCTCGTGCCAAATCTTTTCATTGCCGAATATATGCCGGACACTCCCGGCGAATTTGTGAAGGTTTATCTATACTCCTATATGTGCGTGCAGCAGGGGAAAGCTCTTACGAATGAGATTGTCGCTGAAAAACTGAGCCTCGATCGGGAGGTTGTGTTTTCGGCGTGGCAGTATTTTGAAGATCGAAAGATGATAAAGAAACATCACGCGGCACCGCAGGACGGCTATCATTTCGATGTTGAATTCATGGATATCAAGAGCAGGCTGTTTGGTGGTGCTGCAGCGGCGGACTCCTCGTCCGAAAGTGCGAGCGACCTGAAAAAGACGAGTCTTGGCAATGAGGAACTGCAAAAAATGTGGGCTGAGATTGCTGAAATCACGGGCGACGTAACGCTATCAGGCGGCGACATAAAGAAGATAGGAGCCCTCATCGCTGAGGACGGGGCTACACCGGAGGTCATCATCTGCGCGTACAAATACGCGAGGGACAGAAAGAAGAGCATGAAGACGGCTGCGGTTTCTAAGAGAATTGCCTCATGGACAGAAAAAGGACTCAAGACTGCCGCAGATGTCAGCGCATTTTTGGCGGAGACTGACGTACGCTACTCCGCGTACCGCGAGATAATGAAGGCCCTCGGCCTCGGCTATTCTTCCTTGGCCGATGCGGAAAAGAAGGAATTCGACAAGTGGTTTGACGAATACGGCTACTCACTTTCAGAAATACTTGAGATCTGCGCCAAGGCGGCGGGCAAGAACAACAAGTTCAATTACGTCAGGGGTATCATAAGGAAGGAAGTCGCTTTGGCCGGAAAGGACGGGCTAAAGGGACCTTCCGCGATGGCCGATAGAGATGAGCACTACAGAAAACTGCGAGAGAAAACCGAGGCTGAAGCCGCTGCCCGCACAAGAGAAGTCTACGCGGCCATACCCGAGCTGTCAAAGATTGAAGACGAAATCGGCGATCAGAATTTCGAGCGGATCAAGATCCTCACGTCAAATTTAACGGACAAGGAGGCTGCGACGGCTTCGATAGAGAAGGCTGTAGCGAAGCTTGAGGCAAGAAAAGAGGCTCTCCTCAAGGACGGCGGTTTCGCTTTGGACTATATGGAGCACAGACCGAACTGCGAGCACTGCGGCGATACGGGGATTTTAGACGACGGAACCGCCTGCAGCTGCTACATAGGAGAGAAGTAACCCCATACTCCCGAGCGGAGAATTATGAAATTTGTGTGAAGAAACTGCCGAATTCCTTGAAATCCTGCGGTTTCTTGCTTATTATAGACACTATGGATATATACAGACTGAAAACCATCGCGATGGATATCGCTTCAAAACTTGGAAAAAAACTATCTCTATTGCTTTATATGGCATCGCTCTTTTTGAAGAGTGAGGCGAAGTATTTTCGGAAGAGGGCAGTAGTCCGGCTCGCGCCCGTATTTGAGTATGTGCTGAAGGAGCTGAATGTGTTCGGCCTGTTCCTGCTCAGGGAACTGCGCATTTTTGGTGTTTTTCTTCTGAAGGAGTTGAGGCTACTCGGCATTTTCCTGCTTGGGCAGCTTCGGGTCTTCGGCAAATTTGTTTTCAGGCACAGGAAGCCTGTGGGATTCGGCGTCGCCACCGTGTGCATTTCCGTTTTCGCATTGTTTGCACTCGTTGAATCGCTTACCGTTTACGAATATTCTATACAGGGGCATCTATTGGGGACGGTCAGCGACAGGAATACCGTGCTCAAATCGGTTGAACGCTTTGCCGATGAATGGGTGGACGACGATGGATTGAAGGTCGCAATCGACAAGGAAGAAGATATCGAATTTACAAAAATTACTAGAGCTGTCAATGCCGCGGAGGTCAAACTCGATGCTGAGGAGGAGGTCATTGCACATCTGTCCGAGACGGCAGAGACCGCAGAGCTCAAAGTTCTCGCATACGAAATCACCGTAGATGGCAAGTCGGTGGGAATTCTCTCCGATAGGGAGTCGGCAGACAAGGTGCTCGGAAAGGTGCAAACCTTCCTTGTGGGCACAAAGGACATGTCAAAATTTAAGTCCGTTAATTACGTAGAAGACGTTCAGGTGAAGGAAATAAAGACCGATAAGGAGAGCGTAAAGAGCGGGGACGACATCTACAATTATATCCTCAAGGGCGTGCTCGAGGTCAAAACATATGTTGTAAAAAATGGCGATTCGCTATATGATATTGCTATAAGTAATGACGTTTCACAGGACGATCTTGAGGCTTGGAATCCGAACATTCACTCCATTGTCATACACGAAGGAGATGAAATAAAATTACAGGAAGAAAAGAGCATTATCAATATCAAGACTGTTGAAACGCAGGCATACACGGCGGATTTAGACTTTGAGACAATCTACGAAGATACCGCAGCTCTGTGGGAAGGCGAGGAAGAGGTCGTCGTGCCAGGGGTCAAGGGCGTCAGAGAGGTCGTCGGAGACGTTGTCTATATCAACGGAAAAGAGTCGGAGCGGATTGAGCTTTCGTCAAAGACGACGGAGGAGAGCTCGCCGCAGACCGTGCGTAGGGGCACAAGACCCTTGCCGCCGAGGATTGGGACGGGCACTTATGTCTATCCCGTGTCAGGCAGATATTCTTCGGGCTTTGGCTATAGATGGGGGAGGCTTCACGCGGGTATCGACTTCGCTTGTCGCACTGGCAGCAATGTGGTTGCGTCGGACGGTGGTGTGGTTTTGTCGGCCGGATGGACGAAAGGGTATGGTTACATGGTAGTAATCAATCACGGTCAGGGTATGTCAACCGCGTATGCACACAATAGCAAATTGCTCGTGTCCGCCGGTGAAAGGGTTGCTCAGGGCCAGTCGATTGCCCTATCCGGAAACACGGGAAACAGCACGGGTCCGCATGTTCACTTTGAAGTTCGGAAGTTCGGAGTGGCGGAAGACCCCGCAAACTATCTGTAACTGGGAAACTGGGAAGGAGTCCTATCATGGCCACAAACAAGGTGCTTGTAGTTGAGGACGAAGTTCGCATCTCCGATATCATCAAACTCAATCTTGAAAAAGAGGGATTTTCTGTTCTGACGGCTACGGACGGACAGGTTGGTCTTGATTTGGCGCTCTCGAGCGATCCGGATCTCGTGCTTTTAGATGTCATGCTTCCCTCGATAGACGGTTTTGAAATCTGCAAACGCGTGAGGGAAAAGAGCAATGTGCCAATCATCATTCTCACTGCGAAGGAAGAGGAGCTTGACAAGGTTTTGGGTCTTGATATCGGTGCTGACGACTACATGACGAAGCCGTTCGGACTCAGGGAGCTTATAGCCAGAGTCAAAGCGAACATCAGGAGGAGCGGCATGGGCGAGGCGGCCGTGGAAGACCCCTCAAAAGTTCAGGTTATTGCCAACCTCGAAATCGATATGAACCGATATGAAATTCGCAAAAATGGCGTGCCGCTCGAGCTCACTTTGCGTGAGTTTGAACTCCTCAAATTTCTTGCGGAGCGGGAGGAAAACGTCTTTTCAAGGGAGCAGCTTCTTGAGGACGTTTGGGGCTATGACTACTACGGCGACATCAGAACTGTCGATGTGACGGTCAGGAGGCTGCGGGAAAAGCTCGAGGACAATTCGAGCGAACCGAAATATATCCAAACCAAAAGAGGCGTCGGCTACTTTTTCAGGAGACCATAAAACATGGAAATCGGCATCGGCATTTTGGCGGCCACTTGCCTTGTAGCCCTAATTCTTCTCTGCCTTGTTCTTTCATTACACAGAAAAAATAAGAGGACTCTTCGTTTGCTCGAAGGAGCGGAAAATTCCTTGGCGGCGGAGAACGACAGAATCGATGGAATTCTTAGGAACATTGCAGATGGGGTAATTGCCGTCGATGTGGCGGGCAATTTTGTTCATGTCAATCCGAGCGCTGTGAATATGTTCAGGCTTTCCGAGGCAGACATTAGGAGTGGGCAGTATGACGAAATCATGGTGCGGCATCATGAGAAGCTGTCTCTGGAGTCTCTGCTTGAAGGGGCGGAGGGGGAAGAAATGATCACTTGCCTCGGGCGGACGCTTGCGCTTCGGGTGGAGACCGTCGTAGCGAAGTCCGGCGAAACGGAGGGCGTCATCGCGTTTCTCCGCGATGTAACCGAGACGCAATCACTCGAGGATATGCAGGTGGACTTTGTGGCGAATGTGTCGCACGAGCTGAAGACGCCGCTCACTACGATAAAGACCTATGCGGAAACGCTGCTTTCGGGCGGAGTGTCCGAGGAGCAGAAGAAGGATTTTGTGGAGATCATCGACTCGGAAGCGGACAGGATGACGAGGCTCGTGAAGGAGCTTCTGATGATAACTCGCATGGATCACAGTCAGCAGAAATGGTACAAGAAGGAGTCGGATATTTCGGCTTTGCTGAGAATGGCTGTGAGGAAGATGGAAATCACCGCGAAGTCGAAGGATATTGCAATCAACTTCATGTTTGATACAACGGACAAGACGCTCGTGGAGATGGACGTTGACAGAATTGAGCAGGTTGTTTTGAATGTTTTGAGCAATGCGATCAAATACACGGACGAGGGCGGGCGGATAGATGTTGACCTGCTTGTCCGCGAGGAAAAGGTGAGAATCATCATATCGGACAATGGGATAGGAATTCCCGAAAAGGCTCAGGCTAGGGTGTTCGATCGGTTTTTTCGGGTTGACAAGGCGAGGTCAAGACAAATCGGAGGAACGGGTCTTGGGCTTTCTATCTCCAAGCAGATTGTTGAGGAACATGGCGGAGATATTGAGCTTGAGAGCCGGTTTGGTAAGGGGACGAAGGTTTCGATTGTGCTTCCTATGCCGCGGCACAGGGGCGAGCGCGGGATATTGTAGGGCGAAATGACTGGACACGGGCATTATGATATTATTGTAATAAGGGTGGATTGCGGGTCAAGCCCGCAATGACGGGAATGCGGAATGGATTCACTGGTGAGTGCAGGGGCACTCCCAGCACAGGTCGGGTCGAGCCCGCAATGACAGGAGTTGAAAAAGATGGCTGCTCGGAAGAGGGAATTGAATAGAGAACCTAAGCAGGCGAGCAGCACATCAAAGGGCGGCCGCATCATTGAGATGGAAGAAGCTCAGCACAAGCGGAGAAATAAGCGCAAGGAAGTTCTCGAGGCGTCGAAGCTCAAACAGCGAGAAGACAAGGTCAAGGAAAGGCGCCACAGAAAGCAAGTCGAGAAGAAGGAGCGCAGAAGATTGTCGGGTGGCAAGAAACTCCTCGTCTTCTTGGCAATGGTGGTTGCCTTGGCATTCCTCGGTCTTTCCTGTTACAAGATAGTCAACTTGAAGATGGAAGAGGCGAAGGTGAACGACACCTACGACAAAAAGGTATCCGAAAAGAAGAAACTGGAAAGAGAGTATTCGATGGTCAACGAACCAAAATTCATAGAAAAGCAGGCTCGCGAGAGATTTCACATGATTGTCGAGGGGGAAATGCTATACATTTACCCCGAAGATCAGGGGGATAACAGCCAGTAGCCGCGGGGCTATGCAAAAGCGATTGTGATGAGGGAGAGTTACAAGAGAAGCGAACTTGCCAAATTGAAAGACGAATTTGGATTTAATTACTCGAAGAGTCTCGGGCAAAATTTCCTGACGGATAGAAATATAATTGAGAATATTGCGGACGCTCTGGAGCTTTCGGGGCAGGAGAATGTCGTTGAAATCGGTGCGGGTGCGGGTGCGATGACGACGGTGCTCTCGGAAAGAGCTGGCGAGGTCTTTGCCATAGAAATAGACAGGCGTATGATACCTGTGCTCGAAAATGTCACGGAGGGGCTTTCAAACGTTCGGATATTGAACGAGGATTTTCTGAAAATCGATGGGGGGAGCCTTCCTCACAAATACAAATTGGTCGGCAACCTGCCCTATTACATCACGACGCCAATCATCGCCAAAGTTCTCGAGGATCCTCTGATACCAATGCCTGAGCAGATGGTGTTCATGATGCAGAAGGAGGTCGGCGAGAGGCTGATGTCTCCTTCGGGCAAGAAGAGCTATGGGGCCATATCGGTGCTCGTGCAGTATTACTGCGAGGTGTCGAAGGTTTGCTCGGTGCCTCGGACGGTCTTTGTGCCCAGCCCGAATGTGGACTCCATCGTGCTGTCGTTTGTACCGAAAAAGGGACTTTCAGATGATGCGGACGTGGTCAGGCAGATGTTTGCCATCGTCAAGGCGGGCTTTTCGATGAGAAGAAAAACGCTGAGAAATTCACTGGCGAGTCTGGGGCTTTCAGAGGAGGTACTCCTCAGCGCCCTTTCCTCTGCGGATATTTCTCCGGAAAGAAGAGCCGAGACCCTCAGCCCCGACGATTTCTTAAGACTTGCTAAAGAAATCTCAGCCAAATAAATGGTATAATCACAAGCATGAAACATTACATTAGAAAAGCATTGGGAGAAGTCCAGAGGATCTTTCGCAGAATCCCCAAAGGTCATCATATTGAGCACGAAAAGAAGGAGCGGCATTATCCTAAGTGGATGACCGCTATCCACAAGTTTTTCAATACGAAATTCATGAAAAATCAGTTCATTCAGGTTGGAATTCTCTCAATCTTGCTCATGCTTTATATTGAAGGATTTGGCTATGATTCGTTTGCGGGAGGCTTCACCTTCCTGCTCAGAAATCCGTTTGCCTTCTTCGCGAACGCCCTCATCATATACGCGACGCTTTCCATCGCGTGGCTTTTCCGAAGGCGTGTTTTCTTCTATATATTCATCTCGTTTGTGTGGATGTTGCTCGGCACGGTCAACGGTGTGATTTTGATGTTCCGCATGACGCCGTTCACTACAGCGGATATTGAAATCATAGATATGGGTCTCGATATCCTGCCCAGTTACCTTAGCACCGGTCAGATCTATATGCTCGTGGCCGGCATAATTCTTGCAGTTATCATATTCGTTCTTCTGTTCATATTTGCACCAAAACGGAAGGAAAAGGTTGATTACAGGAAGGCGGTAATAGGGATTTTGGCGGCCTCTCTCCTGCTCTTCGGCGGGCTGACGGTCGGCAACAAGACCAAATATCTGGAGACTTATTTCGAAAATCTTTGGAATGCCTACGAGCAATACGGGATGCCCTACTGCTTCCTCAGCACGTGGCTGAACAAGGGAATAGATCAGCCGGTGAACTACAGCAAGTATGCGGTGAAGTCCATTTTCAAGGATGGGGAACTCGATACGCAGCAGGAGAATAGCACGCCCAACATCATTTTTCTGCAGCTCGAGTCTTTCGTGGATCCTGACGATCTGACGAAGTATCATTATAGCGGGGTCGCGACGCCCTATTTCAAGGAGCTCAAGGAGAAGTATTCTTCCGGACATTTGAAGGTGCCTGTCGTCGGTGGCGGCACGGCAAACACGGAGTTTGAAGCGCAGAGCGGAATGAGCATGGAGTTTTTTGGGCCCGGGGAATATCCATACAAGAGTGTGCTCAGCGGCGAGACCTGTGAAACGATGGCCTACGATTTGAAGAAAATCGGCTACGCTACACACGCTATACACAACCATAGAGGGGCGTTCTACAATAGATGGAAGGTTTTCAAAAACCTCGGCTATGACGATTTCACATCGCTTGAATACATGAATTACGTGTCGAAAACGCCGAAGAATTACGCGACGGACGATGTACTTCTTGGCGAGATAATAGGGGCTATGCAGTCTACGGAGGCTCGGGATTATATCTACACCATTTCTGTGCAGGGGCATGGGGAGTATCCGAAGACGAAGCTCGTGAACAATCCGCCTTTCAAAATTACTGATGAAGACGTGCCTGACGACGTGCGAAATGCCTACGAATATTACATCACGATGGTCTCGGAGATGGACAATTTCGTCAAGAATCTCACCGATGAGCTTTCTTCTTTTGGCGAAGAAGTCGTGCTGGTGATGTATGGCGATCACTTGCCGGCGCTTGGGATGAAGGCGGACGAGACGGTCTCTGGCTCGACGTTCAAGACGGAATATGTCATCTGGTCGAACTTCGAAATGCAGCGCGAGCAGAAGGACCTCGCGGCGTATCAGCTTGCCGCCGAGGTTCAGAAAAAAATCGGCATGCGGGAGGGCACCTTGACGGTTTTCCATCAAGATCACGAGGGCGACAGCTCATATTTGGACGAACTAAAGCTGCTTCAATATGATATGCTATATGGAGATAAATACATTTACGGCGGCGTGTCGCCGTTCAAGCCGACCGATATGAAGATGGGCTACAAGCCGATAAAAATTCAGGAGATTTCGGAAGTCGGCGGTGAATATTATATCGTTGGTGAGAATTTCACGCCTTATAGCAAGGTGTCGTTGGACGAAAAGATACTCGAGACTATCTACCTTGGGCCGACGCTTTTGAAACTTCTTGAGGAGGTTGATCCGGCGGAGGCTCTGAATATGAAGGTCAGTCAGGTTGAGAAGTACGATGCGATTTTGTCCACGACGGAGTAGGCTTCATAGCGTATTGGAGATAGACGATGAACGTTGAATTTGCAAAGTATCATGGGACTGGGAACGACTTTATCATCGTTCGGGAGGCTGACCTTTTGGAGGCTTTTTCTCTTGGCGGTGGTGGTCAGGCGGATTTTTCTTCGCTTGCGATTTTGCTTTGCCGGAGGAATACAGGAGTCGGCGCTGACGGGTTCATCGTTGTGCGTGAGTCGCCACTTTCGATGCTGTTTTTCAATGGTGATGGTTCTACTGCGCCGATGTGTGGGAACGGTATCCGCTGTTTTGCGGCGTTTTGTTATCATGAGGGGATTGAGACTTCGGCTTCGTTTTCGGTTTTGACGGGGGCGGGGCCGATGCTTGTCAAGGTCATTTCGCGGGAGCCGTTTTTGGTTGAGATTTGCATGGGTAAGGCGGACTACTCGCTTGAGGCCCTCGGTATTTCGGGTGGTTCGGACAGGTTGGGCGAGGATTTTCTGGGTCGCAGGATTGTGATGGAGGACGGGCGCACGGTACCCCTGAGCAGTCTTTTTGTTGGAACTATTCATACTGTCGTGTGGCTCGGCGATGGTGGGGACGAGGTGCAAACGGACGATTTTGCCACGTTGGGTGCAGAGATTTCGAACAATGCCATTTGGACTGAAAAGACGAATGTGAATATGGCGAAGATTGTTGATAGAGGGACTATAGATTTGCGGACTTATGAACGCGGCGCGGGTATGACTGCGGCCTGTGGCACGGGGGCGAGTGCGACTGCTTTTCTTGCTTACACGGAGGGAAAGGTTGATTCGCTGGTTCGTGTTTTGGTGCCTGGAGGTGAGCTTTTCATTCGGATTGAAGAGGACGGAAACATATACATGCAAGGACCGGCGGTGCGGATCGCAAAGGGACTGGCTTACTTGTAAGGAGGGAATATGGACGCAAGAGAAATCATCAAATTCATCAGGGACGCGGAGAAGAAGACGCCGGTCAAAGTCTACATCAGGACAAAGGGCCCTTTATCATTCGGGTCGGCAGATGTCAAGGTCTTTGGCACGGAGGATTTGGTCGTCTTCGGGGATTGGGCGGAAATTGAGCCCGTACTTTCCGCTGGCAAGGACAAGATAGAGTATTACGAGATTGAGAATTCCATGAGAAACTCGGCCATTCCTCTTTTGGATTTGAAGGGGATAAATGCCCGCATTGAGCCTGGCGCAATCATCAGGGATCAGGTGGAAATTGGCGACGGAGCGGTCATCATGCTCGGAGCGGTCATCAATATCGGAGCCGTCGTCGGCCCCGGGACGATGGTGGACATGGGAGCAATTCTCGGCGGCAGAGCGACTACGGGAAGAAATTGTCACGTTGGTGCGGGCGCAGTTCTCGCGGGGGTCATTGAGCCGCCGAGTGCAGAGCCGGTTGTGCTCGAGGACGATGTGCTCATTGGGGCAAACGCTGTCGTGCTCGAAGGTGTCAGGGTTGGCAAAGGTTCGGTCGTCGCCGCGGGAGCGGTAGTGGCGTCTTCCGTGCCGGCCGGAGTCGTTGTTGCGGGGGTGCCTGCTCGGGTCATCAAGAAGGTGTCCGATACGGCGGCAGAAAAAATCGAAATCGTGGAAGCACTGAGGACATTATAGGTAGGTAATAGGTAGGTAAAAGGTAGGTAAAATGAAATACATAAGTACAAGAGGCGACAAAAAAGAAGTTACTGGATCACAGGCAATCATACAGGGGCTCGCTGACGATCGGGGGCTGTTCGTGCCCAAGGAGATTCCCAAGTTCTCATTTTCGCTCGAATCACTTATCGGCAAAAGCTACAAGGACGTGGCGGTTTTGGTCTTGAAGGAGTTCCTCACGGACTTCACGGACGAGGAAATCGAGGCGTGCGCTTCCGCCGCGTATGACGAGAAATTCGACACGCCGGAGATAGCCCCGTTGGTCCGAATACCGCAGGGCGGCAACCTCGGCGATGTCTATTTCCTCGAGCTTTATCACGGAAAGACGGCGGCATTCAAGGACATGGCACTTTCGATATTGCCGCATTTGCTCATGACGGCGCTCGCAAAGGAGGGCGTCGATAAGAAAATCGCGATACTCACGGCGACATCGGGCGACACGGGAAAGGCTGCGCTCGAAGGGTTCGCTGACGTCAAGGGCACTGAGATTTTCGTCTTCTATCCCAAGGACGGTGTCAGCGAAATTCAAAGGCGGCAGATGATCACGCAGACGGGCGCGAACGTTCACGTCTTCGGCATCGACGGCAATTTCGACGATGCACAGACGGCGGTCAAGGACGTTTTCAACGATGTTTCTCTCGGAGAACGGCTTGCTTCTGAGGGCGTTTTGCTGTCTTCGGCAAATTCTATCAACATCGGGAGGCTCGTGCCGCAGGTGGCTTATTATGTGAAAGCCTATGTCGATATCCTCGCTTCGGGGGTGCTCGATGAGGGTGAGCATATCAACGTTTGCGTGCCGACCGGCAATTTCGGAAACATTCTGGCGGCTTACTACGCGCAGCAGATGGGGCTTCCGATTGAAAAGCTCATCTGCGCTTCAAACGAAAATAAGGTGCTGACGGACTTCATCAATACGGGGGTCTACGACGCTCGCCGCGAGTTTTTCATCACGAGCTCGCCTTCTATGGACATACTCATTTCCAGCAATTTGGAGCGGCTTCTTTATCATCTTTCGGGGGGCGATACTTCGGAGGTTGCTTCGCTCATGAAGAGTCTCGACGAGAGTCGGTATTACGATGTTTCGGGGACTGCTATTCGGGAGGGACTGTCGGGGTTTTATGGCGGCTGCTCGGACATGCCGCTGACCCACATCAGGCTCAAGGATCTCTTCGAGAAGGAGGACTATCTCGTGGATACGCATACGGCGGTCGCCTACAGCGTTCATGCGGACTACGTTCAGAATGTCGTCGATTTTGACTACAATAAGACTGTCATTGCTTCGACGGCCAGTGCTTACAAGTTTGCTGGCAGTGTTGCGGCGGCTATCGGTTTGCCGGATTTCGATAATGATTTTGACTATTTGTCTGCGCTCAATGCTTGGACTGGCGTGCCGGTGCCGCTTGGTTTGGTCGGTCTCGACAGAAAGCCTTTGCTTCATGACGAGTCTATAGAAAAAAGCGCAATCAAGGAGACTATTGAGAGGATTTTGTTGAAGTAATGATTCTATGGAGGGAACGATATGAGTGATATTGAGAAATTGCTTGGTTTGATTGATGGGGCTGATATGTGGTGGTGTAGCATATAAAATGGGTCCCAACACCAAATGGGAATTTACACTAAATCGTCACAGCTGTAACTTTCGAATTTCCCCAAACTCGCTTCGCTCAGACAGTGGGGAAATTTCGCGAAAGTTACATCTGCACGATTTGTAAATTCATGCATTTGCCAAGGCTACCCATTTTATACGCTACACCACCACTGAGTTACCTTTGCTTATAATGTATTGGAGGATATGCAAAAACTTTGTTATTCTGCGACTTTTCGTAGAATGATACAACAAATCATTAGTAACATGTATGAGGAGGGAATGATATGAGTGATATTGAAAAATTGCTTGGTTTGATTGACGGGGCTGATCGGATTGTCTTTTTTGGTGGTGCCGGCGTGTCTACCGAAAGTGGGATTCCTGATTTTCGCTCTGAAGCCGGTCTCTACAACGCGAAGAAGGTTTTTGGCCGTAGCCCTGAGGGAATCATTTCACATACTTTCTTTCTGCACGACCCTGATACTTTTTTTCATTACTATAAGACGCAGATGATATTTCCTGGCGCTGAGCCGAACGATGCACACAAGGCGCTCGCCAAACTTGAGGCTTCTGGCAAGAATATCAAAATAGTTACGCAGAACATAGATGGCCTGCACCAGATGGCTGGCTCGAAAGAAGTATACGAACTTCACGGCTCGATTCATAGAAATTACTGCATCAAATGCGGGGCGAAGTATGATTTGGACTATGTGCTCGACGAGAAAAACTGTGTTGATCCTGATGGGGAGACCACCTACGTCCCCTACTGTTCACTTT
>JAISKC010000063.1 GCA_031261345.1 Eubacteriales Family XIII. Incertae Sedis bacterium | reverse complement strand
ATTGTTATACCAAAAGGAACGACCGTAGCTATTTCGCTCAATGCTGTTTGGGAAGTGAATACGGAAGACGCCTACTGGAATATAGTGGACTTTGATGATAATGGCTCGGATAGCGGCGACATCACAAATGAACTCTATGTTGCACCTGGTAAGAAAATCAGTGAGGCTGAAAAGGGTTCCTTCCCATCTGACCCGACTAAAGACCACTATGTATTTGATGGTTGGAAGGTAGATGGAACGGAAACGAAGTATGCAGACAGCGATGCCGCAAAGAATGCTGAACCAGAAGCTTCTATTACACTTGTGGCTCAGTGGAAAGTTAATACTGCGGATACAATTTACTGGAATACAGTAGCGTTTGATGACAACGACTCAACTTCCGGTGCAATTTCAGATATACTTTACGTCGCTCCTGATAAGAAAATCAGTGAGGCAGAAAAGGGTTCATTCCCATCTGACCCAGCAAAGACACATTACATATTTGATGGTTGGAAAGTAGATGGAACGAATACTAAGTATGCAGACAGTGCTGCCGCAAAAGACGCTGTCCCTACAGGCGATATCACGCTTGTAGCTCAGTGGAAAGTTGATACTACGAATACAGAATACTGGGCGAAGGTGAGCTTTAATACCAATGGTGGCTCTACTGCACCTGCACCTGTCTATGTGTCATATGGAAATGCAGACCCTGCACTCGATGGGACTTGGCCGAGCGACCCAACTCGCGCGGGTTACACATTCTCGGGTTGGTTTGACGGAGAAAGTCGGTATGACGATAGCACAATTCTCACCATCGAAGCTGACACTACTGTTGTAGCTAAGTGGACGATAGACGAGGATGCGACGAAACCCGGGACTTCTGACCCTGTATGGGCAACCGTTAGCTTCAATGCAAATGGTGGCACGGGTGCACCTTCGGATATACTCTACAATACTACCGAGAAGAAGCTGGCTGATGGTGTTTCTTTCCCAACTGCAAAGCCGAGCCTCACAGGCTATACGTTTGCAAACTGGAATACGAAGGCTAATGGTAAAGGTTCAATAGTAACCGGCGAATCAAACCTCAGCACTATCACTGGGAATACGACACTATATGCCATTTGGAATGCCAACGGCAATACAGATTACAAGGTCGAGCATTACTTGGTGGACGCTAGCGGCAGTGCTTCGCTCAAGGAGACATCGAATCATACTGCTAAGACGGATACTACTGCCAATGCTACGGCGAAGACTTACGAGCATTATACGCTGAATAGCGCGCACAGCTCTGCTGTGGCGAGCGGAAATGTGTCTGGCGATGGTTCGCTCGTGCTCAAACTCTACTATGGTATCAACCATAATGTGGTGAGTTACAGCGTAACGGGCACTGTGCCTGAGGGCGCACCTGCTGCACCTGCGGCTTCTGATGTGGCTTATGGACAGACTGTGAATGTGGCGCAGGCTCTTGCGTTTGACGGTTATACGTTCAGCGGTTGGACTGCAGATGGCGTATCAGGTGCGAGCTTCACCATGCCTGACAGCGATGTTGCTTTCACAGGTAGCTGGACTCTGATTGACAATGGTGGCGGTGATAATGGCGACACCGGCGGACAGAACGACGGTAATGACGATGAAAACGGAAATGACGATGATGACACCGTCGTTGACGAGCCTAAGGAGCCTAAGGCAGATACACCAAAGCCTGCTACGACAAACACTAAGGTTACTCGGACGCCTGCTCCTGCTACACCTGCGACGGCACAGGCTACAATAGCTGCGGCGGCTGCAGAACAGGGTATACCTACATTCGGTATCGGCGGTAATGAGATTCCGCTCGTTGCACCTTTTGGAGTTGACTCATGGTCACTCGCGAACATGCTATTCATGCTTGCAGCATTGGTCTTTGCCATTTACACGACAATAGCTGTGGCAAGACGCAGAAAGTATGTCTATGAGATGGGCGAGGACTCCAGTGCCAATCCGAGATATGGACTGTTTGCAATCACTATCGCAATGGCGATTGCCTCCGTTGTCCTATTCTTCACGACTCAGGATTTGACACAGGGCATGGCTCTTGTAGATGTCGTTTCCCCTGAATTTGTGGTGGCCCTCGCGGTGAATGTCATCGCTGCAAAGAAGGTTTTGCCTAAGATTGACGGTAGTTTGATCTAAAGCTATTCGGCCCTACGGATAGCACGATAATAGAGCGACAGAAGAAAGGCACGGTTTCGAAATGAGGCCGTGCCTTTTGTAACGAAAACTTTGTAAAATCGGAATTAGGTGATATTATGAGTGATATACTTTCTATTTACAGTAAAATGACTGTTTGGGCAGTCTATATAAGTAAGGGGATATTGAGAGGATTTTGAAGAATAGGCTGATTGCTAGGGCTAAAAAGGGCGACAAGGTTGCCTTTGAAGAATTGTATAAAGAGAACTTGAAGTGGATTGTCTATCAGGTCTCAAATCAGCTGTATGACCAAACTATGATTGAGGATGTCGCTCAGGACGTAGCGATGAAAATGTGGGACAATCTCAAAAAGCTGAAGAGCGACGATGCTTTCAAGGTGTGGCTATATAGAATCATACAGAATCAGTGTCGGACGCAGAACGAAATGTACAAACGTGTTCGTTATGATGCGGATATCGAGACGCAGGAGAACGTTATTGCGGACGACGATGTGGCGGCGCTTCCCGAAGAGGCTATGGTAGTCGGGACCGACGCAGAGATGCTCATGGAGCTGATGCAGAAATTATCTGAGCTTCAACGGCAGACATTACTTCTCTACTATTACGACGGGATGAAATACAAGGAAATAGCTGAGGCACTTGGGGTGAGCTCCAGCACGGTATCAACCAACATTATTGCAGCAAAAAGGAATTTGAAAAAAATGTTCGAAAAGAACGGAATTACAAGTATATACATCGACGATGAAGCTGACAAGAAGCAAGAGACCATCAGTCTCGGCGCTGCTATCGCCATGTCGTCAGCGGCGAAGGCGGAAAGCGTGTTTGCCGGAGTCAATGTGCCGGCTATTGTCGGAGGCGTGCATGTGAAGCTCGGTGTGGTGGGTGCCGCGTCGAAGCTCGGGCTGTCGGCGAAGATAGGTGCTACAAAGATCGCACAGGCGGCTACGATAAAGGTTGCGGCAATCGTTGTGGGTGCTTCGCTGGTAACAACCGGCGGTGTTGGAGCCTATGTGGTTACGCACGACGATGTGGGCACAGAACCTACGGTTGCAGCTGCCGCGGCGGTCAGCGAAACAAATATTGAAATTCTTTTCACTCAAGCTCAAGATCAGGCTCAGGATCAGGATCAAGATTCGGCTCAGGCCGATGATGCGGACGAGGAAGCTGTGCCTTCTGAGGTGCTCGCTGAACACGTCAATCCGACTGGTGCCGACATCGTGATAACGGGTGAAAATGCGAGCACGGCCGGTGCTTGGGAGATAAAGCAAGAGTCAGGTGCGGTGCTCTCTTCCGGTAGTGGAAGCCACATCGATGGGGACGTTTTTTCAGTCCTGCCCGCGGGCAAATACATCCTCGATTGGAACGTAGCGGACGCAGACGGAAGCAACGCACAAGCTGAACGCGAATTTGAAATTGCCAAAATAGCATAAGTGCACACGTGCACCCCCTTTGAAAAAGTCGGTATTTATTGTATAATGTCTTGTCGCAGATATTTTAGGATATTTGTGCAATCAATTTGACCGTTTTCACTAAAGGAGGTAATTGAATTTGGGCGTATTAGCTTTACTTATACTCTTCCCACTTATTATTGCACTCATCATGCTGGCAATAAAATCCGACAAAATCAGAACACCCATAGTAGTAGGCGCCGCAATAGTGATTGGAGCACTTTCGATTTTCTTCGCTGTGACCAATTTGGGTTCTGAGATGAAAGTCATGTGGCTGTCAGCAGGCGCGGCGGAGATCGTCGGCAACGCCATGATAGTGATAGAGGCTGCACTTGCGCTTCTCATCGTGTATCAGGGTCTGAAATACAAGAAGTATCTCGCTTGTATTCTCGCGTTGGTTCAAACCCCGCTCCTCATCTGGTTTGAGCTCACCAAGGGACACGATATCAAGACCGAGACGTTTCTTTATTCGGACAATTTTTCTATCATTATGATAGTAATCATCGGTGTCATAGGCTCGGCAATCTGCGTTTATGCGACTGGTTACATGAAGGATTTCACAAAACACCATCCGGATGCAGGGGACAGAAGACCGTTCTTTTACTTCCTGATGTTCCTCTTCCTTTCCGCTATGTTTGGCATCGTCATTTCAAACAATCTCGTATGGATGTATTTTTTCTGGGAGATTACGACTCTCTGCTCGTTCTTCCTCATCGGATATTCCAAGGGGCTGAAGGAGGCGATAAACAATTCGTTCAGAGCCTTGATAATGAACCTGCTTGGAGGTCTTTTCTTCGTGGTAGGCATCGTCGTGCTCGGATATTTTGCCGAGACGGTCGAGCTCAGCTCGCTCCTGACTATGGCGACCGAAGGAAAAGCGACCGGTCAGATGATGCCGTTTATACCTGTGGTCGTCGGTTGCCTCGCATTTGCGGGTCTCACAAAGGCGGCACAGATGCCGTTTAGCAGTTGGCTTCTGGGGGCTATGGTCGCGCCGACTCCGACCTCTGCGCTTCTCCATTCTTCGACGATGGTCAAGGCGGGTGTGTTCCTCATTGTCAAGCTGTCTCCGGCACTCGGGGTCAATACTATGTTCGACATAGGACCTGGCTTCATGGTCATTTTGGTCGGCGGCGTTACCTTCCTCTTTGCGTCGATGGCGGCTCTTTCGCAGAGCAATGCGAAGAGGGTACTCGCATATTCTACGGTAGCAAACCTTGGGCTGATCGTGGCCTGCGCGGGCGTCGGCACGGCTCCGGCGGTCTGGGCGGCCATTCTCCTCATCATCTTCCACGCAGTTACTAAGTCGCTGCTATTCCTGTGCGTCGGCACGGCTGAACACAATATCAGAAGCAGGGATATAGAGGATATGGACGGACTTTTCGGCAGGATGCCGAGGTTGGCGGCGTTCATGATAGTCGGCATTTCGGGAATGTTCCTCGCCCCCTTCGGCATGCTCATCTCAAAGTGGGCGGCACTGCAGGCGGTGGCGGATTCGAACGATGCTTGGCTCGTGCTATTCATCGTGTTCGGCTCATCTGTTACGCTTTTTTACTGGATGAAATGGCTCGGAAAAATGGTTGCGGTCGTTGCGAACAGAGAAAATATACAGCAAAACGTTCACAATGCGGAATGGAGTATCACGGGCGGTTTGACGGGTTTGGTTATCGCGTTCACCATCACCTTCCCATTCTTCTCGCACACCACGATAGTTCCGTATCTGACCGGTGCGTTCAAGGGCATTTCCGAGGCAAATGCGGAGGCGCTTCGGACGGACAATCTCATCATCATGATAGTGATGGTCGTGCTCGTGCTCTGCCTCATACTGCTCCTGTATGGACGGACGAACAAAAGAGTTGTGCCGCTATACATGTCGGGCGTGAATAAGGGCGACGATTTGACCTACGAGGGCGCGATGCAAAAGGATGTGCCCATAGCTCTGAGAAACTGGTACCTCGCGGATATGTTCCCCGAAAAGCTCATGAACAAAATAGGCAATATAGTCACCTGCGTGGTGCTGACCCTCACGCTCACTTACTTACTGGGCATTGTCCTCTACATGCTTGATTATCTGAAGTCGATGGGAGGTGTGCTATAATGATCAATTTCTTCGGAACCGAAATCTCGTTTATGCAGATCCTGACCGGCGTTTTATATCTCGTCTTCGCACCGGTCATCGGGTGTCTGATCGCCGGTATCGACAGGAAAATAACGGCGAGAATGCAGGGGAGGTTTGGCCCCCCGATACTCCAACCGTATTACGATATGCGGAAATTATTTGCGAAGGAGGCAATCACGGTTCGCGGTAGCCAAGAGCTTTTCGTGGTTTGCTGTTTGATTTTTATGATAATAACAGGGCTTTTCTTCTTTGCGGGAGGAAACCTTTTGATGGTCATTTTCACGCTCACGATGGCGAGCGTATTTCTCATCGTTGCGGGTTTCTCATCGAACTCACCCTTTTCGCAGATCGGTGCGGAGAGAGAGCTGCTATTGATGATGACTTACGAGCCGATGGTGCTGCTCATGGCGGTTGGCCTCTACCTCGTCAACGGCAGTTTCGACGTCAGCGAAATAGTGATGTCGGATCCCATATCAATCATCTACCTCGCCGGAATGTTCATAGGTTATATGTACGTTCTTACCATGAAATTTAGGAAATCGCCTTTCGACCTGTCGATGTCGCACCACGCACATCAGGAATTGGTCAAGGGTCTCACCACGGAATTCAGCGGAGGAACGATGGCTGTGCTTGAGATTGTGCATTGGTACGAGAATGTGCTGCTGCTCGGCTTCGTTTTCCTATTCTTCTCAAACGGCACCGTCCTCATGGTGGCAATCGGGGTGGTCGCGTGCTTGGCGATGTATTTTCTGGAAATCATCATCGACAACGGGTATGCGAGAATGAAGTGGCAATTTGCATTCAAGAGTGGCTGGATAATGACTATCATCTTCGGCGGCGTCAACCTCATCGTGCTTTATTACTTGAAGTTGTTTGGCTTGATAGGCGCATAGGAGGGAGGAGACGAAATGGCTTACATTACTAAATCACCGTGGCTGATTCACTACGACGGCAGCAGTTGCAACGGCTGCGACATCGAGGTGCTCGCCTGCCTGACTCCCATGTACGATGTGGAAAGGTTCGGCGTGATCAACACCGGCAATCCGAAACATGCGGATATATTTCTCGTTACTGGCTCGGTCAACGAGCAGAACATTCCTGTTGTGCAGCAGATATATGAGCAGATGCCCAGTCCGAAGGTCGTCGTTGCCGTGGGAATTTGTGCCTGCTCTGGTGGGGTTTTCAAGGACTGTTACAATATCATCGGGGGTGTTGACAAAGTAATTCCTGTCGATGTATACGTGCCGGGCTGTGCTGCGAGGCCGGAGGCTATCATCGATGGCGTCGTCAAGGGGCTCGGTGCACTTGAAAAGAAACAAAAAAATCTCGACACGGTGCTCACGCTTGAGAAGGTGGCACGAGAGGAGGCTGAAGAATATGATTGAAAGAAAAGATTTGATTTCGGATTTTGCTTCTATAGGGGCTGACGAACTGCTCGATGCTGCTCAGGATTTCAAGGGAAAGGGCTATAGGCTTGGGCAATCCTGTGCCACCAAAATCCCTGACGGCATAGAAGTTCTCTACAGTTTTGAAAGAGACAATGTGATAAAAAATCTCAAGGTTACGATTGACGACAAGGCCCCTGAGCTACGGAGCGTATCGGCCGTCTATGGATACGCCTTCATGTATGAAAACGAAATGCACGACTTGTTCGGCATCAAATTCAAAGACCTTTCGCTTGATTACGGCGGCAAATTCTTCAAGATTGCGATGGAAACGCCTTGGAATCCCGCATTGGTGAAAGGAGGCGACGAGTAATGGCAAAAAGAACTATTATCCCATTCGGTCCGCAGCATCCGGTGTTGCCGGAGCCGATTCATCTCGACCTCGTGATGGAAGATGAGACTGTCGTTGAGGCTATTCCTTCGATAGGTTTCATACACAGGGGGCTGGAAAAGCTCGTTGAGAAAAATGAATGGCCGGAGATGGTCTATGTCATTGAGAGGGTCTGCGGCATTTGCAGTTTCGGTCACGGTTGGGGCTATTGCAAGACTATAGAAGGCAATATGGGCGTGGAAGTGCCGCCTCGGGCGGAATATCTTCGCACGATTTGGGCGGAGCTCGGCAGGATTCACAGCCATCTGCTTTGGCTCGGTCTCACTGCGGACGGCTTCGGCTTTGAAAGTCTTTTCATGCATACATGGAAGATAAGGGAGACCATTCTCGATATTTTTGAGGAGACCACGGGGGGCAGAGTCATATTCTCAATCTGCAAGGTCGGGGGTGTTCGCAAGGATATTTCAAACGAGAAGCTCTCTGAGATTTCGGAAATCATCGGGAATCTCAAGGTTGAGCTTTCGGAACTGACAGATGTGTTTTTGAACGATGTTTCCGTGAAGAACAGGCTTGTTGGTGTTGGCGTCATGACAAAGGAAGAAGCCGTGGAATTTGGTGCTGTCGGTCCGACGGCTCGGGCGAGCGGAGTGGACAATGATGTCCGGCGTGATGGACACGGTGCCTATGGCGAGCTCAGCTTTGTGCCGATCGTCGAGGCAGAAGGCGACTGCTATGCAAGATGCAAGGTTCGTATTCGCGAGATTTTCCAGTCTATGAATCTCATCAGACAGGCTGTGAAACAGATTCCGTGTGGTGCTGTATCGGTGGTTGTGAAGGGGAATCCCTCGGGTGAGTATGTCGGGCGTATGGAGCAGCCAAGAGGCGAGGCCTATTATTACTCGAAGGGCTCTGGAACGAAATTCCTCGAGAGGATAAGGGTGAGGACGCCCACCGCTGCGAACATTCCGGCACTTGTGCATCTGCTACCGGGCTGCGACCTTGCGGATGTACCGATGCTTGTGCTCACAATTGACCCTTGTATCAGTTGTACGGAAAGGTAGGTGAGGCAGTATGGCAAATCTTAAAATTGGCAGGCTGATCATGAGAAGCCTTTTCAAAAAGCCGACGACAAAGATGTATCCTGTCGTGGCTCCTGTCTGGAAGGAAAACACTAGGGGGCATATCGTGGTGGATATGGATGCCTGCATTTTCTGCGGTATCTGTGCTCGGAAGTGTCCGACCGACGCGATTTCTGTCGATAGGGAGACGAAATCTTGGGCTATACAGAGGATGCTGTGTCTTCAGTGCGGTTGCTGCTATGAGGTGTGTCCGGCGAAATGTCTGGCGAATGCACATGACTATACGCAGCCGAATGCCGAGAAGGTTACGGACGAATACACGCAATCAGACAAGGTCTCGGAGTCGGGCTCAAGCCCGGGCTAGAGCTAGTGTCGTCATTGCGAGCAAGGCGAAGCAATCTATAATGCATGAGTATCCGGTTACTGAACAGATAATAGGAATTGCTACGAAGCACGGGTTGGACGCCCGTGCTTCTGAGGTTTCGGTGATACACTTGGTCGTCGGCGAGCAGAGCGGCTATATCGGCGAGTCCATTCAGATGTATTTTGATATAATAAGTGAGGGAACGCTGTGCGAGGGTGCAAGGCTCGACATCAAGTCCGTGCGCCCGAAGCTTTCGTGTCCGTCATGCGGTACGCTGTTTGAAAGAAAACCCATGTCGTTCGCCTGCCCCAAATGCGGCACAGACGGAGCACCAACGGAAATAGGCAAGGAATTTTACATTGAGAGTATAGAGGTAATATAGGTTTTAATATGTTGATTGGAGATTTGTCATGCATGATGTAAATAGAATTTCGGTGATGGAGGATATACATGGGGAGAATGGGCGTATTGCCGCTGAGGTCAATCACTCTCTCACGCACAAGTCGGCGTTTGCTGTGAATGTGATGGGCGCGCCCGGTATCGGCAAG
The DNA here is from genome assembly GCA_031261345.1 of Eubacteriales Family XIII. Incertae Sedis bacterium. Lineage (GTDB taxonomy): Bacteria > Bacillota > Clostridia > Peptostreptococcales > Anaerovoracaceae > JAISKC01. Next base: position 70,966 of record JAISKC010000063.1, on the reverse strand, counting down.
ACTACGGTTTTGCTGAATATCATCGAGAGGCTCGCTGTGCTTGCTCCCGAGGTGAAGCCTTTAGTAATCGAGGGCGATATTGCGTCCGACATAGATACGCAGACCTTCCGCTCGCTGGGCATTGCCGCCTCGCAGATAAATACTTTTGGAGCCTGTCATCTCGACGCGCCTCAGATACACAACGCAGTGAACAACATCGATTTTTCTTCCGTTGGGGGCTCGATACTCTTCATTGAGAATGTCGGAAACCTCGTCTGCCCTGCGGAGTTCAGCATCGGGGAACATGTGAAATTGCTCATCTGTTCAGTCACGGAGGGTAGCGACAAGCCTTATAAATACCCGTTGGCGTTTGAGAAGGCGGGCCTGATATTGCTGAACAAGGTTGATCTCGCTCCGCATCTGGATTTTGACGAGGAGTTTTTCATGAAGGGTGTTCGTGCCCTGAACAAGTCGGCTCCTGTGATAAAGGTCTCGGGGAAGACGGGTGAGGGGTTTTCGGAGGTCGCGGAGGTATTGCTTGACATGAAATCCGTGGCTTTATCTTCGCATTCACATTCACATTCGCATTCGCATGAATAAAACCGAAGTCGTTACTATACGGGGCGTTGTGCAGGGGGTCGGGTTTCGGCCTACTGTTTTTCGGATTGCTACAGGCCTTGAGATGAAGGGGCAGGTTCGCAATGAGGGCGGGGTCGTTCGCATCGTTGTGACGGACACGCCGGAGCGAATTTCGGCCTTCATCGATGAGATACGGCGGAGGAAACCGCCTATGGCTCGGATTGACAGCATCGATCGTGCGGCTTCTTCTTTCGTGCCTTTCACTATGTTCAGTATTGAGAATAGTCGGCGTTCGGAGAACGAAATTGCAGTAATTCCTGCGGATATTGCCATGTGTGATGATTGTTTGTTGGAGTTTCTTGACCCTGCCAATCCTCGTTATCGGCATCCTTTTATCAGTTGTGCGAATTGCGGGCCGCGGTTTTCTATCATGTCGTCGCTTCCTTACGATCGGGATACTACCACTATGTCGGACTTTCCTATGTGCTCTACTTGTTCATCGGAGTACTTCGATCCTTTGGATCGGCGGTATCATGCGCAGACCGTTTCCTGCTACGCTTGTGGACCTCAGGCTCTTTGGTTGGACGGACACTTGGGTCGCAGTCGCTCGGTTACTCCTATTGAAGTTGCTATTGAGGCTATACGGGGCGGCGGGGTGATTGCTTTGAAGGGGGTTGGGGGATATTATTTGGTTTGCTCGCCTTTTGATGAGGGGGCTGTTTCGCGTCTTCGGTTGATCAAGCAACGGGAGCAGAAGCCTTTTGCAGTGATGTTTGGGTCGGTTTCGTCTTTGCGAGAGTATTGTCTTGTTGATGAGCTTGAGGCTGAATTGCTTGCTTCTCCTGAGCGGCCAATAGTTTTGGTTGAGCAGCTACCGGCTCCCGATACTGCGGCCCAACAACGAATGGGAATTTACTTTAAATCGCCACAGTTGCGATTTTCGAATTTTGGCAAACTCGCTTCGCTCAGACAGTGCCAAAATTTCGCGAAAATCACAGCTGCGCGATTTGTAAATTCAAGCATTCGTCAAGGTTCCGCATTATCGGGAGCCTGCAGCTGCTCTCAAGCGGAGTTCGCTGACGGGGTTTGCAATGATAGCCGGTTTGTGGGGGCTATGCTTCCTTCTATGGGGCTGCAGTATTTGCTTGTGAATGAGCTTGGGCCGCTAGTTATGACCAGTGCCAATGTTTCGGGGCTTCCTATCATTTTTGAGGAGGCTGAGATGGAGGATTTGATGCGACGTGCGCCTTTGATTGCTGGCTCGCTCTATAATACTCGCCGGATAATGACTCCTATGGACGATTCTGTCGCCTGTGTGATTTCTGGGAAGCCGCAGATGATACGTCGTGCTAAGGGATATGTTCCTGCGGCCATTATGGTACAGTCAGGGTTTGGTGCAAGTGCTGATGTGGCTGCAAAGCCTCAGATGATATTTTCTGCAGGGGCACATCTCAAGTCTGTGTTTTCTCTCAGCAAGGGGCCGGCTGTTTATCTTAGTCAGCATTTTGGCGATTTGGGCAGCTTTGAGTCTGAGCAGATGTATGAGTCCGCCTTTTTTCGGATGAAGACTTTTTTTGATATTGAGCCTCAGATTGTTGCGTATGATTTGCACCCGAATTATTTTCCTACTCGGTTTGCTAAGAATTATGTGGAGGGGAATGTTGTGCTTGTTCCGGTGCAGCATCACCATGCACATATTGCCTCGGTGATGGCGGAGCATAGTTTGGAAGAGCCTGTCATTGGGGTTGCTTTTGATGGGACCGGCTATGGGATTGATGGGAAGATTTGGGGTGGGGAAATTCTTATCTGTGAGGGGGCGGAGTTTGAGAGATTTTCTCATTTGAAATATGTGAAGATGCTCGGCGGTGATGACTCGATGAGGGAGGGCTGGAAGTCGGCTTTGTCTCACAAGTTGGCAAGCGGGGCTGTGGACGTCTGCCGCAGTGAATACGCCGAGAGAACTTTTGAGATAGACTTGACTGAGATATTTGAGTATGCTCACGCTTGCTGCGCTCACAATGACGGGGATTTGGAGCTTGGCACTGGAAGTGGGAGTATTGCTGCTGCCGAAGCCGCTATTCGTTCCGGCATCGGGCTTGTGGAAACTTCTAGTGTCGGTCGGCTCTTCGATGCCGTAGCTTCACTTCTCGGTATCCATCATGTGAACAGATACGAGGGGGAGTGCGCAATCATGCTTGAGAACGCGGCACAGCGGGCACTCGATGGAGCTACAAACGAAGCCACCAGTGATGCTGATCAGTTGGCGCTATTGTTTCACCGCAGGGTTGCCGAGAAAGTTTTGGATGAATGCACGTTGGCAAGGCAAAATTACGGGATAGACAAGGTCTGCCTTAGTGGGGGTGTGTTTCAAAACCGCATATTGCTTGACCAGACTGAGAGACTTCTCTCCGAAGCAGGATTTTCTGTCTATCGCAACATCATCGTCCCGCCAAACGACGGAGGTATCGCCTTCGGCCAAAATTACATAGCAATGCACGCATGATGAAGGATTGCCTACCACTTGCCGCGGAAATTTCACCTGATGGCGAAAGTGGGTGGACAAAGATTGATTCGCAGGGTAGATTATAGACACAATGAATATTCGAATTGACATTGATGATAAGCTTTCGGAGGTTGAGGTGGTGATCCGCACACCGAGCGTGAACGACGATGCGCTTGAGGTGCAGAACGCGGTGCTCAAGGCGCTGTCCGGCTTGGCCGAGAAGGCAAAACTCCGGCTGACCAAGGGCGAGAAGGATTTCTATCTGCCGGTAACGGATATAATTTTCTTCGAGTCGGACGGTGGCAAGACGTTTGCACACACAGCGGGCGATGTTTTTGAGGTGAAGATGCGGCTTTATGAGCTTGAGGAAATCCTGCCGAGTAGCTTCATCAGGGTCTCGAAATCGGCGATTATCGGCGTGAAGGAGATTCTCTCCATTGAGAAAAATCCGGTCGGGCCGAGCATGGTCGGGTTCCGAAACAGCCACAAGAGGCTCAGCGTGAGCAGGCAGTATTACAAGATATTACAGGACAAATTGGGAGGGCATTATGGATAATGGTGAGAATAATATAAGAGGAAAAAACTACTTCCAGAGGGTGTTTTGGGGCGTGGGATTTTTGGTGGCAGGTGCCGCGTTGGTGCTCAATCAAGTGGGCCTGATCGGTGCCGCAAAATTGAATTTCTGGACGATACTGATTTCACTTTTGCTGCTTGCTATATTGATACAAAGTTTGATGAACAGATTTTGGTTCGGCATCATCTTGCCGCTCGCCGGTGGGGCGCTGCTCTATAGGGACATCATAGGAATTCCCGCGGAAATCACATGGTGGAGCATAATGGGCGCGGCGATTCTTTTGAGCGTCGGATTGACTATATTATTCCGCCCGCTTCACAAAAGCAAATATGTGGGCGGTGGTTATTCGAAGGTCTCATACGACGCTGATGGCGAGGGGCTGGGAGATGGCGAGCGTAGGGAGCAAAAAGGCCACGAAAGGTTTGAGGATGTGATAGATGGCCCCGATGGAGATGAAATTTATACAAGAGCGAGTTTTGGCTCGACGATAAAGTACGTCAATTCGGAGAATATGAAGAAGGCTATTCTCGAGTGTTCGTTCGGTGCTATGAAAGTGTATTTTGACAATGCTAAGCCGGCGCCTGAGGGTGCGGAGATTTTCGTGGATCTTTCGTTTGGGGCGATGGAGATATACATTCCCAGAGAGTGGAGGCTGACAGACAATATCGGTCGCAGCTTTTCGGGCATCGAGGAGAAAAATAGGTGCAGGCTCGATGAGAATTCACCCTCGGTCAACATTACTGGCAACACGAGTTTCTCAGGACTTACGATAATTTATGTGTAGAAAATAGGAGTGATTTTATGTGCGTGGCTTATCCCGGCAGGGTGATGGAGATAGATGAGAGGACCGCGAAGGTTGATTTTCGAGGTAATGTTGTCGGCGTGAACATCGGAGTTGTGGACGTCCGCGTGGGAGACTATGTGCTCGTCCATGCGGGCATGGCGATTGAGGCTATGAACGAGGAGAAGGCTTCGGAGATACTCAAAATTTTCGGAGAAATCGAGGACTTGATATGATAATGGATATGATAGATTTTCTTGAGGATTATGAGGGGGAGCCTCTGAAGCTTATGGAGGTTTGCGGGACTCATACCGCGAGTATTTTCAAGAGTGGAATTCGTTCGATTTTGCCGGAGGGAATCCGGCTCGTTTCGGGGCCGGGGTGTCCTGTTTGCGTAACGCCCCCCGCTTTCATAGATGCCTGTGTTGAGATTTCGGATACGCCGCGGCACACTCTTCTTTCCTTCGGCGATATGATGAAGGTGCCGGGAGAAAGTGAAACGCTCTCTTCCGCTATTGCTATGGGCAGCGAAATCAAGATGATATATTCTCCCTTCGAGGCGATTGACTTTGCGGAAGAATTCCCCGATGAAACTTTTGTCGTGGCTGCCGTTGGGTTTGAGACCACGGCACCGGCGTTTGCACTCCTCATCGATGAGATACGTAGCCGCGGACTTGTGAACATAAAGCTCTTGACCGCCTTGAAAAATACCGTTTCGGCGATTGAATGGATTTGCGAAAATGAGCCTGAGATTTCCGGTTTCATCGCGCCGGGGCATGTCAGTGTCATCACGGGCGCTGATGCGTTTGTGTCTCTTTCCAAAAAATATGGTCGCCCGTTTGTCGTAGCGGGGTTTGAAGAGGAGCAGATTGTGCGGGCGATATATACGCTCGTGAAGTTGGCGTTGGGAACTCCTACTGGCGCGGTGGTGAATCAATATGAAGAGGTCGTTTCGGGTGAGGGAAATCTCAAGGCACAGGCAAAACTTGCCGAATACTTTGAGCCTTATGACGCTGCTTGGCGAGGGCTGGGCACTATTCCAAATTCGGGATTCAGGCTACGTCCGGAGTTTGCCGAGTATGACATCAGTCCCGAGCTACCGGATCATCTGCGCAAAGCCATAGATGCATCTGCCGCCGCGGGCATGGCGGGCGAGGCCGAAGGTTGCCGTTGCTCTGACATCATTACTGGCCGAATTGACCCAATGGACTGCCCGCTCTTTGCTACCGCTTGCACGCCGAACAATCCAATCGGTCCCTGCATGGTCTCCTCCGAAGGAGCCTGCGGCATCTGGCACAGAAATATCCTGTAGAGAGCAAACTTTTTGTATAGTACAGTAAATTTTTCGTAAAAATATTGGATTTTATGTTTAAAGCCCTGATTTTTGGGTATATATTAAGTACGACAATTGGGTTGTAATGCTTGAGGATGTTGTTGGCTCAAATTTTTTTCCGATAATGGCAGGGAATTTGTGGCCTCTGACATCATAGAACTGTCGGATTCGCCGACGGGGGCAAATGACACAGGTTTTTGTGCGTTTGTAGAACAATACTACTCTTTATATACGGGGGGAATCAAATGAATACTAATACAAATCGTACTTTGGGTCACAAACGGTGGCTGGCTATCACAATGACAATAGTAATGTTGCTAGGCATTGTGTTACCACAGTTTGCTATGGCAACAGATAACGAACTGGAAAATAATTCCAATGGGGGGGGGGTATATTCTCTAAGATTTACAGTAAATGACAATATTATTAAGACGGAGGCAGTTGCGATACCTGAAGGACAAGTAGAAGTAAACTTGCCGATGGACATTCTCCCGACAGATGAAGAGGTAAAATCCGTCATTGCGGACCAAGATTCGCAATCTGAAAGCGATGAAGAAACAGTCATTTTGGACTTCATCCCCGAATCCCAAAACAGCCGATTCCTTGGCTGGATAGATACCCAAGATGAAAGCAAAACTATGTACACGGCTGACGAAAGGCTGGCAGTAACAGAGGGCTATGCTCCTATCGGTGAATTTGTCGTATCGAGGGACACCACGTTTGAAGCGGCATTTGAAGACCTTATTCCAGTGGGTGAAGTGCAGTATGACAATGATAAAGACCAATCCATAGTGCAGGAACTGGACATTGATGTGCTTGGTGATGATGTTGCCCCTTTGAGTCAAACCGATGGTAATGGTAATAATCTTACATTCGAGGTTTCCAATCCGGCTTTTGTTGAAGTCGGTAGTATATCAAACGCAATCGACTGGCCATGGAAAAGTGGCAATAAGCAGATTCGTATCACAGCTGACTTTTCGGAGCAGGGCACGGATAAGGATCGAATCATCACTGTCAATGTGCCACGTGGATACAAGATAATCGAATACACGGCGAAGGAGAGTACTCCTGAAATCGAAGGGGTATCTAAGATAAATTTGTCTTCGGAGTCGGAGTCCAAGGTTGCAAGTGCATCTCTTACAGCGCTTGATGGCGGATCTTGGGCAGATCAAGTGGTTTTGGGGTATGCAGGATATGGCCCGAATGATTTGCAGCCTCATAATTCCGATGGAAAAGTGACTTACACTTTCAATTCAAACTGCGATCACATCGTGTTGACACTTACCCTCGATCTTCAGTACGCTATGCTTTCGAGAGCTACCGATACCGCCGTACTGGATGCCATTACAGTGGATCTTGTGAGTGGAGCCGCAAATTTGTCAGATGAACTGGTGGCAACTTCTACAAATATGATGCAGTTTCAGATGGTGAATCAATTCAATGAGGACCAGACCCCGACCGTAGCTGGGATTGTGGATGTGGATGAGGATAAAGGTGAAATACCGCAATTTTCCATAAGATTTACTGTAATCAATCAGAATTGGTCTTCTGATGATTTCTTATCAGATTCGGCAACATTTACATTTCACTATCCTGAGGGTCTTGAGTTCAAGGGATTTTGGGAAGGAATAAACGAACAAGGCGGAACGACCGGCAGCTACGCCAACGGACATCTACTTGTAGAGGACAATCCCACGGCACGAACTGTGACTTTCTCTTATACAAACGTCCTTATTGGTTACGGAAATACTTTTGTCTTATATTGGACTGGCTCAGTAGATAACGACCTAATAAAATGGAATGATACTTTGGTTTTTCCTGCCGAATATGTCGCCAACTCTGGCTTTGAGTCAGGTCATCCAGTAGTCCAAAATTATGGTCCGGTGGTAACTTGGGTGACCGTTCAGAAACCGAATGTCAACATACGAATAGAATCTGGCGATGGAACAAGGCGCGATCTCAACTGGAACGGGGATTATCCTCACGACTATGGTCTGGGGCAGCTCGTTGTCATGAACGATGGCCCGAGTATTGCTGAGGATATCACATACTTCTATACTTTTGATGATGCACTTGCCGTACGTGGGATTAGGATTCCGGGAGGGTATAATGACTCTCACTTCAGAAATGTCGTTGCACATGCGAAGACGAAATCCGGTGCAACACGAACAATAACGTATTCAACGTCTTTCACACTACCTTGGACCAACTATGCTTACGCACTCACGCCGGAAGATTTGGGGCTAGCCGAAGATGAATTCTTGACCGACCTTACTATTACACAGGACCGTCTATCGGTCTATGCAAGCGGCAACGATGAATATTGGACTTATGGTGCCGGAACGTATTATGGAAGGCTTCAAAACGGTCAGGCCGGAACCGTCAATCTAACCATCAAGGACAAGGATGAAGGTGTGCTTGCAACCGGTTATGCAACGACGAGCAAAGCTACATCAAACAAGGGTGCCGGTTCTATGTATACCGTAGCCAGTCATAATCCAGATGGCACAAATACGGGATCATTTTATCCGGGCGACACGATGTATATTAATTCATGGTTTTATGGCGGTCGTACGTGGAATGGTGACAGTGCTGACATAGTTGACCCCGATATTTATGTTGCACTACCAAGAGGGATTGACTTGGATGTGAATAGTGCAAGAGCCGTTTCGTCTGCCGGCAATCATGGCGATGCAGAATTTCCGCTGACACTTCTTGGCTCTTCTGAGCCGAAACTGATAAATGGTGTTGAATGGATAGCATATCACTTTAGGGCACCTGCACATCAGGATATTATATCTGAAGCCGAGAACATGACAGGGAACCCGGGTGAATCAGCACTATATTTCACCGCTAAGGTATCAAGTGCCGCCACCGCTTTTCCCGAGCTGGACCCAGAGGATATCGTCCTACTTGATTTGGGAACATCTGCCGTGAATGCAACATATGGTTCAGAGGATTGCGTTTTGCTGGATACCCACGATTGGGCTGGGCATGGCACCGGCTACAATCTGGTTGGTGCGAAATATTCCAACAACATCGCCGTGGTTCAAAAGCCCGGGCTCAATGTTTACCTCGGCATTCGTGCGGCAGGCGACACTGATCCATATTACACATACAATGGCAGTGATGCCACAGTGGCTCCTGTTACTCCCGACCGGCCGGCCGAGGTTTGGCTAAAGTATGAAAACACCTCTGGCGATACATACTATCCAGGCACGGAAATTTATTTGCCTATTCCCAAGAAGAACGTGAGCTACAATCGAATATTCAACAATATTGAGACGACGAATCCATATGGAGTCGAGACGAATGAAGCACCGGCTTGGACAGCCTTGCTGACCGGTCCGCTCACTCTTCCGGGCTTCACGGCGACCTATAGCGTGAGCACTTCGGGAACGACGAATCCTGCTCCCGAAAGTGGCTCGGCGGAAGAAGTAATCAATGCATGGAAACCCTACGCGGGCGAATGGCTTACAGCCGCGCAGGTTTCCGACCTTTCAGGCGATTTCGCCAATGTAACGATGGTCAAGTTTGTGGCGAATCAAACAATAGCGGCGTCAGGGCTAGAGGGGTCCTCGGGCGAAACTACATTTGATGTCGCGGTTGCTTCCGATGCGCAGCTTGGGCAGACTGATTACTGGCGGAGTTATCAGAAGGGTTGGAGGACGGCTGCCGGCGAAGGTAGTTGGGTTTACGGTTCTGTCTTGGCGGCGGAGCCTGCTATGGCTGGCGTCAAGGGCAAAATCTTCAATGATAAGGACTCTGATGGAATCCTAGATGCAGGAGAGAACTTTACAAATCTTGACCATGTGAGTGCGACGCTCACTTCCCAAACAGGGACGATTTCGCTCTTGAATATTGTTGTGAATCCAGATGGCAGTTTTGCCTCGCTTAGCTCAAACGGGCTGACACCTTACTATCTCAAAGTGGGGGAGTATACGCTCACGATTTTTGATGAGAGTATACAGAGGGGCTTCACGACTACAACATCGGGAACGAGGTCAAATACCACCGGCGTAGGAGGAAGTGCTGTGGATCACTGGTACATGGATGTGCCGCAGGGAAATGTGTCCAATACTCATGTTTCCGCCACGTTCAATTTCACGGTTTCCAACACTACATTGTCTACGGAACTCGTGGGCGTCGGCTTGCATGATGCTGCACTCGCTACGTATAAGGCCGGAACGGGAGCTTCGTTTGCTACCGAAAGTGAATATCGAAATCACAATCAGCAGCCTACGGCATCCGTCGTTCCTGTAGTCAACGTAGCTCAAGGAGTAGAAGTGGGTTATGACTATACCACGGTTGTTTGGAAAGCAAATAAGGCTGTAACGCTTAACGATGGCAATAATACGGTCAAAGGTGCAGGCTCTGTATTGACCCGCGATCAGGTGCTTCAGGCGAAGATCACGGAGAATATCACGTTCACTGCAAGTCTTGAGCCGCTGCGCTATGTAGTTACTTTTGAGGGTAATGGTGGATTTGGATATATGCTTCCCGGCGATGTGGCCTATGGGAAAAACTACAATATACCGGCAAACGGGTTTTCATTACAAAATCATCATTTGACGGGTTGGATAGCTACCTTTACAGATAGCGGATCGCCATGTGAGCCTAGCGCATATGGCACGATTGGGACGATAAATGGGATAACACAGAATATCACATTGACTGCGCAGTGGGCAATCAACAATTACAGTGTTGTCTACAAGGTCAATGGGGGCACGGGTTCTGTGCCTACGGATAGCAAGGTTGACTACCATAATGGCGATAATGTGGAGGTTCAGTTCTCGCCACTGCCTGTGAAGGATCATGGCGTGTTCCTCGGTTGGGCGAAGACTGCGGCAGCTACTGCGCCGACCTACACGGTGGAGGGGACGAAAAGCTTCAATATTACTGGAAATGCGATACTCTATGCGGTTTATGGGCCCGATAGCCACAGCCTGACTTATCATGGCAATGGACATACATCAGGTGAGGCTCCGGACGCTGTTACTCTCAGTCACGGAAGTCAAGTCATAGTGAATGGGCAGAACACGCTCGCAAGGGATGGTTACTCATTCCTCGGTTGGGCTGAGGGTGCAGTCTCCGGCGTTGTGAGCCACCCGAAGGGAAATGTCGTCACGCTGACGCGGGATGTTGAGCTCTATGCCGTTTGGCAGAAGGATGAGGTGATAGTGGAGCCGCCGGTCGTCAATCCTCCGATTGTGAATCGTGTTATGGATATCACTCCCGAACCTGAAGAGGTCATTGTGGAGCCAAAGGAGCCTGAAGCGAACCCACCGGCGAATCCTCCAACGGTTACTAATGAGATTTCACCTGTTACATCGGATCAGGCGAAGTATGACGCACAGACGGGCAATATATTTAACGACCTCGCAAACGGCAACGTTCCGCTCGGGAATTTCTTCTCCAGTAATGCTTGGAGTCTACTCAGCCTCATCATGTCCCTGGTGGCTGTCGTTATTTCGATACTGTTGATTGTTGGAGCTATCGCCCGCAAGAGGCGTGAAGATAATGAAGATGAGCTCACGGGCTACGCACGGGATGGCGGGGTTCGCGATGAGGAGGAAGAACGTCGCAGGCGTGGAAAGATGCTGAAGGTTGCCACTATTATCCTCGGCATATTGACACCGATTGTTTGGCTTATCCTAGACGACCTGAGCCTGCCGATGGCGTGGATCAACAAGTGGACGCTCTTCGTCGGCATAGTCTTCATCTTGCATATCGTAGTGCTCGTTGTTTACAAAGTCAGGAAACATGAATACGCGGAGGACGAAGAAGAGGGAAATAGAGCGATTGCATGAGAATAGCGTGCTGTGTAGCTTGCTCCTAGGTAGCTATTGGTAGCCACTGGTAGCCACGTGAAAGTTGAGGAAAATGGCAGGGTAATCTTGCTTGGTTGCATCTAAGGTAGTAAAGGGGAATAGAGGGGAAATTGGTTAAAGCGGAAATCGTTGAATTGGCAAGGAAGGCCATCAAGGGTGATTTGAAGGCATTTGAGGATCTGTGCCTTGCGAAGCAGCGCGACATGATGTTCGTGTCGCTGTCTGTCATGGGAAATTATCCGGACGCTGAAGATGCTGCACAAGAGGCCATCTTGAAGATGCACAAGAACATTCGGAGGCTCAAGGATCCGGTTGCTATCAATGTCTGGATTGAACGGATTGTCAGAAATGAGTGCTATGCGATATTCAGGACGCACGCGCGCAAACAGAAGGAAATTGACATAGAAGATGAAGACATCGTCCTCGAAGAGGAAAATCGGGAATTTCTGCCTGAAGCGTATGCACAGGATTCTGCCTTGAGTGAAAAGCTATACGGATATGTGTCTTCGCTTTCCGCGGCGAAGCGTGATGCCATCATCATGTATTACTATGAGGGGTTGAGTTACAAAGAAATCGCGGAAGTTCAGAAAATCTCGGAAAAGTCAGTTTCCTCAAATATTACGAAGGCGAGAATGATGTTGAAGAAAAAACTTACACAGGAAGGTGAAAATATCGGCACATTGCTCGGCGTGGGTCTGGGCGGCGCGGGAGCTGGTCTTCCTGCCACGTCCACGGTCATGGGCAAGTCGCTACGGCTCAAGGCGATGAACAGCCTGCCGGACGAAAGTATGGATTTGTTTGCGCAGAAATGGATGGGCGCAATCGATGGTAAGGCGTTGCCTGCCGCAGGGAAGCCGCGGATATGGAATTTCGTAGTTGGTTTGATAGCGACAATGGTCGTTGTCTCCGGCATCGCATTTGCGGGTCTATCACTCAGTAATTCAGAGGACGCTGCGACTGGAATTTTGGTTGATTCGGGCGGGCGTGAAATTCTCCTTATCTCCGATGATTGTGAATGTGGTCATATCAATCCACAGGGATTTGAAGCTGTGAATCTTCTGGAAGGTGATGGGACGCAGGTTTGGGAAATAGTAACCGAGGCGGATGGTGCCGTGGTTTTTTCAGGCGACGAAGCCACTGTGAGCACTGAGCTGGACAGGCTTGTCGGTCAGAAACATGATGGGGAATATCTCCTAAGGTGTACGCTTCCAAACAGGGACGATAAGTCCGTCATTCTGGAAAGGTCATTTGTGATAGGCAACTATTCCGGCGACGCCTAATGGAGAAAACGACTATCCAATGGCTTCACTTCACAATTCCGCTTTTGACCGCTATTCGTATGGCGTCTATTGTGCTGTTCGCGTCGAGTTTCCGGAAGATGAGGGGCAGCATGGTCTTGACCGTGTTGATGGAAATGTTTCGTGCGGTTGCGATTTCCGATCTGGACAGTCCGTGCGCCAAATCCGTGAGAACCTCGAGTTCCTTACTCGATAGGTTCACTTCATTACTCAGTTCCTCGTCCCTGTCAAAGTTGGATCTGATGTGAGCATACCGCTTTGCGCAGGTGGATGATTTTCGCCCTATCGTCTCCAGCCAGTCCCTAGGAATGTTGCAGGCGTTCTTCAGCGCGTACCCACTCAAGACGCGCATGTCGTTGCCCATTGAAATGAAAATCATGTCGAGGGCGTTTGGAATCGCCAGCGTGTAGGCTTCCTCGAAGGCCCTGAGTGCCGCCTTGCGCTCCTTGAGGTGATAGAGGCAGATTGCCTTCATCGTCATGATTCCGATTTTTCCGTAGAGGAGTGAGCCGATGCCCAATTCGGTGTCTTGACTTTCCAGAATTGCGAGCAGTCTGTGGTAACGTTTTTCGACCATGTAGAATTTGTTTTTTGTGAAAAATTCCAGTCCGCGCGTCAGATAGTTGTCCTCTGACTCCTCAAAGTCCTTAGTAATCCAGTCGGCCATACGCTCGGTGTGACCAATCTGTGCATAAAACCAGCTCGTCAGTATATCCTTCATGAAATACTTTGTCGCGTAGTCGGACATCTCCGGTTGAGCCTCGATTTGATAGAGAATGGAGCGGACCTTCTCATATTTTCCGTTCGCCAGATTTGTTCTCAGGAGGAAAAACAGGGCGCGATTTTCGATTTCGTATTGACTGCGTTCCCTCGCCTTGTAGAGGGCACTGAACGAAAACTGCTCGCAATTTTCAAGCTCACCTCGGAAAAACGACAGCTCGGCGCGTGCCAGATCGTCCATGCCGTACATGCAGCCATTCATGGAATGTGAGATATATGGGATTGATTCCGAGACCGCTTCGATGAATTTTTCCGGTCCGCCCGCCTCCGGTTTCCCGACCCTAGTAATGTAAGGGCTGAGATTTACAGACCGAACCGCCCCGAGCACCTTGATGTCGCATTTTCTGAAGTATTCATCGCCACGCATAAAGTGAGCCGCAAAATCATATTCCGACGTGGTCGGACTCTTTATCAAACCGAGAAACCCGAGGTTGTTGTATAGCCCACAGAGGATGCGATCCTTGTGGCCAGATTCAGGCAATTTTTCATACCTTTCTATCGTAGATGTGATAAAGTTTTCGCCTTCTTTGATGTGACCGAGAGCTATCAAAAGCCTGGCGAATACGACCGTCATCGTTCCGTTTCGCTCAAACGCTTCGGCAGGCGCATTACGAAAAATGTTCAATATGTAGGAGCCGACACCCTGCGGCAAGAGCATCGACTGCTTGTATGCGAGTTCCACAATCCGGTCATAGTCGCCGAGCTCTTCGTAGTAGTGAATGGCCTCGGAAATGTCGTCTTGAAGAAGACACCAGTTTGCCGCAACATCCAGCGTGCTGCGTTTCTCCTGCTCGGACAAAAGCCGCTGCTTATCCTTCAGGTAGTCAAGGAACAGCTGATGGATACGATAGGTGTTCAAATAGTCGTCATACCTGACAAAGGAGTCCATTTTGCGGAGCTCGTTCATGCATGCCTCGCCGTCATCAAGCCCACGGAGCAAATCGGGATAAAGGTGGTTTATCAGAGACATTTTGATCAGAAAATGCTGTAATTTTTCGGGAATCTCAGAGAAGATTTCCGTGTCGATCAGCTTGGATACATTCGACTTCATCGCATCGACTGCATAGCCTATCTGCCCGGGATTCCTTTTGAAAAACAAGCCGATGAGCTGTATGGCAAAGACCCAGCCGTCAGTGTCGGAATAGATTTTCTCTATTGTATCTGGCGAAAGTTTCAACCCTTGAAGGGCAAAAAGCTGTTTCATTTCATCTCTTGTGAACCGCAAATCATCCTCGTTTAGATGGGCGAAATGATCCGTAAGTAGGTAGTTTGCAGTTACGATACTCGGGTTTTCCCTCGATATGAATATGCGGTGCATATTTGCAAGAGGCATCTGAAGACCCCTCTCGAAAAACTTCAAAATATCGGGATTGTGAATATTGTGAAAGTCGTCAATCACGAGGGCGTAATTTCTCGTAACGGTCAAGGCGTCCGATACAGCGTCGGCATATTTGTTGTACGATATGCCGTCATACGGAAAGCCCATATCTAACATTTGCTTTGAGAGATCTTTGTTAGCCGAAAAAATGGCACCGGAGAAATCGCCCCAAAATCTTGTCATTTCGTTGTCGTGCTCCGATACCTGCACCCAGATGATCGTGAGATCCTGTTTCCGTAGAAATGAGTAGACCGCCTCAGTTTTGCCATAGCCCGATCCTGCAACGATGGTCGCCACGGGGCTACTGAGCACGGAAGACAAGAGGCCGTCTATGCGTGGCCTGTCGAGCAAAACAAGGCTATTGTCCGGAATTACCGGCACATTTATTGTCGATTGTGTAACCATGTTTTTATTATACCGCTATGTCTGTCGCAAACATCACCCCAAAATTACTTATTTAAAAAAAAATCTTGGGGTGTAGTCCGCGACAATTCGTTTTGATATAAATTTATTAAATCACAGAAACAGAACAGGAACAACGTCAAGAAACATGGGGGTAATGCTATGAACACTATGAATATTACGGAAAAGAAATTGAAGGCACAGGTGATGGAACTGCAGAAGGCAATAATAACTACGCTGGTGGAGATGGTGGAATTCCGTGATAGCAATACGGGCGATCACAGTTGTGCAACCGTGAAATATCTTGAAGTGCTGCTGGATGGAATGAAGAGGCAAGGCGTGTACTGCGATGAAATCAGCTGTTGGGATTCGCAGTTTCTCCTGCCATCGGCGCAACTTCACGATGTGGGCAAGATCGCCATCAGCGATACGATTCTCAAGAAGCCGGGGAAGTTGACGGAAGAGGAATTCAATGTGATGAAGAAGCACCCGACTATCGGCGTTGAGGTGATTGAGCGGATTGAGGAGCAAACGAGTGAGAGCGACTTTCTCAAAAATGCGAAGGTTTTCGCCGCCACTCACCATGAAAAGTGGGACGGCAGCGGCTATCCCGCCGGGCTCTCCGGAGATGAAATCCCATTGCTCGGCAGGATCATGGCTATAGCAGATGTCTACGATGCTCTGATTTCAAAGCGTCCCTACAAGGAGCCGATGTCTGCTGAGAGAGCGAAGAGCATCATCATAGATGGCTCGGGCACCCATTTCGACCCGAAACTGGTGTCGGTTTTCGCCAGCGTGGCGGACGCGTTCGAGGCCGTCCACACAGCTCCCCTTTTGCGAACCGCATAGTGCGCTGACTGTTTGCTTGGATATTCCTAAATCGAACCGTTGAAACGGGACAAACGATGTAATAGGGAGACTTAAAATCATATTCTCCATAGTCACCGGACTCGTCGACGAATATGCTTAGTTCTTTCATGATTTACACGCTTTCAATAAAAAAGGCGGAGACATTCTCCGCCATGGGGTGGACCAGGGTCTTTCGACCAGCCCAGACAGTGAACACGTCACTGCTTATGTCTCTAACCTTAACTGTAATATAGTGAAAAGTCAACCTATTTCGGAAATATCTATTTGCGAGTAGAGCACCCCCTCCAATAATTGCGGAGCTACGTGATTGTAAAGATTTTGTAATTTTTTTGACAAATTTGTGTTTTCATGTTTCAAACGCGTTTTTTTGGGTATATTAATTATAGTAATCAAAATAAATTTTCTTTATTGAAAGTGCGATTACATGGACGTGTTTTTTGAGAGAGGAGTGTCTGTATATATAGAACTTGGGGATTCGTTCTACATTTTGATGTCGAATAAAATCCAATAAAAATTAATTTTATGTAATTGTCGTGTTTTGCGACGAAACAGGGGAGGACAAGAAAATGTCTAATTTAGGGAGTATTAGAAATCAAAAGAGGGTACTGGCGGTAATTTTGACCGTAATTATGCTATTCGTAGCTGTGATGCCACAGTTTGTAATGGCAGATTCTTCCAATGGGGGGGGGGTATTCTGTAGACCCCTCGGTAAATGATGAGGTCACTAAGACGGTAGAGGTAGCAATACCCGAAAATCAAACGGAGACAAACCTGCCGGAGGACGCGCTTCCAAACGAACAATGGATTGCGGGTCATACCCCGTTGGGGCACATAGCCCGCAATGACAGTGAGGGCACAGGCGCGAACGTGGGCTCCGAGCCGGAATCCACACAGGGTGAGATTGGCTCACTCTCTCAGGGTGATTCTGATGACAGTCTAACACTAAAGGTTTCCACTCCAGAATTTGTAGATGTGGATGACTCCGGCATTAATAATGCCATTACTTGGCCATTAACTTTCGGACAAAAGCAGATAGAAATCACAGCCAAGTTTTCTGGGCAGGGTTCAGACAAGGAAAGAAAAGTTGAAATAATAATTCCAAAGGGATATAAAATCACCGAGTACACGGCAAAAGAAACTACGGCGGATATTGATGGCGTTGGCAAACTGGGTCTATCAGCTCAGGACGATGCCATGATAGCAAGTGCGGATCTAACCGCTTTTGATGGCTCCGCTTGGGCATCTCAACTCATAACAGGGTATAACAAGCCTTATTATAACACCGAAGAATCATATCGAAATTACGATGGGAAAGTTGTCTATACGTTCAATTCCAATGTAACCCAAGTTGCCATGGTGCTCACCCTCGAATTGGACGAAATGCTTCTCCCCCATAACGCTACAACTGCTTCCATGAATGACATTACCGTCACCATGAAGAGCGGCGATAAAAACTTTAGCGATCATTTGAGTACAACTGTAACAGGAATTCCTGTGACACCTTTTACCGGCGATACTCTATCTCTTGCGGGAACTGTAAATACAGAGGATGCAACCAAGGGCACGATTGCCGCATTCTCAACCGTATTTAAATTAGGTCACGGGGCTGTTGGAAGACACTTTTCCGATCACTCCGTCATGACAATAACCTATCCGGAAGGCGTGACATATAAGGGATTTTATATCGATGGATTCAATCATCCAACCGATACAACAAGTGCAACATATGGCTCACACCTTTCAGTTGTACATGATGCATCAAATCGCACGATAACCTTTACAATGGACAAGACAACTATCGCAGCAGATACGCAATTCAGATTGTACTGGGACGGCGTAACCATTGATAACTCTCAATTTAAATGGGGCCAGGGCATTGTCTTCAATGGTACATATGTGGAAACATCGGGAACCTTAGGGGGCGACCCACAGGTACATCCTTTGCGCAATACAAGTTATACTGTCACGCCGTCAACGCCAAATGTTAAACTTGGCATTTGGGGGCTGCTAAATAATGCACGTCGTGATTTGAACGAAAATGGAGACTATCCATATGACTATGCCTTAGGTCAATTTTATATTGAAAATTGGGGCTCAATTGCTGCACCCAATGCCGTCTATGAATATACATTCAGCCCAAATCTGGCAATCCGAGCAATCAGCATTCCCTATTCCACGAATAATGGCCTTGCGAACAACAATCGAATCAAAGATTTGGTTGCACATACAAACAAAGGGAGGACAATAACGAAGTCAGGAACCAGCACACTGCCGGTGGGTGCAATAAACTCCGGATTGGGTGCCAGCATGATTCGGGCGGAGTTCCTTGGGCTCGCAGCAGATGAATACCTTCTTGATATGACATTTACGCAGCCACAATTAGGTCCTGGCAGGTATAACAACACTTATGTCAGCATGGGCGGATTCTTTTACGGTCGTTTCCAAAACGGCAAAAGTGGTCCTGTGACACTGACCATTACTGATGCATTGGGTAACACCTACACATCAACAGGGACTCCGGTTATAAGGTGGGACAATGTTCGCGCTGGCGATACCACTACGGTTGCCAGCCACAGTGAAAGCTCAACGACCGAAAACGGAACATTTTTCCCTGATGATACGATGTATTTTACCAGCGTATATAACGCTACCGATAGATATGTCGGAACCAGTCAGGACATTAAAGATCCGGATGTCTATATTTCACTTCCTGAAGGACTTGATTTGGATGTGGATAGCATTCGGGTAGTTTCAAAAGCGGGCAATCATGTTGATACGCCTTTCAAATTACAATTAAAAGGTTCAGAAACCAAATTGGTCAATAGTGTCCCGTGGACTACGTATCATTTGGCTGTATATAATCCAAATGACATTATCGCCAATGCCAGTAGTAACATGGCCGGTAATGGATTTGTCAGCAATGTCTTCACTCTCAAATTTTCCGCCAATGTATCGAGTGCAGTAGCGAAATATCCGGAGTTGTTTGCCAAAGATATTGTATTATATGACCTTGGAAAGTCTGCAACAGCTGATGGCGGTGGCACATCGGTTGCAGATGCCAATAATTGGGCAGGGAAAGGCACTGCATACAAATTGGCAGCGGCGACCAGCAGCCAAAATATCGCCGTATTGCAGAAACAAGGGTTGACCATCTCTTTGGGTATTCGCACCGTAGGCGATACAGGTCCTTATTATACATATAATGGTACTGCTGCAACCGTGGCACCGGTTACACCCGATGCCAATGCAGAGATCTGGCTACAGTATGAAAATACATCTACGGGAAGTTATTATGAGGGATCTGAAATCTATCTGTCCATCCCCAAGGAAGGCATAAATTACGATCACTATTTCAACAATAAGGAAATCACAAATCCATCAGGGAATGTGGTGGTTTCTGAGCCGCAATGGACCGGCAATCTTACTGGACCGATAAGTCTTGACGGCTTTGATACATACTATAGTACTAGTACATCAAGCACAACCAATTATGGAGGGAATGTAGATAAGGACTGGGTCCCATATGACGGACCATGGGTAGATGCAAGTGCTATAGAAGGACTGGTTGACACATATGAAAATGTAACGATGGTCAAGTTCGTGGCAAACAGACAGATTGCTAAAGTCGGAGAATCGGGATCAAAAGGCTTTACAACCTTTGAAATGGCAGTTGACAACAACGCACCTATGGGAGAGCCCAACTATTGGCGCAGTTACCAGAAAGGATGGCAACAAGCTGACGGCGATTCAAGCGTATGGACCTTTGGTTCGATACTTGCCGCAGAGCCGGCTACCGCTGGTGTAATAGGCAACGTCTTCAACGATCTCGACGTGGATGGAATTAAAGATGCCGGAGAATCATTCACAGGATTGAGCGGTGTGAGTGCAACTCTTGCGGGAGATACCATCAGTCTGCTCAATATAGATGTGGAAGACAATGGCGACTTTGCCTCCCTCACCTCCGGCGGCACTCCATATTATCTCAAGGCGGGAGACTACACCTTGACAATATACAACGACGATGTACAGAGAGGTTTTACTCCAAATACACCGAGTGACAGGTCTTCAGGCTCAAGCCCCGATTATGATTGGCATATGGATATTCTTCAGTCGAATATCTCTACAAGTCATGCGAGTGCCACTTATGAATTTACGGTAGGCTCCAGCTCACCTCAGACTCAGCTTGCAGGAGTAGGTCTCAAGGCAGCTTCTGAGGTGACATATAAAGCGGGCACAGGTGCAACATTTCCTCAGACAAGTGAATACAAAAATTACAATCAACAGCCGTCACCTACCATTGCGCCGATATTCCAAGGTGTAAACACTATCACTGGATACAATCCGGCAACAGTAGTGTGGACGGCGAATAAGGCAGTCACGCTGAACGATGGTAGCAATACCGTTATCAATGCAGGAACACCGATGAATCGTACGCAGTTGCTACAGGCAAAGATCACCGAGGCTGTGACATTTACGGCTTCGCTGTCGCAATATTCATACACCGTGTGGTATCTGCCAGATGGCGGAACGTTTGATGGCTCTGTCACCAATCCCGTGCCGTTTGTACATTGGGGCGATACGGTTTTCCTCCCGTCAGCAACTCAGATCACCAAGCCAGGGTATGATTTCAAGGGATGGAAGCTCACGAATCGCGGTGATACGGACTTTGACGGAAACGTTTATACATCTGAATTGAACCCGACCTATTCAACGCTTGCAGGAGCTGACACGGTTGGTTCTGTGACGCTCACAGCTCAGTGGGAAGCAAAGGATGTAGAAATCAGTTATCATTATCTCGGCGAAACGCTCTACACCGACCAAAACGACGATTCTCTTCTTGCTACCAAGGAGGAAAGTGCCGAATATGATGCCACCATTACTGGTGCTCCGGACATTGAGCCGACGCGCACCGGTTATACATTTGACGGTTGGCATGTAAATAGTCCTGCCGGCACTGAATGGGAATTTGGTGCAGCGAACATCGGTACTGTGCTCAATATCGCGAATGGAGTTCAAGGTGCAAATGGGGATCCGACTCTATCGCTTTATGCGAAGTGGATTCCGCACAAATACACCGTTGCATTCGATGGAAATGGGAAGACAGCCGGCACTATGACTTCTGCACTCAATGTAGAACACAGCAAGAGCTATAAGATTCCCGCGAATGTTTTCGAGAAGGTCGGCTATCACTTCAACGGTTGGCTGGCGACATACACAGACGGTGGCGCGAGCTATGGCACGGGCAATTACGCGAACAAGGCTACAATCACATCGGTCGAAGACAACATCACTTTGGTGGCACAATGGAAAATCGACAATTACTCAGTAACATACAAGGCTAATGGGGGCACTGGCTCTGTACCTACAGATAGCAAGGTGGATTATCACCACGGCGATAAGGTGAGTGTGCTGTTCACGCCACTGCCGACGAAGAGTCACCGTGTGTTCACCGGCTGGGCGACAAAAGCCAATGCTACTACACCGAATTACAAAGTGGACGGAACGAAGGAGTTCACCATCACGGATAATACGACACTCTACGCGGTCTATGGACTTGATAGTCATACCGTAACGTATGATGGAAACGCTCACACGTCGGGTGAGGCACCTAAGGCGGAGACGTATATTCACGGCGGCAAAGCTACCGTGGCGGGTGTGAATACACTTGCTCGTGATGGACATGAGTTCCTTGGTTGGTCGAAGAGCGCGACAGCTACGTCGGCGACTTATACCGGCGGAGAAAGCCTTACCATTACTGAAAATGTGAATCTCTACGCTGTCTGGAAACAGAATGAGGTGATAGTGGAGCCGCCGCAGCCCGATACCTATACGGTCAGCTACGTTTCGGGTGGAACGGGCGTGACCGGACTTCCGAGCGGAACTTCAGACCTGCTTGAGGGTGCTTCATATACGGTATCTTCGCAGGTACCCGCACGCACGGGTTGGGAGTTTGTTTCTTGGAACGGCTCAAATGGCAGAACGTATCAATCGGGTGCTGCCCTGACCATGCCGGCAGGGGATTTGACACTGACTGCACAGTGGGATGAAGTCATTGCTGAGACTCCCGAGCCCGAGACCAATCCGCCGGTGAACCCATCAGCGGGCAATAGCCCGAATGCGAACGTTTCAGAGACACCTACGAACACGGCCACCGCTTTTGAGGGCTTCAATGCGGTTACTCAGCAGAAGCTTGAGTCGCAGACCGGCAACCTCTTCTCGGACCTTGCAAACGGCAATGTGCCGCTCGGCAATTTCCTTGGAAAGGGTGCGTGGAGCCTACTGTCGCTGATCATGTCGATGGCTGCCATCATCATCTCGATACTTATGGTCGTCTGGCAGATTGCGAAGCGCAGATTTGAGGACAATGACATCGAGAGATACGCGGGCACCGAAGTGGTGAGAAAGGAAAGGAATGCGTTCATCGCGAGAGTCCTGACGATTGTCTTCGGTATACTGACGCCGATAACCTTCTTCGTCTTCGACGACCTGAGCCTTCCGATGGTTTGGATCAACAAGTGGACGCTCTTTGTCGGCATCGTGTTCATCGCCCATATCGTAACGTTCATCGTCTACAAGCTAAGAAACAAGGTGGATGACGACAACGAGAAGATAGACTACAGCGGCGCGATGGCAAACTAGCGAGACGGATTGCAACAATTTCAGTTATAACTGATGGATTGCGGGTTATGTCCGCAATGGGCACGGCTTCTTAATGGGGCCGTGCCTTTTTGTTGCAGCTCGGGAAACTGGCAATTTGCGTAGATTTTCGCCTGTTTTTCTACGGAAATCGACAGTTTTCCGAGATTCTTAATAAACTCAGAGTCAAACTCAGCGCAAACACAGATGAAAATAGATATTTACGCTGAGTTTATTATATATAATATTGGTTGTCTACAAGTAAAAATCCTATGCTTGTTGTATTGCTATATTTTATTTTTCACCCTATAACTGAAAACTATCAAAAAAGCTGTTCACACCAAACTCAACCACAACGCTGGGCGAACACCGACAAGTCCATAGCTGACAGGGAAGCCGGAGTTGTTAAAGATGCCGTTCATGTCAACTATTGAGGCATAATTGTCACGACTTCCGTAGCCAGGAGACCGAAGCCACCAATTGGCTGAAATTCCATGATAATATGTTTTTCGTGATTCATTGTCTTTAAAGTATGTCTTTACATCTTCTAAACTCAACAGAAATATCTTATCCTTCGTGTTATTGCCACCTCTGGATTCTTCATTGTCTTCATTTTCAATCTCAGATTCAATAATCAAGTTCTTTTGATGTGATTCTAATCTATTATAGAAGTAATTATTCAACCATTGCCTTACGGAGCATTGCTCCCATGTTACTCTTTTATACTCTTGATTATATGCCAGTTGAGATACGCAATCTTTAGAAACCAATAGTGCTCTATTTTCTTCAACCAATAGTACTTCCCATTCAATCACACGATTGCCAAAAGTTCCAAATTTGATCGTATCGCCAATTCCAAAACCTCTCACGTGCACGTCAGTTATGCTAAATGCGGTCTTTAATGCTTCTTGTGCTTTTACTTTGCTATCCTTATAATCACCCATAGCCTCAAACTTTGTGATTGCCTTCTGATACTTCTCCGCATCAAGCAAACCAACCGCGATTTTATAGTCAAGAATAGGTTTGATGTTTACCCCTGCAAAAATGGTGGCTGCACACATCCCTGCAATAATAATCATCTGAAGCCGTTTCTTTTTTATGCGTTTGGCGACATCCTCAATGCTTTCTCCCTGTCGATTTATTCCATTATGCCCGAAGCCTTCTTTGTCATATCCATCTCGGTCAAATCCGCTCCAATTATAGCCGTCCCTATTGTAGCCTTCGCGATTGTAACCATTTTTATTAAACCCGCTTTTATCATATCCGGATCGATTGTAACCATTTCTATCATATCCATCTATGTCAAAATCTGCGCGGTCATACCCTTTCTTGTTATAACCTCGTTTATCATATCCGTCTTTATCATATCCCGAACGGTCAAAGCCTAAGGAGTCATATCCTTTTCTATTGTATCCGTCACTATCATAACCTGCGCGATTATATCCATCGCGAAAGCCAGTTTTGTTATAGCCGTCTTTATCTTGCCCTGACCTGTCGAAGCCAGTTTTATCATAACCTGCTTTGTTGTATCCAGCTCTGTCATAGCCACTTTTGTCGTAACCATCCTTGTCATATGACGATGAAGATTTGTGGCTCTCCTTGGATTTTGAATTAGAATTTGTGTTGGTATTGTTGCCAGTATTAGCTTTGTTATTGGTACTTGTGCTACTTTTGTGAGTATAGCTTTTCTTATAATTAAAATTCTGACTCTTGCCAGTCAAATACTGATAGGCTTCATTGATCTCCCTCATCTGTTCCTCTGCCAAATACTTCAAAGGATTATCCTGATGCTTATCAGGGTGAAACTCTTTAGCCAACTTCTTGTAAGCAGCCTTGATTTCATCAAGAGTCGCAGTCCTATGTATTCCTAATATTTCGTACGGATCCCTCATTTACCCCACCGTGTTTTCAAAATAGAAGATTCATAATGTTCTTTTATTCTTCGTAATCAAGAACATTGATGTAGCCTGTTCCAATATACTTTAGCAAACGCTTTGAGGTTTCGACTTCGAATACCGACTTTACTTTTGTTTGTATTTCTGAATCCGTAAAGCCATTTTCCTTCATAATTTGTATTTCTTTCTCAAGCAAAGTAATTCTCTCCTTTTGATTGATTAAATCGCCTCGTTCTTCCTCTTGCCGTGACCGATAAGCACGATCCTTTTCTGTATCGTGCTTATTCTCAATGCATTTTCTGATTTCTGCAATTACAGATGCGACACCGGAAAATATAAATTTCCCAGAAGAAAGAAACTCAGCCCCGAGAAATTCGAGTTTCGTCTCGAAATTAAGATATTTACTCGTATACCCTTTTTCAATGTTTGATAGAGCCAAAAGATATTCTCTGGCATCCAACTTCTGTTCATTAAGGATTTCGTATGCCAATATACGATTATAGGTTCTTGATAAATCCGTTAGAAAGTTTGCAACCTCCGTAACGGTTCCCAGCTTTTCAGTACCAACAAACAGTTTTGCCTTTTTATAATCTTCCATAGTATTTTCCCCCTTACTATTAGTGCGTACAAATTATTCAATTATTAAAATCAAATAATTCCTCACTTAACTTCTTTTTTTATTCATATTAGCACCTACTTATACAATTTGCAATAGTTATATAAGCATATAGTTACTTCTACTATATGTATATTTAGCATAGACTTTCGGTGTATTTTACTAAATGAATCATACTGGAGAAGAAATGAATACTAATGCATCTGCAACTATTGGCAAGAACATCAGAAAGTATCGTGAGGCGCGGCATCTTACACGCGAACAGCTCGCGGAGGCTATCGGTCTCGACACCGGCTATCTTGGTATGTGTGAGAGGGGCGAACGTCAACTTGGCTTGAACAAAACCATCGAAGTGATTGACTATTTTGGCATTACTGCAAATGACATAATTCCGGCAAAAACAGAGAGCATCAACCGATATCACGAAGAATACATCACGGAACTGAACAATATGCTCGACAACTTGTCCGACAATCAGTTGGCAGCAGTTATGCGCATTGTTGAATCCATAAGAACTCTGCGGTAGATATTTCCTTTTTTTTCACTGCTATGCGTTACTATTTAATGGCATGTTAGTTAGAGGAGTAATTTAATGAAAATTGAGACTTTATGTATTCATCCAGAGAGTGGTATTGACAATTCGGCAAGGGCTATCGCTACACCGATTTATCAGACCTCGACTTTTCAGCACAAGGATATTGACGGAGTAGGGGACAGGTCCGCTGTCCTGTTTTCTGGAAAAAAGTAAGACAGCGGACCTGTCCCCTATCATTAAAAATAGGGGAGTGTCGCTACTCGAAGATCTCCTGAACCTCGGTCATTATGTCCGAAATTGGTAGATGTTGCGGACATTTGGCTTCGCACTCTTTGCAGTGAACACAGTCGGATGCTCTGGCACCGGACTCAAAATTGAAGTAGTAATCAGCCCTCATTTTAGGATTTTCCGCATAGAGCGACCAGCTGTTTCTGATAGATATGAGGTCGGGTATGCTCAGAGAAGCTGGACAGGGGAGGCAGTATTTGCAGGCAGTGCATGAATAGGGGATCAGCTTGTTGTATTCAAAGGAAACCCTGTCAATCAAGGAGGCCTCAGAGTCCGAAAGTCCGAATGCTTCTATATCCGAGAAAATGGCAACGTTTTCATCGACCTGCGCCTGCGTTGACATGCCGCTCAAAATGGTCAGGACTTCGGGAAAATTGCCGGCCCATCTGAAAGCCCAATCGGCTGGTGAGCGTTTCACGTCAGCCTCGGCCCAGAGTTTTTGGATGGTGGGCGGGATATTGTCCGTTAACTTGCCGCCTTTGAGAGGCTCCATGATGATGACCGGTATGTTTTTTTCGCCCGCATAGTGGAGTCCCTTCACACCGGCTTGATATTCCTTGTCCATGTAGTTGAGCTGTATCTGGACGAATTCCCAAGGGAACTCATCGATGATATTCTTGAAGAACTCGAAGGTTTCTCCGTGTGTCGAAAATCCTACATGCTTGATTTTGCCTTCGGCCTGCTTTTGCTTGACAAAGTCGTATACACTGTATTTGTAGAAATTCGCGGAATTGCCCTCGTCGATGTTGTGTACCAGATAGAAATCTATGTGATCCGTGCCGAGCCGCGCGAGCTGTTCTGAAAAGACGCGCTCCAAGTCGCCCACAGATGTCAGTTCCCAAAGTGGGAATTTGTCGGCGATAAAGACCTTCTCCCTGTAGCCGTCCGCCAAGGCCGCTTTCAGGAGCACCTCGCTCTCGCCCGCGTGATAGACGTAGGCCGTGTCTATATAATTCACGCCTGCATCGATGGCAGATCGAACCATTTTGACCGCCGCGTCCACATCAATTTTCGGTGAGTTATCAGTAATTGTCGGAAGCCTCATGGCTCCAAACCCGAGGGCTGATATTTTTTCGCCTGTTTTTTCAAAGGTTCTGTATTGCATGACTTCACTCCTCTACTTTACTTGCACCGGATGTCCTGATGGATAGGATATGGCAACTGCCCACACCCAATGCCCCTTCAATTACTTCTTTGAATTCTTCCAATTTTCTGTCGGGTACGAAGGCCTCGATCGTTCCCGCGAAGCCGCCTCCCTGAATGCGGAAGGCTCCCTCGTCCCCGAGTACGTCTCCGGCAAGAGCAAGTGCTATCGCGAGAGGTTGATTTGACACCGAGCCTGCTATCGAAACGTTTTGAAGATACATGAACGAGGATTCTCCGGACGCTCTGACGCATTTGAAGAATTCCCGAATATCATCTCGCTCAAGAGCTGCCTTCGCCCGAAGCACGCGCTCGTTTTCCTCATAGATATGGAAGGCCCTGAGCACGGCACGGTCGCCGAATGATTCGCGCAATTTCGGAATTTCAGTAATGAAATCCGATTTGGGTATTTCCCGAAGCCAACTCTTAGAGAAGTGGGAGGATATTTCAGTCAGTTCCTTCGGGATGGAGGCATACTTATCCGTCAAATTTGCGTGATCCGCGCCGGAGTCAACGATGCAGATGGAATAACCAGAGAAGTCCACGTCGAATTTTTGGGTGATGGGCTCGGCCGCGTCGAGGAAGTCGATGAAGAGGATGCCGCCCATCGCACAGGCCATCTGATCTTGTAGGCCGCTGGGCTTTCCAAAGAAGACATTTTCCGAATACTGTCCAATCTTCGCAATTTCCACGGCGGATACTTCGCCGCCGCAAAACAAATCGTTTATCGCGGTCGCGACCCAGACTTCAAACGACGCGGAAGACGAAAGACCGGAGCCGTTCAGGACATTCGAGACAAGAAAAGCATCAAAGCCGCCAACATCAACCCCCCTCTTGCGAAAGCCATCTACGATACCGCGAATAAGGGAATTTGCCGAATTGTATTCAGCCTCATCTATTTTGATGCTTGCGAGATCGACGTTGCAGGGCGAATAGCCTTCGGTCCACAAATTTATTTCATTCCGGCCGTTCTTTCGCGCGATGCCCAAATTGTCCAGATTAATTGCTGATGTGAGCACGTAGCCGTGTTGGTGATCCGTGTGATTGCCGAGAATCTCGATGCGCCCGGGAGAACTTATGATAATGGGGGACATTGTGCTATCATTCGAAAATTCCTTCTCAAGTCGAGTCTTGATATATTGAATTCTGTCTTTGGTTACTGCCTCCATGTCCTTAGCCCTATTCATCTTCGTAACCGTTGGGGTGTGTGCTGTGCCATTTCCAAGCGGATTCGATGATTTCGCTCAAAGCCGCCCTCTGTGGTGTCCACCCGAGGATTTCCTTCGCTTTCGCGCCCGATGCGACAAGCACTGCAGGGTCTCCGGCACGCCTCGCCTCGTCTATTGCCGCAATTTCCCTGCCTGTTACTTGACGGGCAATATCGATTGTTTCCCTGACACTGAAACCGTTTCCGGTGCCGAGATTGAAGATGTCGCTCGCACCGCCATCTCTCAGATATTTCACAGCCTTCAGATGAGCGTCGGCCAAATCCGTTACGTGTATATAGTCCCTTATGCAGGTGCCGTCCTTCGTTGGATAGTCGGTGCCAAATATGGAAATCGATTTGCGTTTCCCGTTCGGAACCTGCAAAATCAGCGGAATGAGATGGCTTTCGGGATTGTGATCCTCGCCGATATCTCCGCTCTCGTCGGCACCGGCAGCATTGAAGTAGCGAAGCGACACATACCTCATTCCGTAGGCCTTATCCGCCCATTTGAAGAGTTTTTCCATCGCGAGTTTCGTCTCTCCGTACGGGTTGGTCGGCTCCGTGCGGTCGCTCTCGAGTATCGGTATTCTCTCCGGTTCACCATAGGTAGCGGCCGTCGAGGAAAACACGATGGAGTGGATATCATGCTTTGCCATCGCCTTCACGAGGCTTATCGCGCCGCCCAAATTGTTATCGTAATACTTTAAAGGATTCGAAACGCTCTCCGACACGAGTGAACTCGCCGCAAAGTGCACGACGGTGTCAATCTTCTCCTTCGTGAATATTTCATCGAGGAAAACGGTATCCCTTATGTCCCCTTCGTAGAACTTTGCGCCGGAAGAGATTGCTTGCTTATGACCGGTGATGAGGTTGTCGGCGACTACGGTTTCTTCTCCCGCGAGAACGAGCTGCCGCACCGTATGCGACCCAATATATCCCGCTCCACCCAGTATAAGTATGCTCATCATTCCCTCCGATTTCCTAAATTTCCTTGATTAGTGTACAGTATACAATAATAAAGACACAATAATAAAGCCGATGGTGGCAATTTCGTCCGGCGGCTTTATTATTACTCCACATTACCGAGGACATATAGTAAAATTAATCATCACGGAAATGGCTCAGGAGGCAATTATGGAAAAGATAAGAATAGGCGTCGTCGGCGCGGGCTGGTTCGGAAACGAGCATGTTGATCGGCTAATCAAAAGAGATGATGTCAAAGTAGTTGCTGTTGTCAACGGCGGCGAGGAGGCTTTGCGAAATATCGGGAGGAAGGTTCCCGAGGCCGGTCTTTATAGATCGTACGAGGAGATGGTGGCCGAAAGAGACGACCTTGATGCGCTTGTCGTCTGCGTTCAGCCACACCGGCACGGCAATATCGAGCAGGATGCGGCAAAAAGGGGGCTTCATCTGTTTGTCGAAAAGCCACTCGGCCTATCCCTTGAAAAGGCTAAGGAAAATTTGGCGATAATAGAGGCGAGCGGTATCGTCTGCGCCGTGGATTATCAGGAACGTTATGCGGAAGGAATCGCGGAGAGTCGGGCAGCGCTGGCTGGCAAGCCGATTGGTGCTATATCCGGCTGGTGGATAGACCATATGCCGGCGGCTCCTTGGTGGCGCGACAAGGAAAAGTCCGGCGGGCAAATCGTGGAACAGAGCACACACATCATCGACCTGCTTCGCTATTTTGCGGGCGAGGCCGAAGAGGTCTATGCTTTTTCCGGAAATTCATACGTGTTTGAAGACCCCACCGTCAAGACGGACAGCGCCTCGCTGAGTACTATCAAATTCAAGAACGGCACAGTCGGTAGCCTGACTTCCGGTTGCTATCTTTCTGAGGCTCAGTCATCTGAAATAGGTATACACATCAGCGCAAAGGACCTAAGCGTTTCCTTCGTCCAAAACGATAAGGTCATCTGCGAAGCCGCGGGCACGGCAAAGGAATTTCCAATCAAATTGAGCACCCACGATTCGGCTATGAACACCTTCATCGAGGCGGTCAAGACGAAAGACACCTCGAGTATCCGCTCTGATTACAGGGACGCACTGGAAACCTTCAAATTGACATTGGCATTGGAACTCTCAATAAAGGAACATCGTCCGGTAGCCCTCGCCGAGCTTGCGTAATAAACGCTCACTTCCTGATGATTTTGACGCTGTCGCCTTCGATGAGTTCGGGATCGTATAGGGGCAAGCGATTATCAGCCTTCTTGTTCTTTATCTTGTTTATGATCCAGCGGGCCGCATCTTCGCCGAGCTTTTCCTGAGGATGAGTCAGGGTGGTCAGATTGACGCCCATCGTTCCCATGAGCTTGGCGTTGTCCGTTCCGATGATGGACAGTTCCTCCGGTATTTTTATGCCTATGTTCCAGCAAGCGGAAATGACGATAAGGGCAACCTCGTCGTTGTAGCATACGACGGCAGTGAGTTTCTCCCTGTTTTCAAATAGGTACTCCGTGATTCTGAGTTGCAAAGATTCCTTCGTGGCGGTGTCGTAGTAGAGCGTCAAATCGGGTTTGTAATTCAACCTGTGTTCACTTATGGATTTGAGATAGCCGCGAAGCCTGTACTTCCCCTGTATATCATCCGTCTTCGAGATGACCCCGATGTCCGTATGACCCTTCGCTATCAGATAATTTGTGGCTTTATACCCTGCGAGTTCATCATCTATCCTGAGGCATGGCGTTTCCAGTTCCTCATAAAATGCGTTGATCATCAGTAGCGGGATATCCAGTTCCTTGAGCTGCATATAATATGAAAGATTTGGATTGAGACTGCTACTTTGGGTCGGCTCCACGATGAGGCCGTCAACGCCCGCGAGAAACATATTTTCCAAAGACTGCTTTTCCAGTCGAAATTTGTTTTCAGTGCTGGCGATAGTCAATGAATAACCTTCAGCGCTGATGACGGGCTCAACTCCCCTGATAATGGAAGGGAATATGTAATCAGAGAAATATGTGGTGATGATGCCAATCTTCTTTTGATTGTTGTCCGTGGATAGTTTCTGAGTATACTCATTGCTGACGTAGGTGCCGCTTCCCTTTTCGCTTCGCAAATATCCGTCCTGAACCAGAAGTGAAATCGCGTGTCTGACCGTGTGGCGACTGACATTACATAAATCCTGAAAACTGCTTTCTGTAGGTATTTGTTCGTCGATGGCATATTCACCGGAAAGAATTTTTCCGCGTATCTCATCACAGATTTGTATATATTTGGGTGTGTGGCTCATTTCTTGCTCCTAATTCATATGGATTGCAGACAACATTTGTATGATTTTAACCCATATCGCGATATATGTCCATACAAATTTTGATGGATTGCGGTCAATACTGGCATACTGTCATTGCGAGCACTGCGAAGCAATCCAGCCGAATTGTGCAGTGGATTGCCGCGCTACGCTCGCAATGACGAATTAATAAAAATAATTGTTGACATTTGTCCGTATAAAACTTATATTTATGACACAATGATACGGACAAATGTATTCGTATAAGTAGTGTTAAGGAGGATGGTAAAATGAAAAAGAGGTTATTGTTAATATGTTTGGCAATGGTTATGGTATTGTCATTGTCGCTATCAGCATGTAGTGGTAGCAGAAGCAGCGACGAGGGTAGCGGAGACGCGGCGGCCTCAAGCGATGATTTGGTCTTCATCTCTATGCCAACACAGGGTGAAGAACGTTGGATTAAGGATGGCGAAGAACTTAAAGCAGGTATCGAGGCAGCTGGATATAAGGCAGAGCTCACATATGCACAGGACAAGATTGAGCAGCAAAACTCAGATATCGAGAACGCAATCAACAAGGGCGCAAAAATAATCGTTATTGGAGCTAAAGATGGTTCAGCTGTAGGCCCTGCTGTAGAAAAAGCAAGAGAAGCAGGTATCAAGGTCATCGCATATGACAGACTCATCATGGATACAGATGCAGTTGATTACTATGTAACATTCCAACTTGAGAAGGTCGGAGTGCTTGAAGCAGAGTATGTCATCGAGAATCTAGGACTCGAAGATGGAGCCACAGGTCCGTTCAACATCGAATTGTTCACAGGCAGTGCAGATGATAACAATGCGAAGTTCTTCTTTAAGGGTGCTTGGGAACTGCTACAGCCTTACTTTGAAAGTGGCGTTTTGACATCACCTTCCGGCAGAGTTACTAAGGACTTCACAGTTGACGATTGGCAGGACATCTCAATCGACTCTTGGAAGATGGAAAATGCTCAGAAGGAAATGGACAGCAGACTTGCAAAATACAACGGTGGCGCAATCCAGCTCAATGCAGTCCTCTCTCCATATGATGGTATCTCACAGGGTGTCATCAATTCTATCGAGCAAAACGGAATGCCTTGGAAGGTCGGAACAGAGACTTGGCCATGGATAACAGGTCAGGATGCAACGAATTATGCACTTTACAACATCAATCAAGGCACACAAGGCGAGACAGTTTGGAAGGACACAAGAGTTCTTGCAAAGAAAGTTGCAGAAGTTTGCGTTTCTCTTCTCAATGGCGAGACAGTCGCAACAGATGCTACAATGGACAACAACAACATTGATGTACCATCAATCCTCTTGGATTCAGTATCCGTAACAAAGAATGGTGAAAGCGATGCCAAGGGTACGGTTTCTGTGCAGGATGTTGTAGACAGCGGTTACACAACAGCTGATGCTATCAAGCCTGAATAAGGATTTAGCTTAACAGATTTTGTCCAGCATCCTATTATGGGTGCTGGACAATTATTATAATGATAAGTGAAAGAATTGAAGATTATGAAACCTTTAATAGACAAATCTAAGAGACCACCTATCTCAGATGAAATTCTTTTGGAAATGAAAAACATCAATAAGACATTCGGTTCTGTAGTGGCTTTGAAAGATGTAAGTATCAAGGTGAAAAAGGGCAATATCCATGGTATTGTCGGTGAAAATGGTGCAGGTAAATCAACTCTTGTGAATATCCTTTCCGGAGTATACCCATATGGGTCATATGATGGGGAGATATTTTTTGAGGGTGAGCTGGTGAAGTTTCACTCGCTTAGAGATAGTGAGAAAGATGGCATTGTCATCATTCACCAAGAACTTGCATTATCTCCATTCCTGTCTATAGCCGAAAATATCTTCCTTGGTAATGAGCAAAAATCCGGTCTGAAAATTGACTGGAATCTTACCAGAAGGAAGGCATTGGAAATAATGAAAAAGGTGGGTCTCGATGAAAATCCCGATACACCAATCAACCAAATAGGTGTTGGCAAACAGCAGTTGGTAGAGATTGCAAAGGCGATGAGCAAGAATGTTAAATTGCTGATACTCGATGAGCCGACATCTGCACTGAATGACGACGACAGTCTTCATTTGTTGCAATTAATAGAGAATTTAAGAGATGAAGAGGGCATCAGCTCAATCATCATTTCACATAAACTCAACGAAATAGGCATTATTACGGATGATGTGACTGTCATCAGGGATGGTGAGAGCGTTGGCGACGAAATAAGTGTTGACGAAGAGCACCCTTTGGATGAAGATGCGCTGATATCAAGGATGGTCGGTAGACCTTTAGATAATAGGTATCCTGTTCACGAGTCACATCCGGGTAAGGTGAAACTCGAAGTGAAGAATTGGAATGCATATCATCCGGAAAATAAATCAAGAAAGATAGTTGATGATGTAAGTATCGAAGTGCGCGCCGGAGAAATAGTAGGTCTTGCCGGTCTGATGGGTAGTGGACGAACAGAATTTGCTATGAGTCTTTTCGGCAAAAGCTACGGTGTAGATATCAGTGGAGATGTGTTCATCGACGGTGAGAAGGTTGAACTTGGCACTACAGGAAGCGCTATCAAACACGGTATAGGATATGTTTCAGAAGATAGAAAAGTATATGGTCTAAATCTGTTACAAAATATTCGTGAAAATACGGCATTGGCGGGTCTCAATCTTATTTCAAGGCACGGTGTCATGAATAAGAATGTGGAGATAGTAGAGTCTGAGCGTTTGCGCAAATTGATGCGCACAAAGACCCCATCTATAGAAGCAAACGTGGGTACACTTTCCGGTGGCAATCAACAAAAAGTGGTGTTCTCGAAATGGCTATTCACAAAGCCTGAGATATTGATTTTAGACGAGCCCACAAGAGGTATTGATGTCGGTGCAAAGTATGAGATTTATGAAACAATAAATGCGCTGGCAGACGAAGGGAAAGCCATCATAGTCATCTCCTCCGAACTTCCGGAGATACTTGGTATTTGCGACCGTATATATACAATCAGTTTTGGTAGAGTCACGGGTTGCTTTGACATTGGTGAATCTACGCAGGAGTCTCTGATGAAATACATGACGAAAAAGAGAGGTGAATAAATTGAGTATTTTCAAGAAAATGTCCGACGACGTGAAGAAAGCGAATGAAGAGCATTCACAGAAGGTGGCGGCGGAAGCTACTGTAGAAGGAGAATTAACGCTCAAGAAATTGCTCTCTCAAAATCTGAGACAATACGGTATCGTGGGCGCATTGATTTTGCTGGTTATATTCTTCCAAGTGTCTACGAATGGCTTGCTGCTACTTCCAAACTCATTCGTAGCTTTGATACAGCAAAATGCGTATGTGCTCATACTGTCAATGGGTATGGTGATGGTCATCATAGCCACCCACATAGATTTGTCCGTTGGCTCGCAAGTCGCATTCATCGGTGGCTGTCTTGCTATCATGATGCAAAAAATGGGTATTCCTTGGTACTGGGCGATACTTGCCGCTGTGGCTATAGGTCTGATTATCGGTGCGTGGCATGGATTTTGGATTGCATATGTTGGCATTCCGGGATTCATCACAACACTCGCGGGTATGCTTCTCTTCCGAGGTCTGGCAACCTTGCTTGTCGGTGAGTCTATCCCAATCAAGGTGGAAGCGTATAGACACATAGCGAAAGGGTTCCTCCCAAATATCTTTGGTTGGGTCGGGCCGTTTGATTTGCTCACTTTATTGGTCGGTGCATTTCTTATCGTGGTAGTCATTGTGATGACTTTCAGAGGAATGGCAGCACAGACAAAAGCGGGTATCTATATACCTGCAAGTGCTAAGACGTGGAAATTACTTACGATGATCATAGGTTGCGCGCTCATCGCATTTGTTACATATCTGCTCGCTTCCTCAGGAAATGCTGAACAAGGTGGTATCCCTATCACGCTTGTCATAGTAGGAATACTATTTGCCTTATCGACATTCATCACCACGTCCACAACGTTTGGTCGGCACATCTACGCAGTAGGTGGCAATAGAAAGGCTGCAATACTTTCCGGTATCAACACGAAGCTTGTTGATTTCAAGATTTATGTATATATGGGGCTTCTCGTATCGACAGCGTCCGTTGTCATGCTTTCAAGGTCTGCGTCTGCTACAGCTGTTGCAGGGCAAGAGTTTGAGCTAGATGCTATCGCAGCATGTTTCATCGGAGGCACTGCTGTTACAGGTGGTAAGGGAACTGTGCCCGGAGTCATGATTGGTGCGTTGGTTATGGGTGTGCTCAATCAAG
Source organism: Eubacteriales Family XIII. Incertae Sedis bacterium (assembly GCA_031261345.1). Classification (GTDB taxonomy): domain Bacteria; phylum Bacillota; class Clostridia; order Peptostreptococcales; family Anaerovoracaceae; genus JAISKC01. Next base: position 34,824 of record JAISKC010000063.1, on the reverse strand, counting down.
GGCTATCGCTCATGGGCGTTTCATCTGCATGGGTGAAGACAATCAAAGGTTTGGTATTATTGTTCGCAGTCGCCATAGATATCATCAGCAAAAAGAAAAGGGGCTAGTATCATCTGATGGTCGAGAAGCACAGATACGCAAGAATACTCTACTTATTGGTATTTGGTGGGTCGCTCATCTGGGGTATTACCAGTGTGCGTAGCGCCTATCTTGCTGGGGAGCTGGCTAGGGATATCGTTCCCATTGCCATACAGTGTGTGTGCGTTTTGGTAATCGCTGCGTGGACCGGATATCAGGCGTTCAAACTTTGGCCGGCATATTTCAAGGAGAAACGGGCGAAACAACAGTGATTTGGTAATGAAGGGAGCGGTGTTGTCATTGCGAGCAAATCGAAGCAACATTCAGAGTATTATTGAGGGGAAGACGAGTCTCGGCATTGAGTTTGGCTCCACGCGAATCAAGGCGGTGCTGATTGACGAGGAGTTTTGCCCTATCGCTTCGGGCGACCACGAGTGGGAGAACAGGCTTGAGGACGGCGTTTGGACATATTCGCTGGACGATGTACTCTTGGGGCTTCAGGCTGCCTATGCGCAGCTTGCCTCTGACGTTTTGGGCCGCTACGAGGTGAAGCTTTCTACGGTCGGTGCCATCGGTGTGTCCGCAATGATGCACGGGTATCTGGCCTTTGACGCGGCGGGTGAACTTCTCGTCCCCTTCCGCACGTGGAGAAATACATCGACGGAAGAAGCGGCGGAAATTTTGAGCGAAAAATTTTCTTTCAATATTCCGCAGCGTTGGAGCATTGCCCATCTTTATCAGGCCATACTCGATGAAGAGGAACACGTAGCGGACATCGCATCCTTGACCACCTTGGCAGGTTATGTACACCGTCTTTTGACGGGTGTGAATGCACTCGGTGTCGGCGATGCGGCCGGAATGTTTCCGATAGATAGCAAAACAAATACGTATAGTGAAACGATGCTGGACAAGTTTTTTGAGCTCGCCAGCGAGCGAAATCTTCCTTGGGTTTTGCCGAGTATCCTTCCCAAAGTATTGGTGGCTGGAGACGATGCCGGTATGCTGACTGAGGAAGGTGCAAAATTGCTCGACCCGACGGGGACGCTTTCTGCGGGAGCAGTTTTTTGTCCTGCTGAGGGCGACGCCGGAACGGGTATGGTGGCTACGAACAGCGTTGCTTCACGTACGGGAAACGTATCGGCAGGCACATCGATATTTGCCATGCTTGTGCTCGAAGAGGAGCTTCGCGGCGTCTACAGGGAGATAGATGTAGTGGCGACTCCTACGGGGAAGCCCGTGGCGATGGTTCACTGCAACAACGGAAGTTCGGATTTGGACGCGTGGGTGAATCTCTTTGGCGAGACGCTTGAGGCTTTCGGCGGGCGGCCTGAGAGGGGTGAGCTATTTGGGCGTTTGTTTGAAATAGCACTTGAGGGCGATCCCGATTGTGGCGGACTTCTTTCATACAACTACTTTTCCGGCGAGCCCATTGCGGAGGTTCTTGAGGGTAGGCCGATTTTTGCGCGTCAGCCCGATAGCCGTTTCACCCTGTCAAACTTCATGCGCGCTACCATCTATTCTGCGATGGCGACTCTGAAATTGGGAATGGATATACTCTTTTCGCAGGAGCATGTCCGTGTTGACAGGCTGTATGCACATGGCGGATTGTTCAAAACGCCTCTCGTAGCGCAAAGGCTTCTGGCGGCGGTGCTTTCTGTCTCCGTTTCCGTGATGTCTTCGGCGGGTGAGGGCGGAGCCTATGGGATAGCGCTTCTGGCAATGTATCGGCTCTTCGGTGCGGACAATCTTTCCCTTGAGGAATTTCTTGGGGAGCGGGTCTTTTCGGAGAATATAGGAACGCAGGTGGAACCTTCGCGGGAAGATGTAGAGGGATTTGAAAAATTTATTGAAAGATATAGGTCAGGGCTTGAAATAGAGCGCGCGGCCATAAAACATTTGAGTAATTAAGGAGGACATGATGGCGAAAGAAAAATACGAATTTTGGTTTATAGTCGGTAGCCAAGTTCTGTACGGGCCGGAAACGCTCGTGCAGGTTGAAAAGGATAGCCGTGCTATAGTAGAGGGGCTCAATGCAAAAAAATTACTTCCCTATGAGCTCGTCTATAAGGATACGGTCAAGACTGCGGATGATTTCGTTCAGCTTTCCCGCGCTGCGAACGGCGACGCAAAGTGTGCCGGCATCATCACTTTCTGCCACACGTTTTCACCGAGTAAGATGTGGATTGGCGGGCTCTCACTACTGCAGAAGCCGATGCTCCATTTCCATACGCAATTCAACGAAGAGATTCCGAACGAAGAAATCGACATGGATTATATGAATCTTCATCAAAGTGCCCATGGGGACAGGGAGCACGGTTTCATCGCGGCTCGAATGAGGGTGCCCAGAAAGGTTGTCGTTGGTTACTGGAAAGATGAAGCTGTGCAGAAGAAAATCGGGCGGTGGATGCGATCCGCTATCGGCGTGGCGGTAAGCCGCAACACGAAGGTCATGCGATTTGGCGACAATATGCGCGAGGTCGCTGTAACGGAGGGCGACAAAGTTGAGGTCCAAATCAAGCTCGGTTGGCAGGTCAATACGTGGGCTGTCGGGGAGCTTGCTGAAGCCGTGGACGCGGTTACGGACGAGCAGATTGATGCTCAAATTGAGGAATACAGGGAGCGTTACGAGTTTGCGACGGACGATCTTGAAACCGTGCGCTATCAGGCACGGGAAGAGATTGCTATGAAACAGATGCTCGATGCCGAGGGCTGCATTGCATATTCGAACACCTTTCAGGATTTGTACGGTTTGAGGCAGCTTCCAGGACTCGCATCGCAGGATTTGCTGCTCAAAGGCTACGGCTATGCGGGTGAGGGCGACTGGAAAACTGCGGCTCTTACTGCAATCATGAAGGAGATGGGACGCGGACTCGGCGGCGGCACAGTCTTCATGGAAGACTATACTTACGATTTGAAAAATGGTCTGTCGCTTGGAGCCCACATGCTCGAGATATGTCCGAGCATCGCGAATGAGAAACCGCGTATTGAGGTTCACCCGCTTGGAATAGGTGGGAAAGAGCCGCCGGCGCGTCTTGTATTTGACGGCAAAGCAGGAAGTGCAATCGTCGCTTCACTAATAGATATAGGCGGCCGTCTGCGCCTCATCGTTCAGGATATTGAGTGCGTACTGCCGACGCAGACTATGCCCAATCTCCCCGTGGCTCGCGTCATGTGGAGACCACAGCCGGATTTGGCTGTTGGAGCTGAGGCATGGATACTCGCGGGTGGTTCACATCACACCGTCTTGAGCTACGATCTTGACGCTGAAATCATGCGCGATTGGGCGCGGATACTGGATATAGAGTTTGTTCACATTCATAAGGATACCGATCCCGTGCAGCTTGAACAGGAACTCTTTCTCTCCGATTTGGCTTGGAAACTTGCGAGGTGAAACGATGCTTGAGCAATTGAAAGAAGAAGTCTATAAGGCAAACATGCAGCTCCCTTTGCATCAGCTCGTTACATTCACATGGGGAAATGTCAGCGGCATAAGCAGGGAACTCGGGCTCGTGGTCATCAAGCCGAGCGGGGTGGAATACGACGCCATGACGCCGGAGGACATGGTTGTTGTTGATATTTCCAATGGCGAGGTTGTCTCCGGCCACCTGAAGCCATCCTCAGATACAGAAACTCATCTGGAGATTTATCGCAATTTTCCGGAAGTCGGAGGCATTACTCACACTCACAGCAGGTGGGCGACTATTTATGCACAGGCAAAACGGTCGATTCCACCTTTCGGAACGACGCACGGCGACCATTTTTACGGGCCAATACCTTGCACGAGGCTCCTGACAAAAGAAGAGATTGAGGGAAAATATGAGCTCTTCACGGGTAAGGTAATAGTGGAAACTTTCACGCAGATCAACCCCTTAGATATCCCCGCGGTGTTGGTTGCTAGCCACGGTCCCTTCACTTGGGGCAGGGACGCAAAAGAATCCGTTCACAATGCGGTCGTGCTTGAGGAAGTGGCTTTTATGGCGTGGCACAACGAGCTTGCTGATCCCGCGCTCGGCCCGATTGCGCGTGAACTTCTGGACAAGCATTTTCTACGCAAACACGGCAAAGACGCCTACTACGGTCAGTAGCCTTTCCTTTTCATTTTTTTATCAAGTGCCTCGGCTTAGGTCGGGGCATTTTGATGTTGCCCGCAAAATAGCACCCAAGAATAACGTCTATTTTCCTAAAACCTCGGGAAATTGGTGATTTGCGTAGAAATATGGCTAAAAAACTACGGGATTTGCCAGTTTTCCGAGGTGTGCCGAAATTTCGATGGCACTACTACTGGGAATGGCGGATAACTGGTATACTTAATTGGTGAGGTGTGAAAGTATGATTTTGACTGCAATTTTTCATAGACTGGATTTGGGAAGCGTCGCCCGCATGATGGGCGTGCCGGCTATTATCGCGAATAGCTCCTTGCCGCAATCTCTCGCAAATGCCGTTTCAGGAAATCGTCTATTTGTAAACAAGGCAAATTCGTATCTTTCGGAAAATGATGTTGGCATTACCGTTGATAATATTTCATTGCCTACACCTTTGGAGGTGAGGGTGGAGATTGCCAAAATCGATCACGCTTCGGTGTTGACATATCTCTACGGTATGATACCTGAGGCGGACAAGAAAACCCCGCAGTATGCAGCCATTTTTGGCGTTCTCGACAGGGGTGATTGCAGCGCGAGGCTGATAAAGGGGATATGCGATTCCATGTCGGCGGAGGAGCTCGACTCGCTTGTTGCCTCCATACTCGAATCGTTTCGCCCGAGTTTGATTGCCGGAGTGAACAGGAACTGCCAAAGAGATGGAGTCGATGTTGTCCTCTCGGATATTCGGGTGGACGATCGGCCGAAGCCTTCGCCAGCTGACATCATCTACCTATGAAGCAAATCTTACAAATACGCTCCTTCATTACTGAACTGTGTTTTGGGCATGTTGAATAACTGATATACTGATAGAATGAATGATTTAAACACAAAGATAACTATGGCACATGGCGCCGGTGGAATGGACTCGCATGTTTTGATGCGTGATGTCTTTGCCGAGCATTTTTCAAATGAGGTGCTTAACCGAATGGAGGACGGGGCCGTGCTCGATTTGAAATCACCGCAAATTGCTGTGAGTACGGACACCTTCGTAGTAACTCCGCTTGTTTTTTCCGGCGGGGATATTGGGAAGCTGGCGGTTTGCGGCAGTGTCAACGATGTGCTCATGATGGGTGCCACGCCGAAATATTTGACCTGCGGCTTCGTGCTCGAGACCGGACTTGAAATCGAACTACTCGACCAAATTTGCGGGTCGATGGCAAAGACCGCGAAAGAAGCGGGAGTCATCATCGTAGCCGGAGACACTAAGGTGATAGAGGGAAGTGGTGGGCTCTTCGTCAATACTACCTGCATCGGCATGTATCCCGAACAGGTAAGGGATTCGAGCACCGGCCCTGTTACTGTTACTGGACCATCGGCAGCAAATATTGAAGCTGGCGACGTCATTATCGTATCGGGAAATCTCGGCGACCATCACGCCTGCATACTCAGCGCGCGCATGAACATACAAAACGACATAAAAAGCGACTGCGCGATACTCGCAGAAATCCCAAGCAAAGTCCGCGAGGCAGGGATAGGCATAAAGGCGATGCGAGACGTAACGAGAGGGGGGCTCGCAACCGTACTGAACGAGCTCGCGGCCTCCTCGGGCGTCAGCATAGAATTGGGCGAAACGGCAATCCCCGTTGACGCGTCGGTGAGGGCATTCTGCGGCATCATGGGGCTCGACCCAAAATACATGGGAAACGAAGGCAAGATGGTTCTCGTCGTCTCCCCCGAAAAAGCGGAGGAAACGCTCGAAATCGTCCGAAGCACAGGTGTGGGGAAAGACGCAGCAATCATCGGAGTGGCAAAGGACGCTACATCAGTGGGTGCCGCGCAAGGAAAGTCGTCGGGCAAACTTCCACCGGTCTACATGCGCACAAAGATAGGCGGCAAGGTAAGAGTGGATATGCTATACGGCGAGGGCCTCCCCCGCATCTGCTAGGAAAGGCTCAGCGGTTCAGCTCGAAATCCGCATTTACTTGAACAAATCCTCCATAGTCACCTCGGACTGAATTGAGTTCCAATATTCATTGTGCTTCACTCCATATGGCGTGATCATCGTTGTATGCAAAGCTTTTTTTGTCTTCGTCTCTTCTCTGAAAGTGGCTCGCCTTTCTCTGAGAATTTGATCGTACGCTTTTGTAATTGAGTACTCAGACATCGAATACTTTATTTCGCAGAGATTTATCACTTGGTCCCGCCTGTCTATTACCAAATCAATCTGAGTGCCTTTGGTCGCTGACGTGCTACGCCATGCGGACACATTCGACGCTACTATCGCAATCTTCAGAGCCTCTTTTATCTGCTCAATATGTGAGAAACATACTTGCTCAAATGCGTAGCCGCTCCATGCCCTGTGCGAGGATGCATCGATGTTGCTTGTCCAGAAGTGAGCATCTCTATTTCCTTTCTTCATAAACTTGTGGTAGAAGAGCGTGAAAGAATCCGTGAGCTGATATAGCGAGCCTCTGCTTTTTCGCGAAAATGGTGCATATGTATTGATGAAGCCACTCTGTTCCAACTCCTTCAATATTCGGGAGAATCCACCGCCATTGCTGAGGCCTGTGGCAGTAATCAATTCTTCTCGCGTCAGCCCCATTGACTTCAGCGATAAAGCTTCCACAACTTTGTGATGATTTTCATAATCATTGAATAGAGTTGAGTATAGGCTGAAATATTCATTTCTCAGTAATGCGGTGTCACCAAAACAGAGCATATCGACATTCTGAGCAAGGCTGTATTCATTATCAAAATAGTCGAGATAGTAGGGTATTCCACCAAAAATCATATAGCTTTCAATCATTTGGTATCTATTGAATGTGATACCGCGGTCCTGAAAAAATTCCTCGGTTTCCCCTAACGTGAATGGTTTGATAGACATCTGTTTTGTCACTCGATTGTACAGTCCCCCCGTGTTTCTGAAAAGTTTGTTCACAATCCATGAGGTAGATGAGCCGCAGACAATCAGCAGTACATCAGGACGAGAGGACGCAAAGCTGTTCCAGAAGTACTCAAGGCCGATCAAAAAATTCGATCTCGGCGTATCCATCCACGGCATTTCGTCTAGGAAAATCACCTTTTTGTCCCCATTTGGACTGTTTTCAATCATAGTTGATAGCTGAATGAAGGCGTCGAGCCAGTTGTCCTGCGGCAAATATTCGCCGGAACCATATTTGTTCATGGCGACATTGAAGACTTGTAATTGCTGGTGCTTAGTTCCATTGGCAAGACCTGTACAGAAGAAGAAAAAGTCATTGTCAAAGAATTCTTTGATCAAAAACGTCTTGCCCGTACGCCTTCTGCCATATACAGCGACGAACTCCGGATGTTGTGACTCATAATATGATTTCAATAAAGCTTTTTCTCTATTGCGGCCAATAATTTTCATAAACTTTCCTTTCCGTGGCTATAAGTCACTTTTTGGAACACTTAAAGCCAGATAAAATTCCCTTTGGCCTTTGTGAATTGAATTATATACTGTAATTTGAAGGAATTCAACTAAAGAAATGATATTTCCGTGGCTATAAGTCATTATTTTGAGCACTTATAGCCAATTATGCGGCGAATCAAAATCACAGGTGAAATTTAAATAAACGGTGGAGATTACTGATATAATTGTTTTAGCATTGGTGAACTGGCGAGAAGTACAGCGAGGTGATTATATGAATGTTTTGAAAATTGTATTGAAGGTTGTTATCGGGATCGTCATTTTGGCGGTGGCCGTGGTCGGCGGATACGTTATCTACGTCGTGTCGAACTACGAGCGCATACCGGACAATGAGGATTTGTATGTGCAGGAAGGCGGCCTGACGAGCGACAGGGTGGACAATCTTGTGGCCGGCGAAGAGTATGATATGCTCACATTCAACATAGGTTTCGGTGCCTACAATCACGACTTTTCGTTCTTCATGGACGAGGGATATATGGCAGATGGGAGCGAGACAGTCGGCGCGATGAGCAGAGCGGCTAGCGAGAAGTCCGTCGATGAGGCCACAGATGTCATAGTTGAGCAGACCTTGGCGGAGAAGCCCGACATCGCTCTATTTCAGGAAGTGGACGTGGATGCGGACCGTAGCCATAATGTGAATCAGGTGCTTCCGGTGCTTGGAGGGCTCGGATTGTATAACGGGTTGAACTGGACTTACGGAACGAATTTCCACACGTCTTACCTCTTTTACCCACCGACAAAACCCATCGGATATATCAAGGATTCGGGTCTGCTCACCGTGAGCAATTACAAAATAGACAGTGCTGTGCGGCGGAGTTATCCTGTCAGCGATGCGTTTCCGACGAAGTTTTTTGACCTCGATCGCTGCTTTGTCGTGAACAGGTTGCCTGTGGAAAATGCTGCCGGCGAGAGCAAGACTCTGGTGCTAATCAACACGCATATGTCCGCATATGACGAGGGCGGCACGATCAGGAAGGCTCAAATGGAAATGCTGACGGGGCTCATGGCTGAGGAATATGAGAAGGGGAATTACGTCATCGTGGGCGGCGATTTCAACCACGCATTGGCAGGAACGGAGGACAGTAATCTGAACGGAATGAAGAGGCCTGATTGGGTGCAACCGTTCGACGAGAAAATGCTGCCGGACGGGTTCACCATGCTCACAGCTGACAACGCCGACGAAGTTATGACCGACAGGGATAGCAGCATAACATACGAGAAGGGCGTCAACTATGAAGTAACGCTCGACGGTTTCATGGTGTCGGATAATGTAAAGGCTACATCGCACAATGTTGACGGCGATTTCCTAGGGTCGGACCACAATCCCGTGCGAATGACATTCACCTTGCAGTGACTCATGGCTGAGAAATTGACATTGGTTCTTAGGGCAATGGGTGCTGTTTTAACAGAGGGATCGAAGTGGTGTGGCAAGACCAGCACCGCCGAGCATGTTGCCGAAAGCGTTCTGTATATGCAAGCCCCCGATACCAGTGAAGAAAATATGATGAAAGCTAAGACAAAGCCATCCCTTCTGTTAGAGGGTGAAACACATAGGGTTCTTATTGATGATTTAACGGATGCACTTCAAGATTTAGAAGCTTCAGAACAGGATGCAAATCTTTATGCATCAGATTTCATTCGGAAACTTTCAATTGGTGACCCGACTAAGATCACAGCCACTTCACTTTCAGTATTGCATCGTCGCTTGAATCAAGTGGACGCCGCCTCCAGATTATCGCTCGTTCAAGCTTTGGGGTTTTTATCGAGACCTGAGTCTGTGCCATATCTTAAGAACCTTGCCGATTCTCCAAATCTCGATTTAGGTGAAAAATGGGTGCGCAATTTTATAAAAGTGGCGGTACTCTGCAATCGGGACTTATTTCGTGCCTTTTATATAAAGGAATTTACTATGATGGTTCCAAGTACAAGAACAGAATGTGATTATGAAAAACTTGCTTTACAAGTTCCTGTGATAAACTTCACGTGGTGATATATTTACTTGAAATATAGAAATAAGACTGCACATGCTTAAGTTTGCAAGGTGGAACCTTTTAACGAATATCTCGCAGACGAGTATATTCTTATAATGAATTTGCAGGGGCAATGGTACTCTTACGGTTGTATTAATTATGAGGATCTGCGGCATTTGGAGCAACATCTGAGCGGCTTTTTAAAGACTTCAATACCTTTGGTCTATTATTTGAGGCACTTTGCATTCGCGATTTGCGCATCTATGCGAGCAGTATTGATGGTAATGTGTATTATTACAGAGATGTTACCGGAGCAGAAGTAGATGCCATTATCCAACTCAACGACGGACGTTGAGGTGCTGTAGAAGTGAAGATAGGCGCAGGTTACATTGAGGCTGCTTCAGACAATCTGATTAAATTCAAGGAGAATATTGACACGAAGAAGATGCAAGAGCCATCCTTTCTGATGGTATTGACTTTCACAGAGTCTGCGTTCCAAATGGAAAATGGTGTATGGGTTGTTCCGATTGGGTGCCTGAAAGATTGAAAAATCTTAATACATAATTGCTTTTTCTGGAGTAGTATTTCCGTGGCTTTATGGAAGTCATTGTATAATCAAGATTAGCACTGGTTGAAGAACGGATTTTTTCGTATTTTATTTATATGAACATTTTGATATAATAAGCAGAATCGGTTTGAATGTATGTTGAATATCAGAATTTCAATTTAAGCATTGAAACAGCATAATGCAATGCGTGTTGTTTCTGTAAACATTATTGTATTACAAGGGCGTGTGATAGCATATAATCCATCGCGTAACAAGGGAGGTGTGTATCAGTGTATGAAGAAAAGGTTTCTTAGCCGGATTTTTTTCAAATGACTTGGGAAGATTGGTGGCTAGAGCTTTACTGAAATCATCAAAGAGATAGTGGAAAATGCTAATCCAATGTATCTATTATATACTATATGTTAAAGCTAAAAGAGAATAGCAAAGGAAAAAAATATATAATGCTATTCCATAATAAGGGAAATACTATGAAAAGAATAGTGAGTTCTATTATTGATAATATGCAGAAGCAAGAAACTGTTTTAATTTTGATTTTTACTTTTCCAGTGGCTTCAATTTGTCAGGAATTACCTACTAGAATCAGATGGATTATTTACCCCATAATTTTTCTAATATTAGGAATAGGTCTTGTAATTATTTGGAAAAAGGGCGGTGCAAAAAATTTTAATGAAAAGAATTCCGAATCCTTTAATCCATTCAATGCAAATTTTATTGAAAGGAGATGCTTTAACGATATTATAAATGAATTGCAAGAAAAATATAATAGTGGAATGCCTTTTGCGATTGTTACAGGGAAAAGTGGTTCTGGTAAATCTAGCCTAGTTAAAGAAATTTTCAATAATAATAAAATAAAAGGGGAAAATGGTGGACCGTTAACATTTATGACAGAGTCGGTTTATTATAATGATATCGAACAAAATAAGTTTGCAGGGAAACAAGTCGTTATTTTCGACCAATTTGAAAGGTATTTTCTCGAGGCAGATGGTGCCCATAATGAATTGAATAAATTTATTAATAATAAGAATGATAAAATTTTCAAAATTTTTTGCATTAGGGATGATAAAATTTTTGATATTATTCAATGGATTGATAAACGAATTACTAATCTAGTGTTTACGCATAACAATTTAGTAATTGTGCCGTTAATTAATGAGGGATCAGAGATTGATAAAACTCTAATCGATAGTTACTTTCGGACATCTACATTTTTAACTGAAGAAAATTCGGAAGACGATGAAGACGAAAAAGGGGTATTTATAGATATAATAGGAAAAGATGATAATTTATTGTTTATCGAAACTAATGTATCTTTCGCACAATTTCAATTCGAAAAAAATCAGGGTGTAAAAATAGTATTTACAGATACTAATGACGCATTCGTTCGCTATTTTGAAAGAATTATTGAGGCTTCACCGAATAGAAATTTAACTAGAAAGGTACTTTGCGCACTCAGTTCAGGTGAGAGTATAGCAAGTGAATTATCACCTCGCCAGATTAATGCTTCGTGCAAGTTGGATTTTTCTAGTACTGTGGTGACGGACGATTTGAAAGCTACGCTAGATTATTTGCTGAGCCCCGAAATTAGTATTATTAAAAGGAAAATGAATATCAATGACAGGACATACCATTACAGGTTGTTTCATGATTTTGTTTCTTTGAAAATGGCTGAATTTTCAAAAAGGTATACTGATTCATCAGTATTTTATTCTATGCAAAGCATTGCGAAAAGTAAAGTTCTGGACGAGCAAAATACTAGTAAAACAGAAAACCTTTTGAAAAACCTTTTGAACGTTGCGACCGTTATCAAAGTAGTTACTTTGGGATTGATTATCCTTAGATTATTCGTATTTGAATGTAATCATTTTAGCTTTAATCTATCCCTAGGTCTTCACAGTGAATATATAGGCGCGGCTATGACTCATATACTATTCACACTATATATTTATAGTTTTTTCAAAGAGATTTTGCTTCATCAAACAAATTCTTTAAATAACAATTTAGGCTCCTTATTTACAGTAGCTATAATGTCGATTTGCGTTTTTTTAACAGCAATTTTTGTCTCGGAAAGATTTTTTATTATATCCATTGCTATTGGCGGTTTGTCCTTAGGTATTAGATTGTGTTTTTTTCAAGAACGTCCTTTTAAAAAACATAAATGTCCAAAAATTCATGACATTGGTGCCTTAACAGTATGCTTACTGCCTTTTGTTTTAGCTCTCGGAATTGCATATTGTTATGAGATATTACCACCATATTTTTTACCGTTATCCTATTTTCATTTAGATTTAGATATAATAAATCTTATATGTTATGTTGTTCTCATTTTTTTCGCCATTGCTGTAAGGCACATGCATATTTCAGGGATGAATTCCTATATTCATAAATCAGAGATTGTTCTCTCTAATCTGAGCAATTACAATCTGCAGCGAAATAAAAAGGAGAAAGTAAATTGAAAATTTCTGTTGTTGTTCAGGGTGGAGGTATGGCTGGTGTGTATTCTATGGCAGCTTTAGATGCATTGGCAAACTCGGAATTGGCGAAAGATGTTGAGTATATTGTCGGAAGTTCTGCTGGAGCTATTAATGCGTCATATTTTGTTTCTAAAAGGACAAAGGAGGCTGTGGATTTCTATATTAATTATCTCAGTAATAAGAATTTTATTAATTTACATAGATTTAATAAGATAGTAGACATTGATTTCATGGTTGACACCCTGAAGTTGGAAAATCCTTTAAACATAGAGTTGTTGAGAACTTCAAACATCAAATTAGATGTGGCATTAACTGAAGAGAAAACCGCTAACCCGGAACTTTTTACATATGATGGCAGTGTTGACATTTATGAGTTAATAAGAGCTACAGCTGCTCTTCCATTTTTTTACAATAGGTTTGTTTCTATAGAAGGTGAATTATACTGTGATGGTGGAATTGCATCGCCTTTACCATTAAATAATGAATTGATAGAACATTCAGATCTAGTTATTGTGATTTTGACTTGTGATATAAATGATCGAAAAAAAAAGATGGGTAGGTTTTTAAAAAATGTTTTCAAAGTGTTTTTATCGAAGTATTCGGATAATGTTGTAGAAAAACTTGTTGGTGAGAACGTTGAATACAATGCTACGATGGATTTTTTACAATACAAAATTAGTAATAGTAATGTTTTCGTGTGTTTTCCATCCAATTTAAAGGATAGGGCTTCGATAGTTACTTCAAATAAAGAGAAACTAGAGAAATGTTCAGCATTGGGGCATATTGATATGCAAAATGTTATAAAAGAAATAAAAAAATATTTATTGTATATTCAAAGCAAAGAGAGGTGCTAAGGTGAAAATAGCGGTTGTTGTTCAAGGAGGCGGAATGCGTGGTGTTTATTCAATGGCAGCATTAGATGCTTTAGCGGAATCAAAATATGCTGATGACATAAAATATATAGTGGGTTCATCGGCTGGAGCAATTAATGCTTCTTATTACATTTCAAAGAGGACGAAGCAGGCAGTGGATTTTTATGTTAGATATTTGAGTAATAAGGATTTTGTAAATTTTCTCAGATTAAAAAAAATTGTAGATATTGATTTTATGGTTGACACATTAAAAGCTAAGAATCCGCTAGAAATAGATTTGTTGGAAAAATCAAAAATTGTATTTGATATTATGCTAACTGATGCAGAAACAGGAGCTCCTTTTCAATATCGTAATGATGGAAAAGCTGATATTTATGAGCTTATACGGGCAACCTCGGCTCTCCCTCTTCTGTATGGCAAAATTGTTGACATAGAGGGAGAAGGCTATGTGGATGGTGGTGTTGCCACTCCAATTCCTTTTCAAGATGAATTAATCGAAGAATATGATTTGACAATTGTTATTCTGACAAAAGATATTTGTGCCAGACCTAAGGAAATGGGGTTCTTAATGCGAAAGGCATATAAGTTATTTTTGTCAAAATATAATGATGCATTAGTTGAGGAAATTATTGAAAGAAATGGAGAATCAAATATTATGATGGACTATTTACAAAACAAAGCCGATAAAAGTAAGGTATTGGTATGTCATCCAAGTGATATGTCAAAAATGGTCAAAAGAACTACTGCAAATCAAAGCAAATTAGAGGTCTGTGCGAAGATGGGATATGATGATATGTGTAGCGTATTGAATCACATTTAATCATATTGTGGATTTTGCAACTTATTGGTTTCCCTAGTTCTTACTATTGACCATTTTATCATGTAATAGGTCGGCGGGTAAGGTGGAGCTTATTTTCCATTCGTGAATTCCATCATATATAATTGGTGTAAGTTAATTATATACCAATATGGAGGGAACGAATATATGCTCAAATCTACATCGGGAAAAGTTAGAGTCGGTATCATTATTGCCTTTATCGTTGTGCTTGCGATAGCTGCAATCGGATGGTTTGTTGCAATTCCTTTTTTTCAAGGACACTCAGCAAAAGGTGATGTTGAAAAAGAAGAGTCAATATATGTTACGTATGATGGCACATATACTGATATTCTTATTACTGATGCAGCAAGTGCAATTGATTCGCTCAATGTATTTTCCGAAGATTATGGATTCGTGAATGCTACCGAAGTGTTTATTCCGGCTGGCGATAATACTATTGATTCAAGAACTTATTATCACACTCAGCAAATTTATAATGGAATAGAAGTATATGGGCGCAGTATGGTAGTTGTTGCTGGTGACAATGGTGTTTCACAAGGAGCAAGCGGTAATTATCTAGCGATATCAAATATTGAAACAAATCCTAAAGTCACAGAACAAGAGGCAATGGATGCAGCGGAACAATATCTTGTGAAAAAGCAGGATTGTAACGAAGATTTCATTTCTTCAACAGCAAAGGGTTTAGTCATATATTCTATAGGCGCGGATCCTATTCTTGCATATGAAATTAAGGCTAATGGTTATTCGGACACATATGTGTCAATGTCAATATTCGTAGATGCGAAATCCGGTAAAGTTATTGATGCGTTGAGTGAAGTCTGTAGTGCATTTGAGAAGGCAAGAGGACAAGATGACTCAGAATATGACATTCCCTATGAAGATGAGAATGGGCAGAGACTAATGATCGATAAAGGTCGCAACCTCCAGACTTATACGAACAAATATAAGAAATATGAAAATATTAAATCAGCCAAGCCTGTTACATCTGCGGATAACAACAAGTCTGCAATTGATGCAATGGGCAACATGGCTCGCACATATGATTTTTTCAGCAATACTTTGAATAGAACACAGTTTGACAATAGAAATAGTAAGTTGCCTATATATGTAAATATTCTTGGAGCTGATAATGCGTACTTCTCATACGACTCAGATACTGGTGAGGGATGGATGAGTTTTGTTGTGTCAAAGAAAGGTAGCAAGGAATATTCAAGAAATCTGGATGTTGTCGCCCATGAATTTACGCATGGAGTTTCTGATACGGTCGTTTCTCCCGAAGGATTGATATACAGAGATCAGTCGGGAGCAATCAATGAGGCCGTCTCTGATATCTTTGGGGAGATTGTTGAACATAATGTCACCGGGCATTGCGATTGGCGTAATGTGATTCGCAACTACACAAACAAAAAGACTATGGACAACTACGTATGGACGAGTGAAGACAATGGTGGAGTGCATACAAATTCTCTTATTATCGACTATGTTGCATATAATATTGGCGTAGAATTTTTGGGGACTGAGGGGGCTCCAAAAGGTAGAGTCGCAGAGTTTGCAAAGTTATGGTATGGCACAGAGCATATGATTCCTTCAGACTGCACAATGAATGAATTTGGAACGGCAACAGTTCGAATGGCAGAATACATGATGTCTGATGGACTATTGACAAGTATTGATGTTGAAAACATTAGGAAGGCATTTACCGAAGCCGGAATCACCACGGATCTAAACAGTAGCCGTATAGAACCACCACAGTATGATGAAGAGGATAACACGAATATCCCTGAAGAGAAGCCCACACCTGAACCAGAGCCTGATAGAAATGCTGGTGACTTTAACCTCATAGGAAAGTGGGATTCAGGGCAAGATTACACACTTGAATTCTTTAGTAATGGAGAATTCACATACGCACTGAATCTTGGTGAGGACTGGGGCGAATATGCCGAAACAGGCACATATACAGTTGGTAAAGCAGAAGGCAACTCTATCCCTATAAATTTTGAGGGCACAAGTATCCTCACAATGATGACGACTCTATATGGTGCAGTAAACAGCAATTATCACTTTGAAATCCTTGTAAAGGATAACAATAATATCAGATGGGTACAAGTCTATGGCGACTATACAGTTGATACATCGCCGTGCTCTTTCCCACTGAAAAGAGTATCATAAGATAATGCTTGTTGAATATTCGTGAGTTCATTTTGCAGAAAAGCGTTGCCAATAAAGTGGATTTGGTATTCCATTGTAGAAATGCATAGTGTATAATGCAAATGTTATAGCAAAATTAGCAAATAGAAACTAATAGTTCAATATCTTTCCGCAAAGGGTATTTGTATTTAATGATTGGAAAGGAATAATCTTTATGCGTAGGGGCAGAAATAGCAGAGGAAGGAATGGAAGGCGATATGGTCGTGGAAATAGACCCTTTTTCAAGCCGATAATTGCAATAATTGCAATAATTGCAATTGTGGTTGTACTCCTAAAGATGTTCTCATCAAGTACGCTTGATACAATCCTAGAAAAAACTCACTTAGATGCGCTCTTTAATAATGAATCTGGGGAATCGGCTACTCCTGTTGGAGCGAATGAGTTAACCGTAAGACAAAAACTCGCAATCATCGACACGACTAATTCAACAGATTATAGTTTTTATATAGGTGTCCAGGAGGCTTTGGCGGATAGCGTTAATATTACTGAAAAGCCGACTCAAGTTACAGATGGTGTGAATGAGATTCCGGAACTGAGGCTTCGTATTCTGGCAATCGGGGCAAATCCACAGCAAACCGGCAATAAATCTGATGTTGTTATTGTCAGGAAGGGTGTTCCTGCTTTAGCGGCTATGCCAATAGGTGATGATGCAATGGAAGCAGCAACTTGGCAGGCTGAAAAGGAAAATTGGGACAAAGCCTATGAGGAAGCATTAATTTCTGCACAAGAAGCCAGCGAACTGATAAGGAATACACAGCTAGAAATAGTTGGTGGCGGGAGTGGTATTTACAATACCATTCAGGCTGGATTGTCAGCTTTGCGAGGAAATAAAGATGTGTCAATTTTGATTGCAAGCGATTTGATTGATAATATCGAACCCGACAATATTACACCGTGGGCTTTTGATAATGCACAGGCTGTTTTGATATTAGCCACCCCAGACAGTGCTAGTGAAGGGGAGAAAAGATTGGCTTTGCTAAAAGAATTTCTTCAGCAATATAGCATCGGATTGATTGACTATAATCCTGAGCAGACTACTGTAGCGGTTGCGGAATTTATTAATTAGGAGAGATTATGTCGGATAATATTATAGTGGATTTTTTTACAGGGAAGTGGTGGAGAGACTGGCACGAAAAAAAAAGGCAGGATGTTCTTCGCAGGGCCGCTGCTGCGGCTGCAAGGGAAAACAACAGAAACCTAATGGAAAGAGATCCTCTCTTTTGGGCTCAAGAAGAGATTCGGATTACTTTATTGGAGAGTCCGAATTACAATGATAGTCTCCGAGATGAAAAAGAGACCTTGTCTTATATTCCACCGATTTTTGATGAGCTGTTGGAATTTTGCAATGATGAAACCTTGGAAAGTGAAATCGCAACACAAAGAGTTTGCGTTCAAGGCTATATAGAAGCAATAGACGCGCTTCTTGAGGGAAGAGAATCAAATTC
Organism: Eubacteriales Family XIII. Incertae Sedis bacterium; assembly: GCA_031261345.1. Classification (GTDB taxonomy): domain Bacteria; phylum Bacillota; class Clostridia; order Peptostreptococcales; family Anaerovoracaceae; genus JAISKC01. The sequence continues at coordinate 16,841 of JAISKC010000063.1, read as the reverse complement.
TATATATGGACTCCAAGATGCGGATAAATTACATGGGATTACAAGCGGACTTGTTATCAAAGAGACAAACAGATTTGAGAAAGTCCCAAATACGCTTCTTTCCTGGATGCATTGGGGTGGGTTTATTGCCACTGTCATTTTTGAATTTATTTTTTTTAAAGACTTTAATCTCTGGGGAGACAATCAAACTATACAGTTGATTCTTGCCGCTGGTATTTCCCTGATTGTTTCGTTGGCTGTAGCAGGTTGTGCAAATTATTTTCTTGTGGGATGGGATGATTTTCACTTGGTTGGTGAGTTTGTGGAAAGGAAAACCGTCCCATTTCTCAAATGCATTGTGGCAGGAGTTGCCGTATTCATTATTATAATCGTATCGGCCTTTTGGTTTTCGTCAGACCGAGCAGTACAAATTTACAATCGTGATTTAAGCAAGATAAATGCAAGCATAACGATAAATATTGCAAATAGCACATATACTCCGGCAATTGAAAAAATATTCGAGGATGAAATACAAGGTGTGGAAGAAGAACGCGATCGAAATAAAAAGGTGTTCCCCTTTATCGGAACATTGGCTATTCTTATTGAGGCCGTCGGCGTCATCTTGGACAAGAAGGGCAAGCACCTCAATAACATTAAATATGCAAAAGCGGACATTGAAGATATCGCACTCAAAGTCAATGAGATAGATGATGAGAGAGATGTATACCTACGAAATCTCCAAGCGGACTTGGAACGTAAAATAAATGATGCTGGATTGACGGAGTTATATAGGCGGCAGGCACAAAGTCAAGTTCAAGACCCACCACCTGTCGAATCATATCCGGAGCCAGAGCCACCACTGCCAGAATCAGACCCGCTAATAGTTGATCCTAGAGATGAAGTATTTGATTAAAGGAGGAGTAGAAATTATGAGTACATATGATTCAGTAGCAGTTTCACTTGACACACTATTGACAGATGTTTGCGTAAAGAATTTAGTCGCAACAGAAAACGAGAGTTTGAAAACCAAAAATATCACTTTGCTAGGAGAAGCAACAACACTTAAAACGGAGGTCAGTAATTTGCTATCAAATGGCGGCAGTCTCGATTTGACATCAACGCAGGTAACATCATTGGTTACGTCATTCATTGTTCAGGATTCTCTGCAAAGTCTCGATTTCAACATTACAAATATTGTTAGAAATGAAAATGATAATTATGTTATTGGAGCAACGAAAAATCACGAGTCGGTCTTCGTTCTTGTTGAGAATGCTGGAAGTATAAAAACGGACTGGGTTGGTCTGTCCGACTCCTCCTGTGAAGCAAAGCAAAAGGAGTTTGAGGACAAGATTGAGGAAAACGGTATCAAGCTGAAGAAAACAAAGCATGTCCCTCATAGAGACACTAAAGGTGGAGGTCTGGTTGCAGTAGGGGCCACAATTGCCCGAGAAAAGAATATCTCGCTTGAAGAGGGGATTCTTTTGGTTCCCGAAACAAGGGGGAAGCAATTTAAAACGGATGATGTTGTCTCGCAGAAGAGCAAGACGACTGTAAAAGGGAAAAATAAGGCCGTAAAAGGAAAACTCACAGTATAGGAGAAAAAAATGAGTAGAACAGATGTTATTGTAAAAAGCTTCAGCGATGCATTAAAAACAAATACTGTGTTGAATTTTACTTCCAATACAAGTGATTTGTTTATTTACGGAGGACACCTAGTTCCGATTCGAAGGATTATCGCCGAGGAATCGGAATTTCAAGGTATTCCTGCTGTTTACTATTCATTTGAGCGAGGAATTGAAAATATTGTCACTGGAAATGAGGATGTGCTTTCTGAACTACAAGACGATAGGGACAATCTCAGAAGCCCAATTGAAGTAATCACTGGCATTTTTAGAAACCTTGAGAGGGAAGGCGCAGGAAGGACAACAATCATCTTCGATTTTGCTGAGCACATTATGCCTTGCCAAGGTGGCATAGATGAACCATCCTCCTCAACAATTCGAGAGTATATTGTTAGTCGTGCCACTACAGATAGTAGATGGAACAATCAGGGGCATCAAATTATACTAATCTCCAGAACGGACGATATAGATTCAACGGTTTTGCAGTCAATCGGTATTCAGTCGGTATCCTTAAGACTCCCTGGGGTTGATGAGAGAAGGGAGGCGATAACCATAATGGGTGCGGCAACTGCAAAGCCTCCAATTGTCTGCTCTCCTGAAGTTGATATCAATCAACTTGCAAATAGCACAGGTGGCTTTACAATAGATGCGATATCTAGGCTTCGGAAATTGACGAGTAGGGAGAATCCTTTGAAAATTAGTGATGTTGTCGAATTTAAGGTGAATTTGATAAATGAGGCAGCACAAGGAATGCTTTTTGTGCGTACAGAAGACACAGATTTAAACAGAGATGTTGCTGGGATGGAAAACGTCAAAAAGTATGTAAATGATATGAAAGGGAAAACTTTGAGGCTTCTTCTTGTAGGTCCTCCCGGGACAGGAAAAACCTACGTAAGCGTTGCAATAGCGCGGGAAATGGGTGTGCCGGCTGTTTCTTTGTCTGCAGTAAAAGACAAGTGGTATGGCGAAAGTGAAAGGAAACTGAGAAGAGTAATTTCCATTATTGAAAGTATGGCACCAATTCTTGTGATAGTGGATGAGTGCGAAAGCCAAGGTTTTGGGGAGAGAACGAACTCCAGAACTGAAAGCTCAGAAACTGATAATGCCCTTAGAGGTATTTTGCTGGAGTGGCTTGGAGACACAGGTAGCAATAATGGAATATCGCTAATAGGTCTATCCAACAAACCGGAGCTCATTGATAGTGCTTTCGCGGGAAGTAGATTGAAAGTGTTACCTGTTTTGGAGGCTGATTCTCCTGAAGAGAAGGCTAGCATTGCGGAGAAGGTTGCAGAAAGAGCTAATATTCAAATTGATTCGACTGGAATAATCAATGCCTTTTCAAAAGCAAACAAAAAAGTGTCGGGTCGCCAAATTGTTGGCATTATAGACGAAGCAAATATTATTGCAAATGAAGTGGGAAAGACTACTATTACAGAATTCGAATTTACAGAAGCCTTGGATAATTTCTTGCACCCATTCGGTCCAAGAGAGGAATTGCAAGTATTAAACGCATTGAAATACACATCATCTAGGCGCTATCTACCATGGATTGTTGAAAATACTTCTCCAGCAGAATATATCAGAAACATATTGGACGATTATGGCAATATTGACCAAGTCAAGTTGGAACAAAGAATTCGAGAATTAATTGCAATTGCATAAATCCATGGATAAATATCACCCTGATAAGAAATGGCTTGAGGGCGCGATTCAATCATATATTGAATATCTGAAAATAGAAAATGAATACTCATTAGGAAACACGAGCCAAATATTGGGCAGTGGAGCTGTCAAGGAATCAGAATCCTTGTTGTGTCAGCTATATGGGTGTCAATATGCAAGATTAATACCTTCTGCTTCCTATGGTCTTCGAGTTTGCATGCAAGTATCTGGTGTTGGGATAGACGATGAAGTAATAATCCCAGAAGTGGATTGGATAGCTTCGGAGGCGGCGATTGTTTCGCTTGGAGCAAAGCCTATATATGCGCCTGTCAATGCAAAGAATATAGTGAACGTGAATGAAATCGAAGAATTGATTTCAACCAAAACAAAATCTATAGTGGCAACACACTACAATGCTATTCCTGTGGATGTCTTGAAAATTAAAAGAGTATTGGGCAGAATAAATAGACCTGATGTCAAAATAATAGAAGATTGCTCGCAGAGTTTTATGGTCAAATATCGAAACAAATTGTGTGGTACCACTGGTGATTTTGCCGTATTTAGTTTTGGTCCCAACAAGCAGATAGATATTGGTGAATGCGGAATGATTATATGCAAGGAAAAAGACGTATATAATCAGGTGATAAGATACACGGGGCATCCGGCAAATTTGCTACTAAATGGGATGGGTGACGATACACCTGCTGATGCATTGTCAATCAGACCAAACCCCTTATCCGCAGTTCTTTTGGTGACGGAACTTAGAAGAATAATTACGGATTATCAATAATTGAAGATATCATACACAAGTATGGTGCATAGATGGTTGAAAATGAACGATATCTGTTCTATAATTGAAAAATTAAAGCAATAGTATTTTTGAGTGGGAGGGTCTTATTATGAATGTGAACGAAAATATTGTCGTAGAAGAGCCAGAAAGTATACTTCCTTTTCTCTATGAGAATAGGGAATATCCGGATGTGGAGTCTATTAAGTGCAAGGGAACTACTACTTGCATAGCTACGACAACAAGTCCGGTAAAAGAATTCACACCTGATGACTGAGCCACAAACAGTTTTACTCGTAACTTTTGCAGTAGATTCTCATTTGCCATTTGTGACAAAACAACTTGACCGACTGGGTCAAAGCTGGGAGCTATTGACGACTGATTTGCTTGGTGAAAAGACAAATATTATCATAGAGGCTTCCGGCGAGAAGCATACACATGTTGAGTATGTAGTTGATTCAGGAAAGGTTGTTTTGCCCAGTCAAGTTGGCTGTGTTTGGAATAGGCGAAGAATAGTATCGCCCATGAGTCCTGACACTGGCACTGGAGATAGATTGGCCGATCAATACATTCGTGAACAAAAGATAGCTCTTCTTGAAAATGGGCTATCTTTCATTCATTCTGATTGGATAAATAGCACATATGCTCAAGCATTAGCAAAGCCAAAGGTGCAACAACTGAATCGAGCTCTATCGTACGGTTTGAAAATACCTGCTACTTTGTGTTCATGTCGGCCCCAGGAGGTTCAATCATTTGCAGATTCATCTCCAAATGGTCTCATAACAAAAGTCATTACTCCGGGGACACCATTGGTCGATAGCTTCGATAAGCAATATATGATTTTCACTCAGAATTTCAATCAAGAAAAAATCTCTGACGAACAGATATTATCTGCACCGGCAATATATCAGGAGAAAATAACGAAAAAATTCGAAGTGAGAGTTGTAATCGTAGGAGAAAATTTTTTTGCATGCAAAATTGATTCTCAAGCTTCGGAGAAGACGCAACTTGATTGGAGACATTATGATTTCGATAATGTTCCGCACGAACCGATAATTGTTCCGCAAAAAGTTAGAAATGCTCTGGCTGAGTTTGTAAATAGCTACGGTTTAGTTTTTGCAACCGTTGACTTGGCTGTAACGCAAGATGATGAATGGGTTTTCTTCGAAATAAATCCTAATGGACAGTGGGCATGGCTTGAGGAGTTAGCAGGGCTACCAATAGGTTGTGCAATAGCAACTGAACTATCACGTTTGGCCAATGGTAGCAACAAGAATTAATGGATATTAGATATTTGGAGTTGGTTGAGATACTATCAACGCAAGGGTTTTTTCTCCGTAACGGAGTCTGTCCAGAGATTGATCAGCGGCATGAATCTTGGAAATTTGAGTTGGATTATGGTTCAAATGTATGGGTGAAATTCGAAAAATCACATAGTGTATTTGCTGGTATCGAAAGAGAAGCTTCTGCCCTTTTTCAGTTACAAGGTATTGCATCTGTGCCTGAAATTATTGCATCAGGTTCCCTAAAAGACAGCACCCCTTATCTAGTTACAAAGGACTTCCCTTCGAATGAAATGAATTCAAGTGATGAAACCACATTCCAATCGGTTTCTGATTCCCTGCATCAATTTAGCCTTTGCAAAATTGATATCCAAGAAATACCGGGAACCGACCATCTGTTCTCTCTGAAGCCGAATATACCAATGATTATTAGTAGCATTATGGAAACGGAATCATTATTCTCACTACGTGAGATGATTAACTTTATCGATACTGGCACGATAATGGATGAGCCTTCGGTGCTAATTCACGGTTCGTTTACACCCAACAATGTCTTGATTAGTAACGACAAGGGTGTATGCTTAATCGATCTTGAGGCCATTAGATATGGACCGTTGTCATTTGATATTGCAACAATGGCAGGTGCAATGATAGAAGATGGTGAAATTGGAGCTGCAACTGAATGGATAAACATAGCTACAGAGGGACTTTCGAAACGGGGATATGTAAATAAAATTAATGGATGGTTGATTATACGCCTATTAAATAGAGCAGTTAATGGGGTTGTGTCTTCTGCAGAACGCAAATTTTATGAAAACTACTTTAATGCGCATTAGACCTCAACAATTATAAGCACGTTGAATTAAATCTTCAAAGAAGTAATCTGGTTCTTCGGAGTATGCGCAGAACATGATCATCATATCAAAGGGGTTTCCATGATATAGTTCGTACATTCCGGACTGTGAAAGACGCATATTCATTTTCGTACGAAAATCATCAAACCACTGCTTCATAGTCCATCCTTCATTATCAGTCCAAATTTGCTGAGAATACACGGAGAAATACAATAGAATTAGAGCCTTGCGACTTACTGGTACTTTTCCTTTTTCAAAATTACTGAGATCACCTTTGTTCGGTATACCTTTGTAAATGTCTTTGGGGAATTTTGATTCTTTATATGACCGGGGTTCGCCTATGCCTTTTGGTTGCTGATCATCAGAAATGCCACACTTTTTCTTTCTTTCTGGGCGAGGAAACAATAGATTCATCAGCTTACGGTAAGACACTCTTTTATTGTCATTATCATCATATGTTTCCATATCATTCAATATCTGTTCTTTATCTTGCGTGAAAAAATAGTGTGCGGTCTTTCTGTATCTGCCAAATTTTCCTGTGGAATAAAAATCGACAAGATCCGAGATAAGCGTATCATCGTTTTTCTTGGCAGAATTTGAGAAGAATTTTGACACCAGTACTTTGGTGTGGATGCTTTCATATCTGTCTGCTTCGGCAGGAGTAATTCCGTATATCGCATCGTTATATTGAGATATTAGTTCTTCGCATTGCTCATACGTATATGATTTTGCTATACTGTGCCAAACAATTATTTCATTTGGTTCTCTAGGACTTAGACCATCAAGGTAGCAGTCTCGTTGTAGAAAATCATCTGCACTCTCAGGATTCCCCTTAAAGCCATCGAAAGCAAAGCACAGTTTAATACCATATCCTTCTTCTTTCTTTGGTCTGGCGTTCTTATTCACCCAATCTCTGATAGTATCCTCAAGATACTCAATTCCTGCATTGTCAAACTTATCGAAGAGTAAATGTATTACATCTTCATTCCATAGAACTTCGGCAGCAGGATCATCCTTTAATATCAATCGTTTCAAGCTTTCTGAAAACGAAAGGAAGTTATGCTCATCTGTAATATAGGCAATTACATCATCTGTTCCAAGATCTCTATTTTGTAGAAGATATTTCTCCTTTTCGATTGTGTTGAAATTCGGCACTGCGTAGCCCCCTCTGGAGTGAAATTTCCAATAAATATAGTTTCCAGATATATTATATCAGAGGAGTGCAAATAATGGGTGACTTTATAAAAATCCTGATATTTACAACGCTTGTAAGGTATAATTAGTTAAGGAGCAAAACGTATGGACATATATAGCTTACTTTCCTCGTTTGATAATGTAGAAAAAGCAGAGTTACCTATTGATTACAATCTGTTGCTACATGATTTTGACGACGATGGTGCAAAAGTAAAAATGAAATACAGAATTACCGACGTACTTGGTCAAGGTGGAAGTTCTATTGTCTACAAAGCAGAACGAATTGAAAGTGTGCGATATCGAGATGAGGTTCTTGAAGCTCCTCATATTCAGGTCATAAAAGAATATTACCCTTCTCAACTGGTTAATTCTATAAAAAGAGAGAAAGATGGCACACTTACCATAGCTGATTCAGCAAGAGACGCTTTTGAGAAAGGTCGAAAACGTTTTCTCAATGGATACATTATTCATTCCAATATGGAGCGCGTTCATCAAAATCAAACAATAACGCCTGTAGATATACTCTCTGGTAACAATACAGAATATATTGTCATGGAATCATCAGAGGGAATCCCACTCAATAAATGTAGAGATGAAATTAAAACGATAACGGATATTAGCGAAATAATGTTATCTTTATCAATGGCAATTAGGCGATACCATAAAACCGACAATCACTATGTTCATCTTGATATAAAACCAGCTAATATATTGAAAGTAAAAAACACAAATATAGTTTTCATTTTTGATTTTGATTCGATACAGAAAGTATCCGACATTAAAGATGGAAACTACGCATTTCTTTCTTTTTCTAGTGAATGGGCGGCACCTGAACAAAGGCAAACTGGCAGACATAAGGACATCACGGAAGTCACAGATTTGTTTTCGATTGGAGCTGTCTTCTTTTGGCTCTTAACCAATCGCAATTTAGATGTAAACAACGATATCCTGTTTTCCGGTGGCAACTGGAATTTGGGTTCGGACAATCGGTATCTTGAAAATGTTGATCACCGTTGCGTTGGCATTGTAAAAGAAATTCTATCCGCCACACTTGAGCCAGCACCTTCGTGTCGGTGTCAAGATATTGATACACTGATTAATATGTTTAGTAGACTTCATGAACTCAGCTTGCAAAGAGAGTTCTTTGGTAATGAGATCGAATCTATAGCGCTTAAGAAGAGAACACATTCAAATGAGTTGATAAATATAAAGAAAAAACTCCAACAAAATAGATGTGTAATTGTTCCCGCCTCCGATTATGAAGTCAAACGTAATTTATTTAAGGAATACATCAGAAATAGTCGAAGTAAATACAATGCAGTTTATTGGCTGCCTTTTCGTGATTCAATAATGGATACTATTGTCTCAGAACTATCTGTTGAAAATAGTATTTTAAAGGATGACATGAGTAAGGAAGCTTTATATGGCTATAAAATGCGTATTTTATTTGGTCATAAGAAAGATACGTTGCTAATAATAGATGGTTATAGAGGAGATGTCGATGATGATAAGCATCTGGATGATCTCATTGATAACGGTGAATTTCAATTAGTCATTCTGAGGCACGACTAAAGATAGATAGTCCAATAAATAATTTCAAGACTTTCGGACTGCTTCACAAATATATGTGGAGCAGTTTTTCCATTTTGATATTTTAATAAATTATCATATTTATGTGGCTATACCTATAAATAATAGAGGATTTGCATAGTGAATGTCAGAATAAATCGTAGTTTGATTAACAAAATAGAATTAACAGGAGATTCCGAGAGTGAAATAAAAGACTTGTTACAGGAGTTCAGTGATGAACTTGACAATCGAATTGATAGGCACCTCACCAAAGATTTGAGTGCACAACAGTTGTATGATTTGGATGCGTTTTTCAGTAAGGATACATCTGCTGCTATTATATGGCTAAAACATTATTTACCTAATTACAAATCTGATCCTTGCTATAAATATTTGCGGCGAGCACTTGGGGGAATGGCAGAAAGCGAGGCAAAAATTTTGTCTGAATATGCAAGAATGAATTGGCTGAATATTAACTACCCAAAGTATCATAAGATTGTTCAAGTTGAACTATCGAAATTATGTGAAGAGGAGAAAGGAACATATGGCGAAGAAACTTTTTAGAATAACAGCCGAAATAGGGGTTGAGGGTTCGTCAAATAAAAAGCATATCCGTAAGGCTTCAATACGTGCAGCGGAATATTTTAATGATGCTCATATTAATATGCAAGTTGTTGTTTATACGACAACAAGCCGTAGTATTTCTCTTCTTGTGTTTTGTGATAGCGCAGGTTTTAACCAATCTGAAGTAGTAGATGAGATAAAGAGATTTTTATTTAGAATTACGGAACATTCTACAAACCGTAGAATAAAAAGAATACCTTTCAACGATCTGCCTTTCTATATCAATCAAGCAGAGATGAATGGTTTTATTCCATCAAAAACTGTTGATATGGCAACTACAATCAAAGAGAACTCTTCCTACAAAGAATCAGTGAGTAAACCTGAAAGTTCTTCAAAAAATGTTGAGTACAATACTCGCTATAAGAGCATGAGTTTTGAAGAAATCGCGTGCGAAGGGTTAGAACCGCCAAAGCCATACGAAGGCTTTTGGAATTCAATAGATAGCCCACTTGAAGATTATGAGTATGAAGGTGAAGAAAACCATGCGGAAGATGAATTATATGCCTTGATTGGTTTGGGTGAAGTAAAAGAAGTAATCCGTAAGATACTCGCGTATGCTAATGTGATGCAAAAGTGTCGAGGACGAATTGAAATGAAACCGTTGCATATGGTGTTCACGGGAAATCCGGGCACTGCTAAAACTACGGTTGCAAGGATTCTAGCAAAAATACTGGCTGAGAACGGTATCACAAAAAAAGGTACGATATGCGAGGTTGGGCGTTCTGATATTGTTGGTGAGTATACCGGCTGGACTGCTAAAAACACAAAGAAGGCCTTTACTAATGCCATTGGTTCGGTGTTGTTCCTTGATGAAGCTTATTCCCTAGTGGAAGATCACAATTCCTACGGCAACGAGGCAATTAATACAATTGTTCAAGAGATGGAAAATCATCGCCACGATGTCGTGGTAATACTTGCAGGGTATCCGAAGGAGATGAACGCTCTTCTTGAAAAAAATCCAGGACTCAGAAGTCGAATTAGTTTTCATGTAGATTTCCCTGATTATACGGATGAAGAACTTTATCAAATAATGGAATATTTGGCTAGTCAGAATGGCTTCATTCTTGGCAACGGAGTTAGGGAATGTGTTATCCCAATGATTCATGCGGCAATGGAAGAAAAGGGTTTTGGCGGAGGTCGGTGGATTCGAAGATGTTTAGATCTCAGCGAGATGAATTGGGCAGTGCGTGTTGAAAACATGCCAAAGCGTTTTTTCGCCAACGAGAAATATATTCTTATGCCCGAAGATATTGGAATGCCATCTGATACTAAAGATTCAGTTCGCAGTATCGGGTTTATAGTCTAGCGAGGGGATCTTATGAGTAATATAGAGATAAATTCAATAATGCAACGCCCCGCAATGCGATTCCTAAGCGTGTTTCGTATCTCTCGGACTGCAATGCTCCTGTTGCTTATTCCTGTCACTCTATCAATCTTGGGTGTACTTCAAACGGTTCATTTCCGCACATCACTATATGGAGTGTCTTCAGAACGCCATATAATTTTGGTATCCATGTCAGTTTTGCTTATGCTGATGATTATTGTTACAAATAACAGAACCGTATTTTCTCACAGGTGGGTGATTATTGTAGGATTTTTCTTTATGGCTCTATATTGCAATTTCTTTGGTGTGGCCGTTGACGCTGCATCAAGATGGATTACTATTGGACCGTTTATTTTGAATGCTGCTGAACTCATGCTACTGCTTATTATCCCAATATCTTGCTTGATATATAAGGGAAATGTAGATGGAGGTGGAGCAGTATATAGCGTTCTTTTAGTAGTATTTTTTTCTACAATCCTATTACTTCAGCTTCCAGCCATGCCTCATGTAATACAACTAATACTTTGTGCGATTCCAATGTTATTCATCTCAATATTGAGCAAGTTTAATAGCGAAGACAACCATTGGCCCCTTTTCACACTATCACTCTGTACTGCAATAGTGTTATTCACGATTCTATTCATGAAGATAGACAGCCATGTCAGTGCAAATACAATGAGTCGTTACATGGAATTGTTCTTATCAAGGGGTGCCTCAGACCCGGGCGGGGTTGGATATCAATCATACAATTCACTACAATGGCTAAGTTCTTCCTCACTTGTAGGTTCTGCGCAACTTCCGGAACTCAATGGAATGTCGATTGAACAATCTGTGCCACGCCTTGCTAGTGTATTTCCAATAATATATCTGATTGTAAGATATGGCTGGCTATTAGGTGGTTGTGTGATATCTGTCCTGTTCATATTTTTTGTAGCCACTAAGCGAATGATAAATAAGATAAGAAATCAATATGATTATTTTCTTTCGCTGGGGTGTTGGATGGTTCTCTTTATTCGCTTTACTTTTGGTCTGCTCATAAATTTTTCATTGATTCCTACAATCGATATTGAGGTTCCTTTTTTATCGTATGGAGGCACGAGTAATATAGTAGACCTGATTTTAGTTGGTGTAATATTTTCGTCGTTTAATTACAACAATATACTGAGACCTGCTCCAAATGTAGAACGTGATAAAAAGAAGGGGATACTAGTACGACTTGGAAAAGATGTAAAAAATCTAAAGGATAACGTTAAAGAAATATATGGGCACTAAAAAGCGAGAGAAAACTGATGGGTAATGAAAAAGAAATTTTGGAATGCAGATGTTGTGAGCTAATGATAATAAATGAGGATATCTATGATAAAAGATGATACAGAAAAACAATTGGAGCTAGTAATAGCCATGAAGTCAATGGCAGATCGAAAGATAGATGCGCAAATATTCATTTGGTCAGATATCAAAGGTTTGTGCAGTATTGACTACACGATGAAAGCAAAGCACTATGCTGATGCTTACTTAAAATGGCTTGAAGCTGTAGATGCGATGGGAGATAAATATCCTGAAGGAAGCGATAATCGCTATCTTGAAGTTTGTCGTGCAGTATCATCTATACTTCGTTTGATAGAGATGTCGTTTATGTGTAATAAAAGTGGATTTGAAAATAAGCATATCCGAGATATTGCAATTACACTGAAGATCTTGAATGCAATTCTCTGTTATTACATAAAGTTAACACTAAAATATTGGAATGATTTATCCGAAAAAGAGAAAAACGGGACATCTGTTCACAATACTCTGGATAGCATTGTTGATGGTGATTTGATAAAGCCGTTTGAGTACATCTCAAAAACAATTTATGGAAGTCGTCAGTTTCAGGAAAAACCAGCGGTCATTATCGAGGTTGTTAACAATATTGATAAGTTGCTAAAAGATGCCAGAGAATGTCTATTGGCGAAGTCAGGGGAGGAGGGTATTAAAAATGATAGCATATAATGTCATAGCGAAAACCGAAACAGGAAAACGCCTTGGGGTTATTAAAAATACAACCAAACAGGTCATTATAGCGTGTAATCGCCTAAACGATGACGAAATATGCTTTGCCCCGGTAAACATAAATGGAAGTAGTATCCAAATGGTTATATTAGCAAATAATCATCTACCTACTAATGTTGTCACCGAAAAATCAAAGGCTCTTATGAAATTGGTATCTCCCAAGCTTGTAGACAGAAAAATACGTAAAATCAAGATATCTGAATTTCTTAACTCTATAAGAGTTGCAAATACTGGTGGTTTCATTAGTAATGATGAAGCGAAATTTCTTTCCGACAGGATGAATTCGTCATTATTAACGGAAGAGGGAGCCCGGACGTTTCTTGTTGAAATGTGTCTCAAAAATAATTGCAAACCTGATGCCGCTTTATTTGCACGTGTCGGGAATTCCGGAGAATTGTTTGATCCCGCAGAATTGCATAAATACTATTACCATTGGGAAAATAAAGAAGAGAAGACACCGTTATATGAAGATGCAACGGATAATCGTCAAGACCCATCTCATGTTGGCGACATTGAAAGCGATGAGAGAAAACAAGCACTAAGGGAACTCCTCGCTGTATTAACAGGTAAAGCACAAGTAGATTCAGCAAACCAGTATTTACAATCAAACAAGTCTAAAATGTTGATTCAAAAAAGTCCTGCAATAAAAGAATTAGATAACCTTATCGGGTTGGAAGATGTAAAAAAACTCATAAACAAGATTCTCACCTATGCGAGTGTCATGAAGATCCATCCAAAAGGCAAGACCACTCGTCATATGCACATGGTATTTGCCGGAAATCCTGGAAGTGCCAAGACCACCGTTGCACGCTTACTTACGAATATCCTATATGAAGCTGGTATCATAAAGAGCAATAAGCTCAAAGAAGTTGGCAGGGCAGATTTGATTGGGAAATATGCAGGATATACGCCGCAACTCACAAAGGACGCCTTCAATAAAGCGAAAGGTTCTGTGCTGTTCATAGACGAGGCCTATTCTCTTGTAGACTATTGGTCTGGTGCTTATGGAGATGAAGCAATCAATACTATCGTACAGGAGATGGAGAACAACACCGATACCATTGTGATACTGGCAGGCTATCCTGATAAAATGAAGAACTTCATCGAGCGTAATGAGGGGCTTAAATCGAGGATTAAGTTCCATGTAAATTTCCCAGATTATTCTACTGTCCAAATGTACGAGATTCTTGAACTTATGACAAGAGAGAACGGATACATGCTTGATGATAATGTACGTGACACCGTGCTACCAATATTTGATAAGGCAGCACAGAAAAAGGACAGTGGTAACGGGCGGTTCGTACGTAATATTTTTGAATCAGCGGAACTGAATTGGGCTGAAAGAATTGCACAGCAAAGCGAAACGGGAGTTACGCAACATGACTTGATGTATCTCACAGCATCTGATTTTGTGATGCCCGAAGAAATAGAAATTGCTCCCGACACGCCCAAAATAGGATTCTGTGTATAACTGTAGTGAAAGGAATATGATATGAGTGTTGTTCGTATGACTGTCATGAATATAAGTGAGGGCGTTAATTAATGGCAGAAATTATCCGTTTTGATAGCTTGACTACTAATCACACATTATGCAACGAGCGTATTGTACTATCGCTGAGTGATGCAGTGACGTTTGCATGTGAAAATCCCAAATAAAGGTCATACTTATGAATATAATTCTACTAATAGCAAAGGAGATATAGTACTTTTTTGCGGTAATGAATGTTATATCAAAGGCTCACCAGAGATGAACATAGGAGAAGCAAATCGTTACAAAGGGAAATATGAAAACGGCATATTTCAAATCGGGGAAAATTTATCGGTTCTTGAAATGCGGTTTATCCTTACCCAAATTTATATCAGAGAAGCAAAAAGGTACATTCCTGAAAGCGTATCACTGTATGCAAAGCAAATGCAATTATCTCCAGACAATGTAAAGATTACATCAGCTTTCAGCCAATGGGGAAGTTGTAGTGACAAGATGCGTCTTAACTTCCCTTGGATGCTAATGATGGGCGATGATGCTGTAATCGACTCGATAGTTGTTCATGAATTAGCTCACATGCGTCAAATGAATCACTCAAAGTATTTCTATGCTGTGGTTTACAAATATTATCCCGAATATGATAACCAGCAACAAAAACTGAAGCAGCTGGAGAAAGCAACTGCGAATTTTGATACATTATTAATATTTTATATTGAGGTTGATTAGATGGAAACTAAAACAGCGATTGAGTATTCAAAGATGGGCTTAAAAAAACTTCAAAATGATATGAAGGCAGACGACGTTTGGGCCGAGTTTATTCTTGCAAGAAAATACGAATTGGGGATAGGGTTAAAGCAGGATTCTGCGAAAGCACTCTGGCATTATCGTCATGTCGCAAATGTGTACGCTTCGAAGCATTTGAAAGAATCTAATATATTGAGAGAGGTCTACTACCAGGCAATCGTCTGCACGTTTTTGGCAACCAAGAGTATCAAGCGAGAGAACCTTTGGTTCGGTATTTTGTTGAGTGAAGACATAGTGTTGGAAAATCTAGATGCAGCCGAACAGTGGTGGGGATCATCTGAAACATACTATAAAATTGAACGCGATGTTGAGATAGATAAGATATATTTATGGTGGGGTTCGCTTGAAACATACTACGAGATTAAAGCTGCTATTTGGTCGATACGGTTGTTGTTCCAGGGAAATGATTTATACAGATTTATCAATTCACTAACAACATATAGATATCGTACACAGGAGAATGTAGCTGTTATTTTCGCCTTCACCAGAGCGGTGCTCTTTGGTTGTCGTGGCATTGAAATCAACAAAGAAATCGCCCGGGTACTAAGTGGTGATTTTAACTTTAGTAAATCTTGGTACAAAGATAAACGACGATATTACCGTGATTTATCAAAGTTATTGGCTGTAGCCTATAGAGAGGGTTTAGGAACAAAGCAGGACGACAGCATTTCGCTATTTTTTCTGAGGCGTGCAGCCTATCTACGTGATATGAAAGCTCAACGACAACTTTCAGAATTGTACAGAGATGGAATAGGTGTTGATGCAAATCCCGATATTGCAGATTATTGGACATATAGGGCAGATAATGGAGGGCTACCTCTGCACGCTGAATTAACCAGCGAAGTACTCAACAATATGCTTGCTGAAGAAATTGTTAAAGCTAAGAATTGTGGCATTTCGTTGCTGAAAATCAACCCCGTCATAGAAGTAGGCAAAAAAAATGAGAATATGCGAGGGGCCTTAGGTCGCTGTAGCATTAATTTCCAAAAAAAAGAGGCAGTCATCAGGTTGAACAGCTATTTCGTGAAGGGTGATGAAGAGGAAGTTCGGGAAGTGATTGCTCACGAAGTTCTTCACGCTACTGTTGATACCCAGGCAGATCCACCACATGGAGAAGTATGGTTAGGCTATATGGATAGAATGATGAGACATTATGGATATCCATTTCCAAAAGCTACGTCCGACTTCACAACAGCTAGCTTTGAGGAAGGATTAGAGACAATAGAACAATCTATTCCTGGTGATCTAAGTTTTCTGTCATAAAATACTAGATGTAAGAGGTAGTATTGGAAATATCCTAGGAAGATTGAAAAGGGAGCCATAGCTATATGAATTTCGAAATTTATTCACGAAAAATGCTTGCATATACAGCAGCAACAGCATCCTCTTTCCCCCCATACTGCGGTAATTGAAATCGTTACATATGATGGTGATGGGGATTTAGGGCTCGATCATTTTGCCGCACGTTTGAAATTGGTTTTCTCTGATGTTGATATGCCGAATCATCCCGGAGCGATGCAGACAAAGCAAGCGCAACAGATTGTCGATTTCTTAAATTCATTTGAAGATATTGATACCATTATTACCAGTTGTGAAGCGGG